>CAJCII010000243.1 GCA_903970335.1 Bacteroidota bacterium | reverse complement strand
GCTGGAGATGGATGTTGAGGGAGTTGAGGGGGTTGCCGAGTTCGTGGGCGACGCCGGCGGCGAGGAGGGTGACGGCGTTGAGGCGTTCGGATTCGAGGGTTTCGCGGGCCTGGGCGCGGCGTTCGGTGAGGTCGTGGAAGATGAGGGCGTAGCCGAGGAGGGCGGTTTCCGTGTCTTCGAGGGGGACGAGGTAGAAGTTAAGGTAGCGTTGCTGGGGGTAGAAGACTTCGAGGTCGCGATTGACGACGCGACCTTCGGCGAGGATCTTGGGCCAGTCGAGTTCCTTGAGGTGGTGGGCCATGGAGGTGCCGAGGGCGCGGGCGGGATCGAGGCCGAGGAGGGTGGTGACGGCGTGGTTGAGGTAGCGGATTTTTGCGTGGGAATCGACGACGACGATGCCTTCCTGGAGGGTGTTGAAGATGGTTTCGAAGAAGCCTTTTTCGTTGTTGAGGCGCTGGAGATAGGCCTGGAGGTCTCCCTGACCGACGCGGTCGATGCGGTTGAGGAGTTTATCGAGGAAGGTGTTTTTCACGGCGGCGGAGTGAGGCGGGGCGGCGGGTTGCCGGGAAGGAAGAGGGGTCAGATCCAGCGTTTGCGTTTGAACCAGTAGACGAGGGCGGCGGCGGTGAGAATGTTGAGGGCAAGGGCGAGGAGGTTGGCGTGGGGGACGCGGTGGGCGAGGGGGGCGAGGTATTCGGCGTAGGAGATGCCGATGATGACGGTGGGGGTGAGGATGGCGATGAGGAGGGTGAGAATCTTGATGACTTCGTTGGTTTGGTAGGAAGCTTTGTTGAGGAAGACGTCGAGGGTGAGGTAGAGCTGGTCGTTGAGGGAGGTGGCGGTGTTGTCGATGCGATTAAGGTTGCTCAGGAGATCGCGGAAGTAGGGGAGGAGGACGGGGCGGACGAGTTTGAATTCGCCGCGGGCGAGGCGGTTGACGACGTCGCGTTGGGGGCGGACAATTTGTTGGAGGTCGGAGAGTTCGTTTTTGCGATCGCGGAAATCGCGGATGGCGTTGGAGTCGGCCTGATTGGAAATGAAGACGATGTCTTCGAGGGCGCGGATTTCCTGGGTGAGGTCCTTGAGGACGGGTTGGTAGGCATCGACCATGGTGTCGAGGAGGAAGTGGGCGAGGCGGTCCATGCCGCGGGTGATGGCGGTGGGATTTTTTTGGATGCGCTCGATGGCGCTGGTGACGGTGGAGAGGGGTTCGGAGTGGTGGGTGACGAGGAAGGATTTTCCGATAAAGAAGTCGAGTTCGGTGGTGCGGAATTGTTCTTCCTTGTTGAAGGCGACGGCGTGCATGACGAGGAAGAGGTAGTCTTCGTAGTCTTCGATTTTGGGGTAGCGGCTGACGGAGAGGCAGTCTTCGATGGCGAGAGGGTGGAAGGAGAAGACGTCTTCGAGGATGGAGGTGGTTTCCTCGGGGGTCGGTTCGAACAGATCGACCCAGATGAGGAGACCTTTATCGGCGCGGACGAGGCGCAGGGCATCGGTGTCGAGGTTACTGGCGACCACCTTTCCATCGTTGAATACAAAAGATCGAATCATAGAGCCTCCCAGATAGGGAGTAACGTGATGTGGTGATGGGGGCAAATCTTTTCCGCAGCGGGCGCGATTTATTCCCATAGGGTGGGTTGGATTTTAGGAGCGCTCCATATGAATGTAACATTTCTTTTAGCGAAATGCGTAAAAAGAGCCTTGCAAGAGTCTTAAAAATCGCTTTGATGGCGGAAGTATGCCCAGACATCGCCCCTTCGTCAGCTTACTTATCCTCTGCGTGTTGTTAGGAAATCGTTCGACGATGGCGGATTCTTCGTCGTCGCAGCCGAGCGGTTCTCTGACAACTCCGGCATCGGAGCCGACGCAACTGCCAACGGCGGAGCATCTGGCGGGCGATACGAGCGAGAGCAAGAAGCCATTCACGATTTCGGCGACGCTGCGGGAAATCTATGACGATAACATTTACACGTCGAAGACAAATACAGTGGCCAGCTTTAACACCGAGATTTCTCCGAGCATCCTGTTGGATTTGCCGCTGGAGGACAGCGAGTTTACGGCGCGTTACACGTTTGGGTTGACTTATTACAGCAACCGCCCCGGAGATTCGTTGGATCTGACGCACGAGGCGGCGTTGCAATATAACCACTCGTTTTCGGACCGGTTCAACCTGACGGCGGCGGAGCAGTTCCGTTACTTTACGGAGCCGAGCATTCTCGAGAGCGTGGGCACACCGTATCGCAGCGGCGCTTACTACAGCAATCAAGTGAACCTCGGGTTCAATGCGCAGTGGACACCGTTGATCGGTACGTCCACGACTTATGCGAATACCATTCTTCGCTACGAGACGGGGTCGATTGCGCTTGGGCAGGACAATGACGAAAATACGGGTTCGCAGAGCATCCTGTTTGCGATCTTGCCGAAGGTAAACTTGGTTTTCGGCGCGATCATCGACGATATTTCCTACGACAAGATTTCCCGCGGCTATACGTCCTATACGGGTAATACCGGACTCGACTGGCAGGTCCTGCCGACCTTGAGCGTTGGAGCCCGCCTCGGCGGTACCTACACGACGGCATCGCAGATTGGGTCTTCCAGTTCGCCTTACGCGGCGGCGACGCTGGCTTGGAAGCTGGGAGCGCGCAGTTCGTTGAACTTCAACTATACGCACAGCGTGGTGCCGACGGACGTGGTTTCGGCGGAAGGACAGATCGCCGATCGATTCGACACGACCTTCAGTTACGATATTACGCCGAAACTCAACGCCCACTTGGACGGGATTTTGACGCATGGCGAATACACCCAGTATCTGGCCGCGCCTGGAGCGACGAATCCAAATTTCAGCGAAGACGATACCGGGCTGGACACCGGGTTGGTTTATCACCTGAACACGCTGGTCGATTTAAGCTTGGGTTATGAGTTCGACGGGGTATTCTCGCAACAGAACGCTCGCGATTACACTCGCGATCAGATTTACGTCGGAATTCGCGGGACTTATTGATGTTCGGTCGGACGGATGCTATAGTTCCTGAATAACCCATCAGGTAATACGTTTATGGTCGAGAACGCCGAAAAGGCAATTCATTTTCACGAATATTTTAATATCGTCCGCAATCGGTTGTGGGTGATCTTCACGATATTCATTCTGACGGTGGCGAGCGGGGCGTATGTGACCGAAGAGGTGATTCCGAAGACGTACACGGCGTCATCGGAAATCCAGATTTCACACGAGGGCAAGTCGGATGCGGCGAGTTTTAGTGGAGTCACCAATCCGAACATGCCGGTGGACCAGATCGAATTTCAGGCGGACTACCAGAAGATGCAGTCTCCGGATATTTTGCAGCCGATCATCTCCGATCTCAAGCTCGACGAGAAATGGGCGAAGCAGTTCAAGATGAAGCAGGAGAGGTTGTCCCCGCTGGAAGCCTTGAACTACATGAAGGGGATTTTGACCTTCGATCCGGTGCGGGGGACCAATATTATTACGATTACGGCGACGAGCCAGGTGCCGGAGGACGCGGCGGCGATCGCGAATGCGGTGGCCCAGAGGTACCGGGCGGTGCGAGAGCTGGCCATGGATGAAAAGAACCAGCGGGCCATCGAGTCGTTGCAGGCCCAGATCCAACAGCAGCAATCGGTGGTGGACGATAAGAGGGCGTTGGTCGATAAACTGCGGGAACAAGCGCATGTCGACAAGGTCGAGATAGCTCCGGACCGGAACGGAGTGGAGCGGGAAGAGGCGGATTTAGAGGCGCGGAAGCACGATTTGTTGGACGCGAAGGAGCAACTCGATGCCCGGACGGTGTTGATGAAGCAGGTGATCAATCTGCCGGACGAAGAATTCATCACGACGCTGGTCGGGGAGCACGAATCGGACGACGATATCAGCAGACTCCGGGACGAGGCTTTTCAAAAACAGAGCGACATCGATAATCTTTTGAAGGACGGATTCGAGGTCAACCATCCGCGGGTGCAGGCCTTGAAGAGCGAGTTGGAGCGGATGCAGAGCCAGATTGCGGGTTTGATAGCGGGCAAACGTCGGGCGATGGGTGTCGAGGTGGACATGGCCGCTTCGCGAGTGACTCTCTTGCAAGACGAGGTGAACACCTTGACGGACAAGCTGCGCGAGGACCAGCAGGCATTTCTGGAGCCGTATTACGAGGCGAAGGACGATTTGGCCAAACAGCAGAGCATGCTGGATGCGTTTAATATCCACTTGACCGAGTTGCAAGCGGACAAATCGCTTTTGGAAAGCCCGGTTACGATCGTAGCGCTGGCGCAGCCGCCGGAGCATCCGTCGGCCCCGAAGGTGGGGCTCTACATGATTGCCAGCGTGGCGGCGGGGCTTTTCATGGGTATTTGCGTGGCGTTCTTGATCGAGTATTTGGATACGAGCGTGAAGACGATGGCCGATGCCGAGTCGCTGCTCGGATTGCCGGTATTGACGGTGATTCCGAACAAGGGCGGCCCGATGCCGATGACGCAGGATGCGGCGCGGTTGCCGCACGCGGAGGGTTATCGCATTTTGCGGGCGAAGCTGGATTTGAAGGTGCAAAACGGGATTGGGCCGTCACTGTCGATTTTGAGCGGAGGTCCGGGCGAAGGGAAGTCGACGACGTTGTATAACCTGGCGATCGTTTGTGCGCAGGCGGGGCAATCGGTTATTTTGGTGGATTGCGATTTGCGCCGTCCGACGTTGCACGATTTGGTGAATCTTCCGAACGATCGGGGTCTTTCCAATTACCTTCGGGGCGAGTGCGAGGCGATCGAGTGCATCCAGCAGACGGCGTTGCCGAAGTTGCATTTGCTGGCTGCAGGCGATATGCCGATCTCGGAGATTGGAGTCCTGGCCGGGGACAAGATCCGGGTGATGCTGGAGGACCTCAAGCAGCGTTACGATCTGGTGTTGGTGGATTCTCCGCCCGTGCTTGGGATTAGCGATGGGTCGATCATCGCGCGCGAGGTGGACTACGTCATTTTGGTGATTCAGCATCGCCGCTATCCGCGGGAGATTTCGTTGCGGGCCAAGCGTGCGATCGAGGAAGTACACGGAAATTGCGTGGGGATGGTACTGAACAGCGTGTCGGTCAAGAGCGACGATTCGTACTACTACTACAGCAATTACGGTAACTATTATCGTAAGGCCGACGGGAGCAAAAAGCGGAAGACCGCGAACAAAGCCAAGGCAAACGGAAACGGCAACCATGTCGCCGCCGCCACATCGCCCTCGCGCAAGAAAGACTTGCAGAGCGAGGAATTCTGATTCTCCATTCCATGAAGATGTTTCAACGCTTCGGCGCTATCGTGGCCTGTGCCCTTTTATCCGGGTGCATGTCTTCCTCCTCAAGTCCGGTGGCCCCGCCGCCTCCGCCCCCCACAGCAGGGCAGAGCGATGTCATGCGCGCTGGCGACCATGTGGTGATTCGATTAGCCGGTGTGCCGGACGATGGGTACATTCTGGAAAAGGAGATTCCCGATACAGGGGATATCGTCGTGCCCTACCTGACCCAGCCGTTTCATTTCACCGGGCAGACTTGTCCTGAAATGGCAGCGGAAATTGCGGCGGCATATCGGGACCAGAAAATCTACACGAATCCCAACGTGACGATTTTACCGGGAGACCGTTATGTCAGCGTCGGGGGCGAGGTGCGGACTCCGAATCGCGTGCTTTACGCGGCGGACTTGACGTTGCTGAGCGCAATCAATTCGTGTGGCGGCTTTACCGAATACGCGAATCGCAAGGCGGTGCGAATTACCCGGGGCAAGGATACTTTTCAAGTCGATTGCGTCCAAGCGCAACGAGGGACCGGAACCGATCCGGCGATCTATCCGGGCGATCAGATCTACGTTCCCCGCACGATTTTGTAAGGCGATTTTCGGGACTGGGTGCGGCCTGAAGCCCGCCCTTACCATCAGGAGAAACAGATGCTGGCCAAACGGGTGATTCCCTGTCTCGACGTTCACAACGGGCGGGTGACCCGCGGTCAGCAATTCGGTCGGGCGGAGGAGAACGGTTTGCGTAATGTCGGCGACCCGGTGGAGCTGGCCATGCGCTACAACGAGCAGGGGGCGGACGAATTGGTGTTTTTCGATATCACGGCGTCGTCCGAGGGACGGAAGTCGATTATCGACACGATCGAACGCACGGCGGACTGTTGTTTCATGCCATTGACGGTTGGAGGGGGCGTTCGTTCGGTGGAGGATATGCGGACGCTGTTGCGGGCGGGGGCGGACAAGATCAGTCTGAATTCGGCAGCGCTGGCGCGTCCGGAGATTATCGCGGAGGGTGCGGGGGCCTTCGGTCGCCAATGCATGGTGGTTTCCATCGATGCGAAGAAGACAGCTCCGGGGCAATGGTCGGTTTTTTCGCGGGGCGGAAGGGAGCAAACGGCGTGGGAAGCCCGGGACTGGGCGCAAAAGGCGGTGGCGCTGGGGGCGGGGGAGATCGTCCTGAACAGTATCGATTCGGACGGGATGCAGACGGGGTACGATCTGGAGATTACGCGGTTGATCGGCGAGATGGTTCCAGTGCCGGTGGTGGCGAGCGGCGGGGCATGGGAGCTGAGTCACTTTACGGCCGTTCTGAACGAGGGGAAGGCAGACGCGGTGCTGGCGGCGAGTGTCTTCCACTATGGGAAATTTACGATCGGACAGGTGAAGGACTACCTGGCGGAGCATGAGGTTCCCGTCCGGCGATGACCACGGAACCGGAACTCCTTGTCACTGAGCGGTTCCCCGCTTAGTTTGCCAACATGCTTCGGTACGCGAACCAGGTGGGCACCCGTTTTTTTGGCCAGCTGCGCATGGCCGGGCAGGTGGTATTTCTGCTGCAGGACATCGTCCGGTGTTTGTTCCACTATCGGATCCGGGTGGGGTTGCTGATCCGGCAGATCGATTTCATCGGGGCGAAGTCGGTTCCGGTGGTGGTGATCACGGGGAGTTTTATCGGGGCCGTATTTGCGGCGCAGACCGAGTTTCAGTTCAAGGACTTGGGGCTGAGCTCCGGGGTGGGGCCGGTGGTGGCGCTGGCATTGTGCCGGGAACTGGGGCCGGTGCTGTGTGCCCTGATGATCGCGGGCCGGGTGGGTTCTGCGATGGCGGCGGAATTGGCGACGATGAAGATTACGGAGCAGATCGATGCCTTGCGGGCGCTGGCGGTTTACCCGACGGAGTACCTGATTGTGCCGCGTTTTCTGGGGATGATCATTTCGATGCCGATTCTCGTGGGGCTGGCGATTTTGTGCGGGATCGGGGCGGGGTACTATGTGGCGGTGCACATCCTGGCGGTGCCGGGAGTCTATTATTGGAACAATACGGTGAAGTACACGCACGCGAAGGACATCTGGATCGGCTTGGTGAAAGGCTTTTTCTTCGGGATTTATATCCTGCTGGTGGGGTGCAACAAGGGGCTGAACGCGGCGCAGGGGGCCGAGGGAGTGGGGCTGGCAACGACGGAGGCGGTGGTCGATGCGTTCATCATTATTCTCATCGCGAATTTCTTCTTCACTTTCCTCCTGAACACTCTGCTCTAATTTTAGCCGTGACCGATCCCGGAAAACAACCTGTCCCCATCGTGCGCCTGGTGGGTGTGGAGAAAAAGCTGGGACGCCAGAGGGTGCTGCGCGGGGTCGACCTGGAAATTCGCACCGGCGAAAACATGGTGATCATCGGGCGGAGCGGCGGCGGCAAGAGTGTGTTGCTGAAGCATATCCTGGGGCTGATGCAGCCGGACGCGGGTCAGGTTTGGTTTCGCGACAAGGACATGGCGCAACTGACGGAAGAGCAGATGGTGCCGCTGCGGAAGGAGACGGGCATGTTGTTTCAGAACGGCGCGCTTTTCGATTCCCTGACGGTGGGGGAGAACGTGGCTTTTCCGCTGCGGGAGCACGGCAACGGTATTAGCGAGGAGAACATTCGCGCGGAAGTGACGCGGGCGTTGAAGATCGTCGATTTGCCGAACCAGGGGAGCAAGTGGCCATCGGAGTTAAGCGGCGGGATGCGGAAGCGGGTGGCGCTGGCGCGCGCGGCGATCGCCAAACCTGCGCTAATGTTGTACGACGAGCCGACGGCAGGGCTGGACCCGATCGTGGCCGACAGCATCAATAAATTGATGGTTCGCCTGGGCGAGGAGCTGAACATGACTTCGGTCATCGTCACCCACGACATGGTGAGCGCCCGGGAGGTGGGAGACCGAATCGCGATGCTGCACGAGGGGCGGATTTACTGCGTGGACGAGCCGGGAGTGATACTTGCATCGGAAGACCCGATTGTGAGACGATTTGTAAACGGCATATCGGATGCCAGCGATGCAGTCTTTTAGGAGATCAAACGATGAAACCGAATACCAGCACTGAAACGATCGTCGGGGGCTTTCTCCTGTTCGGGATAGGAATCATTTGCACGTTGATTCTGTTTTTCGGCGAAGTGGAAGATCTTTTCAATCCGACCTACAAACTGACGGTCGATTTCCCGGACGCCAGCGGCCTGCTGAAAGGTTCCGATGTGTATCTCTCGGGCGCGGTGATCGGCAAGGTCACCAGCGATCCGCACCCGATTCCCGATACGCAGTTGGTCGAGGTGCATCTGAAGATCGACAGCAAGGTGCGCCTGCGCACCGACGCCAGGTATGTCATCGGCAGTTCCGGTTTGCTCGGGGACCGGTTTGTCGATGTGCAGCCCGTGCAATACCCGTCCGATACCCCGGACGACAAAAAAGCGCCCTATGAGCAGGACGGCGCGACGATCCAGGGCGATACGGCGACCGACCTGAACAAGCTGGCCGACAGCGCGGAGCCGCTGATCCAGAAAGCCAACGATATCGCGAGCCAACTCGACGGCATGATCACTCGCCTCAACAAGGATGTCCTCTCCAGCAGCAGCGACGCCGATCTCAAGGAAACGATTTCCAAACTGCGGGACATGGTCGATAATGGCGACAGCATGGTGAAGAACGCCAACGATCTTCTGGTCCAGGCCAAGTCGGGCCAGGGTGTGCTTGGGCGGCTGATCAACGACAAGAAGACGGCGGACAATCTTTCCGCTTTCATCGCCAATCTCAAGGCGCACGGGCCGGTTTTCTATCACGACGATACCGCCGACAAGGACGAGAAGAAAAAATGAGCGAGCCACTAAGCGCCGTGGTCGTCGCCGCCGGGCGGAGCCAGCGGATGGGTTTCGACAAGCTGCTGACGCCGCTGGGTGGAAAGCCGTTGCTGGTTCACACCCTGGAGCGCTTGCAGCGCACGGAATTGCCGGCGGAGATCGTTCTGGTGATCCGTCCCGACAGCGAAGCGGAGATGCAGAAGCTGGTCGAGCCTCTGCGGAGCAAGGGCGCGATACGGCTGGTGCCGGGCGGAGCGCAGCGGCAGGACTCCGTGCAGGCGGGGTTGCGCGCCGTTTCGGACACATCGGACTTTGTGATGGTGCACGATGCGGCCCGGCCTTTTGTGACGCGGGAACTGGTCGATACGGTGCTGGCGGCGGCGAAGCTTTCCGATGCGGCCGTTTGCGGCGCGCCGTGCAGCGACAGTCTGAAAGAGGTCGGCGAGGATGGGCTGGTGCAGAAGACCATCGATCGTTCCAAGCTCTGGTCGGTGCAGACCCCGCAAATCTTCCGGACGAGCCTGCTGCGGCAGGCTTACGAGATGGCGCTGGCGACGGGCGAGACCTTTACGGACGATACCGCCGTGGTGGAGAAGATGGGGCACCCCGTGCGCATCGTGCTTTACCACGGGATGAATCTCAAGGTCACGACTCCCACGGACTGGAAGGTGGCGGAGTGCTATCTCCAGCTCGGCGAAGGCGATTACCCTCCCGGCCAGGAGTTGCGCAAGAACCTGCACGACATGAATAATCATCTCACGCCGCTGCTGGGCTACGCCTTTTTGCTGCTGAACGAGGTTTCCTACGACGCGCGCCTGAAAAAATTCGCCACCAGCATCCAGACGGCGGCGGAGCGGTGCCAGGGGACGACGGCGGGGATGCAGAGGCTCGTGCGGGAGATTTTTCCACGCAAGGGCGAGGAGAAGAAATAAGCCGGGGGTTCAGGCCGTCCGACTTTTGACTTCGGTCTGTCGGGTCAAAAAGACTTCGCGGATGATGTCCTCGATGGGGACGTCCTCGACAGTGAAGTCGTCCACCTCGAGCGAGGCGATGAGGTCGCGACTGGCGGCGATGAAGCGGTCGCGGGGCACCTTGAGTTTTACCTCGGTGGAGCTTTTTTCGAGCACCTCGCCGTAGCGGGCGAAATCGGTTTCGCGGAGGCCCTTGCGGCGCGAGAGGGTGACGATCTTGTGGGTGGCGAGCCGGTCGATGATGTCCTGGAGGGCGCCGTCGAAGAAGACCTGGCCGTGGTCGATGATGATGACGCGGTCACATAGCTCCTCGATGTCCTGCATGTAGTGGGAGGTGAGGAGGGTGGTGATGCGGTTGCGGGCGGTGTATTCGCGGAGGAATTCGCGGACTTTTTTCTGCGAGACGACGTCGAGGCCGATGGTCGGTTCGTCGAGGAAAAGGACCTTGGGGCGATGGAGCAGCGCGGCGATCAACTCCATCTTCATGCGCTCGCCGAGGGAGAGTTCGCGCACCATGACGTCGAGCTTGTCGCGGACGTCGAGGAGTTCGGTGAGTTCGTCGATGGTTTTTTGCGCGGAGGTGGGATCGAGCCCGTAAATCACGCGGTTGAGTTCGAGCGATTCAGCGGCGGGGAGGTCCCACCAGAGCTGGTTTTTTTGCCCGAGCACCAGGGCGAACTTGCGTTTGAATTCGTTTTCGCGCTGCCAGGGAATGTGGCCGAGAACGCGGGCCTCGCCGCGCGTCGGGTAGAGGAGACCGGAAAGCATTTTCAGGACGGTCGTCTTGCCTGCGCCGTTGGGGCCGAGAAAGCCGACGAGTTCGCCCTCCGCGACGGAAAGGGTGACGTCCTTCGCGGCAGCGGTCTCCTTGTATGTTCGGTTGAGGAGGCCCTTGAGCGCGCCGCGGAAGCCCGGCTCCTTCTGGTAGGTGCGGTAGACCTTGGTCAGGTTGAGGACGGAGATGGCGGGGTTCATTTTCCTATTGTAGCTGCGGTCTGAGACCGTCGCATTTTAAATTCCGTCATCCTGCGCTTGTCGAGGATTCGAGCGCGGGTTAGCCGAGTTTTTCCAAGGCTGCTCGCAACGACTTCTCCTTCTCCGTCAGCGAAATTTCGAGCGCGCGCCATTCCTCGACCTTGGCGGGCGGCGCCTTGGCGAGCATGTTGGCATCGCCGAGCTTGCGCCGTGTTTGCTCGAGGTCCTTTTCCGTTTTCGCGAGTTCCTTGGTCAGGCGGTCGCGTTCCACGGTAGGATCGACCAGACCGGTGGCTGGGAGATAGAGATCGCCGAGAGGAGTGAAAGCCTTGGGGCCTGGATTGGCGGGAGCCTGGTCGAGGATCTCGATGGTCGTGGCATTAAGAAAGGCGGCGAGCACGGCATTTTGCTCGTCGGTGAGCGGGTGGTCTTTGGTGATGAGGCTGCTCGGCACGAGGTAAAAGGGCACCCTCTGGTTCGAGGGCAGCTTGACCTCGCCACGAAGCTGTCGGCCCAGATCGGCGGAGGTGTAAATTTCCTGTGCGCGGGAGGATCCGTCCTTCGGGCGTGGCGATTGGGTCGGCCACAGGGCGGCCTGGATCGAGAGCGTGCTGAAGCCGAGGTTGCCCCAGAGTTCCTCCGTGACGAACGGCGCGAAAGGATGGAGAAGGCGCAGCACATGGCTCATGACGTAATCGAAGGTGGCGAGCGTCCCGGCGCGGGTCGGGGAATCGGCCTGGGCGAAATCGCTCTTGGCCGCCTCGACGAAGCGGGAGGCGAAGTCGTTCCAGACAAAGTCGTAGAGCACGTTGGCGGCCTCGCTGAATTTGTAGCGGTCGAGCGCCTGCTTCACGCTCGATTCGCCCTGAAGGACGATATGGAGGCGGTCGAGCAGTTCGTTAGAGAAAATGGTGCGCGGGTGTTTCCACGGCTCGGCGTTCGAGTCGATCTCGCCCTGCATGGCGCGGAAGCGGCAGATGTTCCAGAGCTTGTTGCAGAAGTTGCGCCCTTCCTCGATCTGCTTTTCGTCGAAGCGGATGTCCTGGCCTTGCGGCGCAATGCGGACGAGGCCGAAGCGCAGTCCGTCCGCGCCGTACTGGGCGATGAGGTCGAGCGGGTCGGGCGAGTTGCCGAGTTGCTTCGACATCTTGCGGCCCTGCTTGTCGCGGATGAGGCCCGTGTAGTAGACGTCCTTGAAGGCGAGGTTGGCGGCGAGGGTTTTCTCCTCGGTTTCTTTCGTGCCGTTCGGCTTGAAATGGAGTCCCGCGATCAGCATCCGCGCGACCCAAAGGAAAATGATGTCCGGCCCGGTGACGAGCGCGCTGGTGGGGTAGAATTTTTGGCGCGTGCCGTCCTCGGTGCGCATGGTTTCGTAGGCCCAGAGCCAGGAGGAGAACCAGGTGTCGAGGGAGTCGGGGTCCTGCTCCCAACCGGGTCCGGGGGATTCGATCTGGCAGATTTCTTTCTCGCCGTCCTTGTACCAAACCGGCACGCGATGACCCCACCAGATTTGCCGCGAGATGCACCAGTCCTGGATGTTTTCCAGCCAGTGTTCGTAGACCTTCGTCCAGTGCTCGGGATAAAATTTGACGTGGCCCTTTTGCACCAGGGCGAGGGCTTCCGGGATGTTCGGGTACTTGAGGAACCACTGCTCGCTCAGGCGCGGTTCGATGGGGACGTTGGCGCGTTCGCTGAAGCCGACGTTGTTTTCATACGACTCTTCCTTGACGAGAAGGCCGCGCTCGCTGAGCAATTCGCTGGCACGTTTGCGGGCGTCGAAGCGGTCCAGGCCGTGCAACTCGGCGGCGTCGTGGTCGCCGGGATCGTTGATCTTCGCATTGGGAGTGAGGATGTCGAGGACAGGCAGGTGGTGGCGCTTGCCGATTTCATAATCGACCTTGTCGTGCGCGGGTGTGACCTTGAGCACGCCGGTGCCGAAGCCCTCCTCGACCGCCTCGTCCGCGATGATGGGAATCTGTTCGCGATGGAGCGGACGCCACGCTTTTTTCCCGACGAGATGCGCCCACTTCCCGCCGGGCTTAACGGCGAGGGCAACGTCGGCCATGATGGTCTCCGGGCGCGTGGTGGCGACTTCGAGGAACTGCCCCGGCGTTTCGACCAATTCGTACCGAACGTGGTAGAGGAAGCCCTTTTGCTTTTGCGGGATCACTTCCTCGTCGGAAATGGCGGTGAGGGACGCGGGGCACCAGTTGACCATGCGCTTGCCGCGATAAATGAGGCCCTCGCGGTGGAGCTTGACGAAGACCTCCTGTACGGCGCGCTCGTAGTCCGTGTCCATGGTGAAGCGCTCGCGGGACCAGTCGCAGGAGCAGCCGATCTTGCGCAGTTGCGAGGTGATGATGCCGCCGAATTCCTCCTTCCATTGCCAGACGCGCTCGATGAATTCTTCGCGGGTGAAATCGTGGCGCGTTTTCTTTTCGGTCTGGCGGATTTGTTTTTCCACCATGGTCTGGGTGGCGAGACCGGCGTGGTCCGTGCCGGGGAGCCACAGGACTTCCTTGCCTTCCATGCGGGCCTTGCGGCAGAGGATGTCCTGCACCGTGTTGTTGAGGACGTGGCCGAGGTGGAGCTTGCCCGTGACGTTCGGCGGCGGCATGACGATCGAATACGCGGGACGGCCCGACTTGGGGTTGGCCTTGAAAAGACCTTCGTCCTGCCACTTGGCGTAGAGGCGGTCTTCGACTTGCTGGGGTTCGTAGGCTTTGGCGAGTTCGGGCATGGCGGAATTTCTTTTGGAAACAAAAAGCAGGGGAATTTTCGGAGGAGATCGTCGAGCGGTAAATTTAGCAGGATTGCGGGGGCGAGGTTAAACAAATTCTCTTCCCATTGACGATTCGCAATTACAAAATCGGGCATGGGCGAGGAGTTGACGATTTTCATGGCGGAAGGCGGTTGGAGCAAAAATTTCGTCATCGGGGATTCCGACGGGAACCAGATCGGGAGCGTGGAGTACCCGAAGTCGGGAAATTCGACGAAGATTACTTATCGCGACGATGCCCATTATTCGTTCCAACGGCGCGATACCATGATCGACCTTCAGTATGACTTCATCGACGAGGACAAGGTCCGTGCCGGTTCCTCCGAGGAAGATGGACGGATCGCCACGTCCACACTGGTCCATCCCATGGGCACGGGGCTGCTGAGCGAACGACAGAGCGAGCACCGGAGTTGGACCAAGATCGATTTTTCCGGACAGAGCTTTCATTTGCGGGAGGACGCGATGACACGGGTGACGGGGTTTACCGGGACACTTTACGGGGCCCAATTTCGGTTGCTTCAGTGCGATAGCTCGGGCGTTGAAGGCGAGGTCCTGGGGAAGATCGTCTCGGCGAAATCGCTCTCCACCGATTTTTACCTGACGAGCGACGGCAACGTGCCCCTGCCCCTGCGCTTGTTTTGTTTTGTCCTGGCCATCGACCGCCTGCGGTCGCCGATCGATTAACCGTGGGTGCTTGTTGGAAGCCCCATGGATGACAATTACGTCCGCGCCAGCAGATAATCGACGCTGTCCCGTAGCGCGAGCCACGAGGCCTCGATGATGTCGTAGGAAACGCCCACCGTCGCCCAGGTCGAGTCGCCGTCGCTCGATTCGATGAAGACGCGGGTCTTGGCGGCGGTGCCGCTGGTCGAGTCGATGATGCGGACCTTGTAGTCGACCAGTTTCATCTGCTCGAGGCGCGGGTAGAAGCGGACCAGCGCGGCGCGCAGGGCGGCATCGAGCGCGTTCACGGGGCCGTCGCCTTCCGCCACGGTGTAGACCTTCTCGCCGTCGATGGAGAGCTTGATCGTGGCCTCGCAGGCGTCGAAGCCGTGGGCGCTGTTTTTGCGGATAGACACGTGATATTCCACGAGCTCGAAGAAGGGCCGGTACTGTCCCAGCGCCTTGCGCACCAGCAACTCGAACGAGGCGTCCGCGGCCTCGAATTCGTACCCCTCGTTTTCGAGGTGCTTGATCTGGTCGAGCACCTTGAGCGCTTCGGGGCTTTTTTCCTCGAGCTGGAGGCCGAGCGTGCGGGCCTTGAGCATGATGTTGGCGCGGCCCGCAAGTTCGCCGACGAGCACCCGCTGATGGTTGCCGACCAACTCGGGCCGGATGTGCTCGTAACTGCGGGCGAGCTTGTTGACGGCGTTGACGTGGATGCCGCCCTTGTGCGCGAAGGCGGCGCTACCGACGAACGGAGCGCGGCCGCTCGGGCGTTGGTTGGCGACCTCATCGACGAAGAGGGAGAGGTCGCGCAACTCGGCGAGCTTCTCGTCGCTGACGACGCGGCGATTCAACTTGAGCTGGAGGTTGGCGATGCTGGTGACGAGGTTGCAGTTGCCCGTCCGCTCGCCGTAGCCGTTGATCGTGCCCTGGATTTGCAGCGCGCCGGCCTCGATGCCCGCCAGCGCATTGGCGACGCCGAGGCCGCAGTCGTCGTGGGTGTGGATGCCGAGCTTCGCCTTCGTGACCTTGGCCAAAAGTGCCCCGGTGATGGCGGCGATTTCCGACGGCAACGAGCCGCCATTGGTGTCGCACAGCACCAGATAGGACGCGCCTGCTTCGTCGGCGGCCTGATAGCAGGCGGTGGTGTAGGCGGGGTCGTCCTTGTAGCCGTCGAAGGTGTGCTCGCCGTCGAAGATGACCTCGCGCCCGTTCCCGGCCAGATAGCGGATGGTGTCGCGGATCATGGCGAGATTTTCCTCGGGCGTGGTG
>CAJCII010000242.1 GCA_903970335.1 Bacteroidota bacterium | reverse complement strand
CCTGGAGCAGGCCCGGCCCCGGACGAAAAAGCACCAGCTTCCCGCCGGTCGATTCCACCGTCTTAAAGAGCTTGATGATCAACCCCAGTCCCGTGCTATCGAGAAAAGTCGCCCCGGAAAGATCCAGCAGCAGCCCCCGTTTGGTTGGATCGGATGCGGGAAGCGTGACACCTCCGGCCGCAACCGCCTGGGAATCGATTCGCCCCGTCCACGAAACATACGCCACGCTCTTGAATTCCGCGATATCGAGCTCCGGCGGAACCGCCACCTTGCCGGAAAGTCGCAGCCGCTGCCCGAATTTCTGCCGCGTCACCGCCAGCGCGAAGAACGCCAGGTCCAGCACGTACCGATTCAAAAGTCGCCGCGGCTCCTGTGCCAACCGGAACACCCACTCCAGCCCCGTCCGACGCATCCAGACCGGCGCTCGCTTGAATTTTCCCGCAATGAAATCGAGGCTCGCCCCGATCCCGATCGCGCACGGCACCTCCGTATTCCGGTAATTCCGGTAGATCCACTTCTCCTGTTTCGGGCAGCCGAACGCCACCAACAGAATGTCCGGCCTGGCCTCGCGCAAGCGCTTGAGAATCTCGGCGTCGTCCATGTCCAGTAGCTTCGAAAATGGCGGCGAATAGGTCCCCGCGATGTTCAGCCCCGGATGATTCGCCCGCGCTCGTGCTGAGGCTTCTGCCAGCACCTCCTCCGTTCCGCCCAGGAAAAAGACCCGGTGTCCCTTCTTCGCCGCATGGTCGAAAAGATGCGGCAGCAGATCGGAACCGGCCACCCGTTCGCGCAGCGGCGCGTCCAGCCAGCGCGAGACCCAGATCAGCGGCGTGCCATCGCACAACACCAGCTCCGCATCGAAAAGAATCCGCTGCAATTCCACGTCGCGACTCGCCTGTGCCGCAAAATCGACATTCGCCGTCGCGCAGTAAGCGGGCTTTCGCGTCGCGATCATGTCGTCGATATAATCCAGCGTCTCCTGCATCGTCACATCATGGAACGGCACGCCCAGCAGCATGACGATCCGGGGATCCTGGCGGCTCACGGTAACTTCTCCTTCAAGAGCGTTTCGTAGGCCTCGGAAAGCTCGCGGCCCAACTGCCTCCAGGTGTAATGCGCCAGCACCTGCGCCCGTCCCGCTTCGCTCAGTCGCGTCCGCAACGCCTCGTCCTCGAGAATCAGTGCCAGTTGCGTCGCAAAATCGTCCGGTGTGTCCGCCAGCAGAAGATGTTCGCCGTCACGCAAATCGAGCCCCTGCGCGCCGATTGTCGTGGAAACCACCGGCGTTCCCAGCGCCAGCGATTCCACGATCTTGAGTCGCGTTCCGCCCCCGATCCGCAGCGGTACCATCTGCACCCACGACTTCTGGTAATACGGACGCACATCCGGCACCTCGCCGGTCACTGTCACTCCGGGACGTGCCGCCAAAGCCTGCACGGCGGGCAGGGGTTTTTTCCCCACGATGAGTACCCGCCGGTTGGGCGTTTTTTTCAGCAACAGCGCATCGACCTCCTCGAAATACCACTTCAGCCCGTCGACGTTCGGCGAGTAATCCATCGCTCCGCAAAAAAGCACCGTCGGCTCGGGCTCGGGCCTCGGCGGAAATATCTCCCTCGAGAAAAAAGCCTCGTCCACCCCGTTCGCCAGCACCTTGATCTTTACCGCCTCCGGCACATGACGACGCAGAAAAATCTCGTCCTCCGGCCCGCACACCACCGTCGCATCGATTTGCGCCGCCACCTGTCGCTCGTAACGGCCCAGCTTCCACAAATTCTCCCGGCGCAGGAGTCGCCCCGTGAAATCGACCTGTAAATGCTTCAGTTCCTCAAGCTGGAAAAGCCAGTCGACCCGTGACCGGTCCATGATCCGCAACGGTCCGCGTGGTAGCAGGCTCGCGTATTGCCACAGCACCAGGTCGCAAAAATGGACCGCATCGTACTTCCGCCCGGACGCGAATTTTTTCAGCGCCTCCGCCACGCCGGGGCTCGACCAGTGCTGCACGGTCGTCGGAACCGGATTCAGCAATCGCTGGGGAAAAAGTCGCGGCCACGGCGGATGCGCAAACGGCTCGAAGTGGATCCGCTGCGCAAACGCAAAGGCCTCCGCCCGCGCCGCATCCCCGCCCTCGTCCAGGCAAAAGAGATCGATCGCATGATACCGCCCCAATTCCCGCGCCAGGTTGTACACGCGGTGATACGTCCCGCGATTCAGCGGGTAGGGGACATACGGATAAATCAGCAGTAGTCGCATCGCCGTTGTTCCGCCGTTAAGCGATCCCTCGTTTCGCTTTCCGAAGTTGTCGCAAAAAGGGATAGCCCAGTCCCAATACGCTGGCCACCACCGCGCATCCCCGCCAGAGGCAGCCCACGAAGCCCGTCTCTTCCGTCACCGGGACCAACCAGAAAATCAGCGCCAGCGTCGTCAGTCCCGCTGAAATCGGCAGCAGAATGGAGGTCATTACCTGTCGCAATAAATCCGTCAGCGCGATTTCACAAAAGCGCGCCGTCATCGGCAGAATCCAAAGCCAGCCGATCAGCACCGTCGGGATCATTGTTCCCACCGCCACGCCCAGCACTCCCAGCTTGAAGACCAGCAGGAGGCTCAGCGCCAGGTTCAGTCCCGCATCCAGCAGGCTCGCCCTTAAGACTCTCCGCTCCCACCCGCTCATCATTAGGATTCGCACCCCGCAACTATTGGTTATCAGTGAGCTATAGGTGGCCAGCAAGAGCGTCTCCCCTACCCACCACGTAGTGGCATCGACATGCTTCAGGCCGGTTAGGACGCGGATCAAGGGGTCCAGGCAGACTGCGCTCAGGCCGTAAATCGGCGTGCATAAAAGCGTCGTCAGCCGCATCCCCTGGAGCAGCAATTCGCGCAAACCGGCCACATCCTTTTTGATGTTGAGTTGTGCCGCCGCAGGCGAAAGCGCGTCTTGCATCTGCACCGAGAACAGCCCGAACATGTCCGAGACCTTGTACCCCGCCTGGTAAACGGTGACGAAACTCACCCCGATGGTAAAGCTGATCACCGCCTGGTCCGTGCGCGACATGACCAGGTTCGTGAATGTAATCAAATACGCCACCACCGAAAACGAGAGCACCCCCCGCACGGCCGAAAATTGGTAATGGCGCAGCGCCAAGTCGAAACCCGGAATGCGCGACTGTACGATAAAGTAGCACACAAAGTTCGGTGCCAGCGTCGTCGCCACGCTGATGAAGACAATCCACGAAAGCGGTGCGTGCGCCAGCAACGCCCACGTGAGCAAGCCGGCATTCAACAGCAACGCCACAATGGTCACCCAGTTCGCCAGGTCGATCCGCTGCAGGCCCCTTAGCGCCTCGGGAAAAATCCCCGTCGGAAATGCCAGTGCCATCGCGCAAAAGAAAACCAGGTACGCCCGACCGAATTCCCCCCGGTTCGCCGCCGAGACCTTCGTCCAGTCCAGAAAACTGTTCTCCGCTAGCATGAAGACCAGTAACAGCCCCACTCCCAGCCCGGCGAACGACCAGAAAATCGTGCTCAGCAGCTTGTTCAGTTCCTCGATCTCCCCACTCGCCATTTTCTCCGCCACCGCCTTTTGCGCGGTAAAGCCCAGCCCGAAATCGAACAGGATCGTGTATCCGAAGAGCGACCACAGCAGAGAATAAAATCCGAACGCCTCTGCCGAAAGATTCTGGAACGTCAGCCGGAACAACACCAGGCCCGAGATCAACCGCAACGCCGTCCTCAGGTAATTCGAGAACGCGTTCCGCCAGAAATGTTTTTTCCAGGTTGGTTCAGACATGGGCCACGCTCCCTCGCAAATACGCCTCGATTTCGTCCACCATTGTCCCCCGCCCGAACCGTGCCCGCACCTCCCGCTTTCCCTCCGCCGCGATTTTCGCCCGCTCCACCGGGCGCGCCTTCAGCCACAAAATCCTTTCCGCCAAATCCCCCGCGTCGCCTGTGGCGAAGGCCAGCGCGTTTACCTCGTGCCGGATCAACTCCGCGCTCCCACCCTCCAGTGTGCAAATTGTCGGTACGCCCGCCGCCATTGCCTCCAACGGCGTCAGCGCAAACGGCTCGCCCCAGGCCGACGTGAAAATCAGCGCGTCGTGTGCCGCGAACAAGGTCTGCATCTCCGCCCGCGTTACTGCGCCGAAAGTCACCGCGTCCGCCACTCCCAGTTCCGCCGCTGCCGCATGTAAGTGCGCCACGTAATCCGCGTCTCCCTTGCCGTAAATAAAAAGCTGCAACGTCGTTTCGCCCCGGCTCCTTAAGACCCCCATCGCCCGTATCGCCGTCAGCGGGTCCTTGTCCGCCGAAAGCCGTCCCGCAAAAAGCAGCTTCCGGAAATCGTCCCCTTCGGGGCGCACCGCGATTTGGCTCGTCTCCACGCCGCAATAAATCACCGCGCCGTGTTCGACAGCATAACCCGCTTTCGCCGTGATCCTCCGCAAAAAGTCGCTGCAAAAGTAGATGCGCTCGAAACGGATTTCTTCCCATCGCGCGTAGGGCGCGTCTTTGCGGATCGACGACGCCAGTCCGGTCCCGCGCAGCAAGGCCCGCAGTAACCGCGCCCCGGCACCGCCGGTGTCGCCGTTCCACCAGCGCAACCACACATCCGCCCGCAGGCTCCGCGCGATCCAATGGTCCGAGACATCGTAGACCACCGGAAGGCCCGACTCCTGCAGCGTCAACAACAGCGCCTTGCTCAGGCCGCCCATGTTCCACACATGCACCACTTCCGGCCCGAACTCGGCAATCTCCTCGCGCAGCACCTTGTGATTATGTCGCTCCAGTTGAAAGAGCGACAGGATCGACCGCCACGGGTGCCCGTAAAACCCGTGAATCCACAGCCGCCGATGGACCAAGCCATCCTTTTCCTCCCCGTTCACGCCATGGGTCGAAGTCAGAACCCGGACCTCATGCCCCCGTTCCCGCAGACCCTCGATTACGTCCCGACACCGCTCCTCGTAACCGCCCACGGCATGGGGCGGATAGAGATTGGTCAGGACGAGGATTTTCATGCCGCCTCGCGTCCGTAATGTTTCCAGCCCGCCCGGTACCCGTCCATTTTTCCCCAGCGCTGGCAAAAACGGACCGCTGCCGCATGGGGCCATTCCGACAGACGACCGTTTTGCCGACAGTACCGAAAGTCCCGCAGGCTGTCGCGTACCCCGCCCAACAACACCGTGTAGTGCCAGTTGTAGTTTTTCGCCGGGGTCGTGCTCGTCGCCGCCAGCGCAAAGGTGTCCCCAAAGGCCCGCTTGTACGCCTGCCGCAGCGTGTAGTTATGCGAATGCATCGCCCGCGACTCCTCCGCATAGACCACTTTCCACCCATTCGCCTTCAGCCGTCGCGACCACTCGTCGTCCTCCGCGTATTGCAGGTCCTCCCGGAACGGCTGCGCTTCCCACGCCCGCCGGTTCACCACGCAACTCACCATGCTGAAAAAATTGTCCCACGAAACCGATTCCCGCTGCGGCCCGAAACACCGGTCGTAATCGTGCGCGAATACCGCCTGGCAATCCGGCCTCGGCACCTGCTGGCTGAACGCCGTCCCCACGTTCGGTTCCGAATTCGCCGCCTTCAATAATTCCGCCAGCCATTCCCCGTCCACCGGCTTCGCATCCGAGTTTAAAAACACCACCCAGTCCGATTCCGCCTCCCGCATCCCCCGGTTCAGCACCACTCCCGGAATATACTCCTTCGGCAAAATCTGGATCAGCTTCCATGGCTTGCTTGCCTTGATCAGATCCACCGTCCCGTCGCTCGATCCCGAGTCGATATGGATTGCCCGCACGCCGTCGGGATGGCTCTGGGAATAGATACCCCGCAAGGTGTCGCCGATGACGGCAGCATCATTCATCGACCGCACGACAACCGAGATCGGACTCCCCATGCGCAGCCACTATACAATCATCCTCGCCAGCGAGGCCACTCTAATTCATTCTCCAAATCGGTTATGCTGGGCCAAAGAATCATTCATGTTCCCCGGCGCTTCGTTTCCCACGAATGGGGCGGCACCGAAACCGTTCTCCATTTCCTCGCCCAGGAACAGCGCCGTCAAGGCTGGCTTCCCGAGATTCACACCTCCCTGGCTCTCAGTACCGTCCGTTCCGAGGAATGGCAGGGCCTACCGATTCGTCGCTACCCCTACACCTATCCCTACTTTGGCCTTACCCCCGCGCAACGCCAAAGCATGGACAAAAAAGGCGGCAACCTCGTTTCGCTCTCCCTCTTTGCCTCGCTCGCGACGGCCCGCAACGTCCGTCTCTTCCACGCCCACGCCCTCAAGCGCCTCGGTGGCGAAGTCCTCACCGCCGCGCGTCTCCAAAAAAAGCCCCTCGTTGTCACCCTCCATGGCGGCGTCTTCCAGGTTCCCGCCGACGAATTGAAACAAATGGAAGCCTCCCGCTCCGGCACCTGGGAATGGGGCAAGGTCCTCGGCATGGTTTTCCGCTCCCGCCGCGTTCTCGAAGACGCCGACGCCATCATCTGCCTCGGCCAGGACGAATACGATACCGCGCGCCAGACCCTCCCCCACGACCGCATCCATCTCATCGGCAACGGCGTCGATCCCTCGCGCTTCACCTCCGGCAACGGCCCCGCCTTCCGTGCCCAGCACCGCATTCCCTCCGACGCCCAAGTCCTCGCCTGCTACAGCCGTTTCGATCCCCAAAAAGACCAGGCCACCCTCCTCGACGCCTTCTTCCTCCTCGCCGAACGCCATCCGCAACTCCACCTCGTCCTCGCCGGACCCGAGACCGTCCCCGACTACGTCGCCGCTCTCGACGCCAAAATCGCCGCCAGCCCCTTTGCCTCCCGCGTCCGCCGACTCCCTTCCATTTCCTTTGCCGGCACCGCCCTCGCCGACGCCTACGCCGGTTGCGACATCTTTGCCCTCGCCTCGCGCCACGAACCCTTCGGCATCGTCGTTCTCGAAGCCTGGGCCTCCGGCAAGCCCGTCGTCGTCACCCAGGTCGGCGGCTTGCAGAAACTCGTCACCGACGGCATCGACGGCTTCCACTTCGAAGTCCGCGACGTTCCCGCCTGCGCCGCCCAAATCGATCGCCTCCTCGCCGACCCCGCCCGCGCCCGCGCCATGGGCGAACAGGGTCGCCAGGCCGCCTTGAGCCTCCACACCTGGACCGCCGTCGCCGACCGCATCGAACAGGTCTACCAACAGGCCGAATCTCGTTTCGCCCCGGCCTCGACCAAGGCATGATCCTCCCATGTTAAGCGATTGGATCAAAGGCCCGATCATCCTCATCGGCTACCTCGTCTTCGCTCCGCTCCTCGGTGCCATGATCGGCTCCCGCCCCGTTGTCCGCCGCTGGATTCTCGGCCTCATGGTCTTCATCACCTCCTGGCACATCAATAAGATGACCTTGATGCTCGGCTCCATCGACTGGTACCGCGGTCAGGTCCGCGGCTTCGAGTTCTCCTGGATGGACATCCTCTCCATCGCCCTCGTCGTCAGCCTCCGCTCCGACCGCACCCGTCCCGCCCTCGGTTGGCCCACCGGCGCAGGCCTCTATCTCCTCTACTGCGCCATGTCCGCGCTCTCCATCGTCCACGCCCTCAACCCCCTCTACGCCACCATGGCCACCTTTAAATACACCAAGGCCACCCTCGTTTTCGTCGCCGTCTATTGGGCCGTCCGCGAAGAGGAAGACCTCCGCTTCATCCTCCGCGCCATGGGCTTCACCCTCCTCGTCCAGTCGCTCGTCGCCCTGCAAATGAAATATGTCCAGCACATCTATCAGGTCCGCGGCTGGTTCGAGCACCAGAACGCCATGGCCATGTGGGCTTACCTCCTCGGTCTCCCGCTCCTCGCCTGCGCCATGGCCCGCATCGCCAAGGTCGATGCCCGTTGGTGCGTTGCCGGTTTCGGTGCCTCTGCCATCCTTGTCCAGGCCGCCCTCTCCCGCGCCTCCCTCCTCTTCTTTGCCGGTGGCGTCGTCGTCACCATCCTCTTCTCCCTCGTTGAAAAAATCACCGCCCGCCGCATCATCTTCACCGCCGCTCTCGGCTTCGTCGGTTTCCTCGGCGTCCTTGCCTCCCTCCACACCCTCATGACCCGTTTCCACGACGACGGCAACCAGGCCAGCTCCGAGACCCGCGTCGTCATGAACCTCGCTGCCCACGACATGCTCCACAGCACCTTCTGGGGCGTCGGCTGGAACAACTTCGCCCTCGCCATCAACGCCCCCTATCCCTACGGCGACGTCATCGACGACTGGGAGCGCGATCGCGGTCACAAGGTCGACGACACCTACGCCAAGGGCGTCGTCGAAAGCCATTACTGGCTCCTCCTCGCCGAAACCGGCTACTTCGGCGCCGGGGCCTACTTCCTCCTCATCGGCGCGTCCCTTTGGTGGTGCCTCCGTGGCGTCTTCCGCTATCGACACACCCTCCTCGGCGCCTTCTGCATCGGCCTCGGCATCGCCCTCGCCATCACCTACCTCCATAGCAACTTCGAGCGCACCCTCACCCAGACCAAAAACCTCTACGCCTGGCTCATCCTCCTCGCCATCGCCGCCAAGCTCTCCCGCGGCAAAGTCCAACTCCGCGCGCGCACCCCATGAATCCTCTCCCCGAACCGTTTGCCTCCCTGGAAAACCGCCTCGGACGCCCCATGCTCGAAAAACGCCTCATGCGCCAGGCCGATCATTGGGCTGGCACCGCTCACCAGGGCGAAGGAATCTTCTCCCTTGAACGGCTCGTGCCCATCGATGCCCTCGCCGCCTTCATGCTCCGCGTCAGCGGCCTGGCCGGACGCAGTCGGGCCAACTACCTCGCTCCTCGACTTGTCGAACGCCACTGGACCTTGCCGCGCCTCCCATCGTCCTTTGCCGGGTTCCGCCTGCTTCAGTTGACCGACCTCCATCTCGATCTCGATCCCGCTTTTACTCCCTGCTTGATCGAACGCCTGAAACCGGTCGCCTACGACGCCGTCGTCATCACCGGCGATTTCCGCAACTCGACCCACGAGGACCACGCCCCCTCCTTCGAGGCCGCCAGCAAAATCATCGACTGCCTGCACCCGCCCCGTTTCGGCATTCTCGGCAACCACGATTTCCTCGAACTCGCCCCCGCCCTCGAGTCCGCCGGCCTCTCCATGCTCCTCAACGAAGTCGCCTGCCTCACTCGTGGCGACGACAAACTCTGGATTGCCGGTATCGACGACTCCCACTTTTACCGCACCCACGATCTCGCCCGCGTCGATGCCGCCCTGCCACCGGACGCCTGCGCCATCCTCTTGGCCCACTCCCCGGAAATCGTCCATGAATTGCCCCCCGACCGCTTCGACCTGGTCCTCTCCGGCCATACCCATGGCGGTCAGTTGTGCCTGCCGGGAGGCCGTTGGCTTGTCGTCCCGGTAAAGAACTTAAAGCCCCAATTCGTCAAAGGTCCCTGGCAAGTGGGAACCACCCAGGGCTACACCTCCCCCGGCACCGGGGCCTGCGGCGTTCCCGCACGCCTGAATTGTCCCGGAGAAATCACGGTCCATGTGCTGACGCCCTGATCGTTCTCGCCTTGCCCCTCCTTTTACCGTATCCAACAGGGGCGAAGTTATGGACTACCTCACCATCAAGCTCTTTCATCTCGTCGGCCTCATGCTCGTGTTCATGGGCCTCGGCGGCATGGTCTTTGCCGCCAGCGCCGGCTTCGGCCCCGACCGCAAGACCCTCCGCCGTGCCGCCGCCTTCATCCACGGCATCGGCCTCTTGTTCATCCTCGCCAGCGGCATCGCCATGGCCTCCCAACTCGGCTTGTTCCACGGCGATCCCCCCGGCTGGATCAAGGCCAAGATCGTCATCTTCCTCGTCCTCGGCGGTTCGATCTCCCTCGCCGCCCGATGGAGCCGGGCCATCTGGTATCTCCTCCCAGCCTGGATCCTGCTCGGAGCTGCTGCGGCGTATTTGGGACTATATAAGTAAGGGCTCTTTCGAGCACCCATGGGAAGCCGGGAAAACTTGCGGCCAATCAGTCGAAAACCGACAGCCCCTCCCGTTTCGCTGCTTTCACCATCTCCTGATCGAACGAAACCAGAGTCAGCCCCTCCACGCCGCCGCTCAGTTCCTTCAAGCAAAACAAATGACCGCCGTCCCCCGCGCGCAGGCCATGCTTCGCGTTCAGCCGGAGCAAGTCCTCCGTCTTCGTTCGTGGAAAGTTTACCCAGACCAAGCCACTCAAAGCCTTGCGACAAGCCGCCTTTTGCTCCGCATTACCGCCTCGACGCACCATGCCGGACCATGCTTCCACTTCCAGCCACCACCACGCATACGCCACCGTGGTTTCGGTCGCCGCCTTCTGCGCTTCGGCGGTATGCGGCTCTTGAAAGATCAAGGCAAGGAAGGCGCTCGTGTCCCAGAAGCTATTCATGCGCTGCTTCCACTTGCCTCCCAGCTAGTAATCGCGTCCCCCTCGGACCAAATCGATCGTTGCGATATCGGTTCTCCCATCGGAAGCTGGCGAGGCCGTTACCTCGGCCAAAATTCCGACGGGAGATCGTACGGGCAGGACTACTTCCATGCCTGCTTTGCGAGCCGCCGCAAGGATTGCGCTACGCTGCTGTTTCCAATCGGCGCTCCCGGTTAATGGTCCCAACATCGCGACCGGTTCGTCCCGGTCGTACACAATCACTGTCTCGCCCCGCTCCCGCACCCGCCGCAAGTAGTAGCTCAGCTTGTTCTTGAGTTGGGCGGTCTTGACCTCCATCTGGCTAAGTTAGCTATTATTAGTGGCCATGTCAACCTGGCCTCGGCCTTCCGTAGAGGTGTCCGCCCTTGGGCAAAAATGTCCGCCAGCCCCTGTCTTTCCCCCGTCCTCAAGTTTAGCTTAACCTTGGCTCGTTCATGGGGTAGCGTATGTCTGTGCGGACGGAAATGATCCGCCAAACGTTCGGAAAACCGCAGGACCTCTGCGTCTTCGAGCGCGTCCGCCGTCTCAACGCGGAACTCGACCGACTCGGCCTGCAACGCCCCACGGATGATCACCACGTACGAAGAATTATTGGATCGCCTCGTCCCAAGCCTGCCGGATAACGGGCAAGCCCCGTCGCCGCAACGCTAGTGCGGCCGCCCCACTTTCCCATTGCTTCCGGGCGCGCGGTCTCCTACACCTTAACATTCCGGGCGACTCCGTCTTCCGGCCCCCATTCTATGATCGTTGTTCTCAAACCCAATCTTGATCCAGCCGAAGTCGAAAAAGTCATCGCCGAAGTGGCGAAGCTCGGCTACGAACCCCGCCCCATTCACGGCAAAGTCCAGACCGTCATCGCCGCCATCGGAGATGAAACCACCCACCAGTCCCTTGAGACCCTTTCCTCCTGGCCCCAGGTCGAGCACGTCCATCGCGTCCAGAAGCGCTACAAGCTCGTCAGCCGCGAGGCGAAAAAAGGCCACGACACCATCCTCAAAATTCACGGCCAGGAAATCGGCGCGGGCAAAAAATTCTGCTTCATGGCCGGTCCCTGCTCCGTTGAAAGCGAAGAGCAGTTGATGACCACCGCCAAGGCCGTCAAAGCCCAGGGCGCCACGTTCCTCCGTGGCGGTGCCTTCAAGCCCCGCACCTCACCCTACGAATTCCAGGGCCTCGCCGAACCCGGCCTCAAGCTCCTCGCCCAAGCGGGCAAGGAATACGACCTCGGCATCGTCACCGAAGTCCTTTCCGAACGGGACGTCGAACTCGTCGCCGGTTACGCCGACATCCTCCAGATCGGTGCCCGCAATGCCCAGAACTTCTCCCTCATCACCGAAGCCGCCCGCAGCGGCAAGGCCATCCTCCTCAAGCGCGGCCTCAGCATGAAGATCGAGGAATGGCTCCTCGCCGCCGAGTACGTCCTCGCCCACGGCAACCCCAACGTCCTGCTCTGCGAGCGCGGCATCCGCACCTTCGAGACCTATACCCGCAACACCCTCGACCTCAGCGCCGCTGCCATCGTGAAGAAGGAATCGCACCTGCCCGTGATCATCGATTCCAGCCAGGGCTGCGGACGCGCCGACCTCGTCCTTGAATTATGCAAGGCCGCCGTCGCCCTTAACGCCGACGGACTGCTCATCGAAGTCCACCCCAACCCCGCCGAAGCTTGGAGCGATGGCCAGCAACAGGTCGATTTCACTCTTTACGAGAAATTGGTCGAAGCTCTAAAACCGTTTATCAACGCGGTCGGCCGTCCGTTGTAATTCCCCCCCACTCACCCTATGATTACCGGTGCCACTGGCCCAGTTCCGCAGCGCCGGTCTCATCCTGCCAACGCGGAAAAAACGCCTGTGACCGCAGACGCGCGCCAGTCCGTCCTCATCATCGACGACGAGAAGGATGTCCATTATTCCTTCCGCCGCCTGCTCGAAAAAGAACCGCTCGAAATCCTCAGCGCCGAATCCGGCGACGAGGGCATCCGCCAGGCCCGCAAGGCGCATCCCGACCTCATCGTCATGGACATCCGCATGGGCCAGCAGAACGGACTCGATACCCTCCGTGAGTTGCGCCAGATGAATCCCAAGCAAGTCGTCATCATGATGACCGCCTATGGCACCTCGCAAACCGCCATCGAGGCGATGAAACTCGGTGCCTACGACTACGTCCTCAAGCCGTTCGATATCCCCCAGCTCAAGGACCTCCTCTTTGAGGCCCTCGCCGCCGCCCGCGCGATGAAGCAAATCGCCACTTTCCCCACCAAGCTCAATGCCGAGGAAATCCGCCAGACCATCGTCGGCAATTCTCCCGCCATGCAGCAGGTCTACAAACTCATCGGTCAGGTCGCCCCGACCAACACCACCATCCTCATCACCGGCGAAAGCGGCACCGGCAAGGAACTCGTCGCCCGCGCCATCTACCAGAACGGCTCCCGCCTCAACAAACCCTTCATCGCCATCAACTGCGCCGCCATCCCGGAAAACCTCCTCGAAAGCGAGCTCTTCGGCCACGAAAAAGGCTCCTTCACCGGCGCGCTCGCCCAACGCATCGGCAAGTTCGAGCAATGCGACGGCGGCACTCTTTTCCTCGACGAAATTGGCGACATGCCCCTCACCACCCAGACCAAAATCCTCCGCGTGCTCCAGGAGGGGGAAATTTCCCGCGTCGGCAACAACCAATCGATCAAGACCGATGTCCGCATCATCGCCGCCACCAACAAGGACCTCTGGCAGGCCGTCCAGTCCAAGCAATTCCGCGAGGACCTCTTCTATCGCCTCAACGTCGTCCGCGTGAACCTCCCGCCCCTGCGCGAACGGACCACCGACCTGCCCATCCTCACCGCCTACTTCATTAATAAATTCCGCCTCAAACATCCCACCGGCCCCAGCCAGATCGCCGAAGAGGCCCTTGCCGCCATCCAGGCCCACACTTGGCCCGGCAATGTCCGCGAACTTGAAAACTGCGTCCAGCGCGCCATGGTCCTCGCCACCGGCAACACCATCATGCTCGCCAACCTGCCCGAGGAAATTTCCCGTGGTCAGCGCAGCGGCCTCTCTGGTGCGCCCCGCCCCGAACCGGTCGCGCCTTCTTCTTCTGCACCCGCTACCCCGACACAGACGCCTCCGGCTCCGTCCACCCTCTCTCCGGGCGCGGAACCGACGCAAAACGATGTTGCCCAGGCGGTCGAGACCCTCTTCGAATTTGCCCGTCGCAACAAGTCCTTCAAGCTCCTCCCCGCCGCCGAACGCGAACTGATCGTCCGTGCCCTCGCCGAAACCTCCGGCAACCAGGTCCAGGCGGCCAGGCTCCTCGGCATCACCCGCGCCACCCTCCGCAAGCGCGTCGATAAATTCGGCATCCACAAACGGATGGCCATCGATTGACTTATTATAGCCGCGGTCTACGACCGTCGCATTAATCTGCCTCCCTCCGAGGTAGCCGCCGCTGGCCCTAGCGGCGGTGCCTTCCTCAGTAGGTAGCCATCGCACTCCGTGCGACGGAATCCTAGCGCAGCGAGCCACTCAATTCCCAAATAACCGATCCGTCATCCTGAGCCTGTCGAAGGATCAGCCCCCAATCGACTTCCGCAATCCACTTGCCGCAATTCTACCCAATCCCCATCCGCCCTATCCGTCCCATCGGACCTATCCCCAGCCCCAACGGGGCGACCTAACCACCCAAGCTTAGGGCAACGCCCCAAGAAAAGACCCCACAACGAAAAGCCCTGAAGGGGCGACCTAAGCAGTCCGTCATCTTGAGCGAAGTCGAAAGATCAGTTCCGCCTGCCTTGGCTGTAGCGGCGGTCTACGACCGTCGCATCAATCTGCCCCCCCGAGGTAGCCGTCGACCTACCTACACACTCTAGAACGAAAATGAGGCTACCTCTAAGAGCCTGCTAATCAAGCGTAACTCGGCTGAATTCGGTTTAACGCGGCGCTACCTTTTTGGTCGCATTTCTGGTCGCAGTGGTCGCAAATTCAGTCACATTTTCACGGCATATTCAGGGAGTCTGAACCTGCTCTAAAAACTCCAAGTTCTTTAGTAGATTCTTCGTCGGATCAAATTCAAGGTTGGTCGTTCCAGTCGGGTTAAAGTAGTAGGTGAAGGCGATGCCCGGATGTTCGATTGCAGCCCCGACGATGCTAATGTCCCCAGCGATCTTACCGTAATTTGCGGATTTGATTTCACCATTGTCCGTCGCGGTTGTTCTTACTCGAAAGAAGTAGCCCATGCCGTCTACATGCTCTTCCTTAAATTTGCCTGGGACTCGGGTCAAAGTCGTCGTCCAACTATGATTGTAGCCAGCTTCCGGAGCATTCCTTGGAAACGTCAATCGACTCCAACCTTGGTCCTGCTTCAGATTTTTTGGAACAACTTGCAAACCATCCTCACCGTTCGTAAATGCTAAAAGCAGAGTGGCACTGAAATCCATCGGGCCATTAAGAGTGTGGGACATTGTAAAAACCAAGTCGCTTGTTGTTCCTCTTCCAAACGGTTTGACCCAGTCGGCTGCGGCGAGATCGAATCCTATAGGTTGATCAAAAGCAGGAACAACTATCCGCACGTGTTTTGCGTACATGGGAATAGGATTGAGAATTTTTTTTAGGACCACCTTGTAGACGGGATTCCAAGGCTGCCATCTACCGAGAACAGCATCTTTGAACTCGATGTGGCTTGGCCCACCATCGTAATAACCATCCTTATGCACATCACAGCCCACTGTCTCGCTTGAGTAACCGGAGCCGCTGGCGCTCCCTGTATCGTCAGTTACCGTTTTGACCGAAACGCCTATGCCTCCTCCCCATTTCGGATGAGCTTCGGAAAACCCGAAATTCACTATAGCGTCCGGTACCGCATTACCATTCTCATCCACCACTTTTAACGTGACCTTTGAGGTTGGAAGAGGCGGCAACTGTCCCACTACCGCAGTCCCGAAGAGCAGCACGCACAAGAATTGGTTCCACATTACAGATCAAGCGTAGGCCATGCCTCTCCGAAATCCAATATCTGAAACGCCGTTCTAATCCTCAGTTGAGATTTATAAAGGAACGTGCAGTGATAATTACTCCTGCTCCATCGTGACTTGCCCATATTATTGAGGTCTGCAAAACAGACTGACCATTGTCTGCATTGATTTTGCGAAGTCTTCCATTTTGTTTTTACGTGCCTTCTCACCTCCACCATTTTATTCTTCTCGAATGCCCAAAGTATCAGACGCATTCTGGAGAATAATACTAGCCATGGTGCTAACGGTGTCGCTTTGGGGGTGCGCCACGGTTAATACGTCTCCTGACGAAGCCGCCCGCCAAGCGCAGGAACAACGAGAACTACAGGCGGGTGTGAATACGCACGTTCTCTTGCCGCCCGGTAGTCATCTGGGGACAGTTACACCCTAGCCAGACGCTTTGTCAGTCTGTTATGCAGACATCAGTAAGTCAGCCTAGACGGACAAAATCAGGGTATGAAAAAAACGACACGCCACCCCGAACAAGTTTCGGTAGGGCATTTGGACGGGGCCATTATTCCCCATTGTTCGTCGTCATTCGTCATCGTTACATGGCGTGATCCGTGCGCGTTTTGCTTCCCAACCGCCCCGAGCTTTGCTTTTAAGGGGCGGTTCGGCTTCAAAACGCTTTCTTGTCGTGGTTCGCGGTCATCCTCCATGCTGCTGGCGCGTTGTGATGATCGTCATTTACAACCTCGCGCGATCAGCCGTGACTTGCTTTCTTCTCTTTATCGGCCTGATTCGGCGGTGCTTTCTGTGACGCTTGCTTGAACTGGATCACCTTTTCCTCTTTTTGTGCCTCGTAGAATTCCAGCGGCAGGACGGCTACTTGCGCTCCACCGGCATAAGCAGAGCCAGTCCCATCAGCGGGCCGCCTCTGGGCGGGGCGGTATGTTTTTTGTTAAGGAGATCGGATTTTGTCGGAGGCGGCAAAAAAGGTGCTCTATAAGTTGATGCCGCAACCTTTAAAGCCGGAACTTCTGCCGCTGGAGCAATATTTATTACCGGAC
>CAJCII010000241.1 GCA_903970335.1 Bacteroidota bacterium | reverse complement strand
GAGCGGGAGCGGGCGGAGAGGTGGCGGCGACCGGGGCCGGAGTGGGGGCGGGGGGAGGGGAGGCGCTGCGGGCGGGCGCGGCGGCGGGGGGTGAGGTCGATGCGCCGCCGAGGGTCTCGAGAATGCTTTCGAGGGAGACTTTTTCCCGGAGCTGGCTCATGCGGATGAGGGCGACTTCAAAGACGACATCCTTGGCTAGGGCGTAGCGGAGGCGGCTTTCGAGGTGGCTGAGTTCCTCGAGAATGCCGAGGGCGGCGCTGCGGGAGATGAGGCCGGAGACTTCGGTGAGCACGGTTTTTTCCGGGGTGGAGATGTCGCCTTCGAGCGCGGAGGGGGAGACCTGGTAGATGACGAGATTGCGGAAGAAGCCGAGGAGGTCCTGGCTGAGTTTGCCGAGGTCCTTGCCGGCGGCGGCGAGTTCGCGGGCGGATTTGAGGACGGCACCGACATCGCCCTGGGCGAGGGCGCGACCGAGAGCGCCGACGGGGGCGAATCCGGTGAGGCCGAAGAGGGTGAGGACGTCGGCCTCGGAGACGCGATCGCCGTAGAAGCTAATGGCCTGGTCGAGGGCGGACTCGGCATCGCGGAGGCCGCCTTCGGCATAGCGGGCGATGGCGTCGAGGGCACCCGGCTCCGCCGCGACTTTTTCGAGCGTGCAGATATGGGCGAGGTGGGCGCGGATCATCGGTTCGGGGATGCGGTGGAGATCGAAGCGCTGGCAGCGGGAGAGGATGGTGGTGGGGAGCTTGTGGACCTCGGTGGTGGCGAAGATGAACTTCACGTGTGCGGGGGGTTCCTCCAGCGTCTTCAAGAGCGCGTTGAAGGCGGCGGCGGTGAGCATGTGCACCTCGTCGATGATGTAGATTTTGTAGCGGCCCTTGGCGGGGGTGTAGCGGACGTTGTCTCGGAGTTCGCGGACCTGCTCGACGCCGTTGTTGGAGGCGCCGTCGATTTCGAGGACGTCGAGGCAGGTGCCGGCGGCGATTTCGGCGCAGATGTCTTCGTTGGGGTCGAAGTTGGCGGTGGGGCCGCTTTTGCATTCGAGGGCCTTGGCGAGGATGCGGGCGGTGGAGGTTTTACCGGTGCCGCGGGGGCCGACGAAGAGGTAGGCCTGGGCGATGCGTCCGAGGCGGAGGGCGTTGGTGAGGGTGCGGACGACGGGTTCCTGGCCGACGATTTCGGTGAAGGTCTGGGGTCGATATTTACGGGCGAAAACCTGGTAGGCCATGGCGTGGGGTAAGCGAGAGAGGGTGGGCGAAAAGTCGGTGCGGGACAAGCTTGGTTTGGTGGAGAATTTTTAGACGGAATTTACGGGATTTTGGACGGAATTTACGGAATTGGGAGAGAAGGCAGGGGGGAGTTTTTGGATAGGATTAATAGGATTGGGAGGATTGGGGGAGGCGGATTTAGACAGGGGGGAGACATGAGGGGACATGAAGGAAGGTAGGGGGAGAACTGAGAACTGAGAACTGAGAACTGAGAACTGAAGGAAGGCTGAGGTTTAGCCGGAATGAACGGGATTGCGGAATTTTTTAACAGGAAAACATGAAAGCATGAAATCAGGAAGGGGAGGGGAGGTAGGCGGAGTTTTTGGATAGGATTAATAGGATTAGCAAGATTTGTGGAAGGCAGGGGAAGGGTGATGGAATTTACGGAATTACCAAATTGACGAAATTAACGGCATACTGAGGGGAGATTTTAGCCGGGAGGGAATTGGCGCGAAATGGAATTTCGCGGGAGCAGGAGGCATTCTCAAGTACAACTTGGGAAAGAGGGGGAGAAGGCATAATGCAAGAGGTCCGTCGACAAGCTCCTCATGACGCCTTTGTTCAGGCGTCCATGATCAACACAAAAAGCCTCAGCGCTCGGTGTCTCGGGATGACAGGCTTTTTTTCGGTGGTCGCACGGAGGTCGATGGGGTGATGTGTCTAATGGGACGGATAGGTCGGATGGACAGCACGATATGGCGCAGACGGAGCCGGACGTTCCAAGACGACGAGTTTGTTTTGAAGACTTAACGATCATTGATTTGCCATAAATAGAGAATTTTGACCTTTAAGCGTGTCAGTAATAGTTTAGAATTGTCTTTCAATGCACGACCGGCTTTGGCTTTTCCTGGCGACACTCGGCTACCTAACGAGCGCGGGTTGGGGGCTTTATGCGCTGGGTTCGAAACGACCGGTGGCGAATCGGTGGACTTTCCTTTTAATTGCGGCGGCGTTTACGTTGCATACGGTTTTTCTGTATCAACGGGGGCAGGCGATCCAGCATTGCCCGATCACGAATCTTTTCGAGACGCTGGCGTTTTTTTCCTGGTCGCTGGCGTTGACTTACCTAGTGGTGGGGCCGACGTACCGGATGTCGATACTGGGAGCGTTCACCGCGCCGGTGGTTTTTTTGATTAATTTTTTTGCGCTGGCCGCGCCGATCGATCTGCCGGGGGCGATGCCGCATCTGGGGTGGCAACTGGAGCTGCATGCGACGCTGGCGTTAATGGGGCTGGGGGTGCTGGGGATTGCGGCGATGGCGGGAGTGGCGTACCTGATCCAGGAACGGCAGTTGAAGCGGCATGTGCTGAATGCCTGGTTTTACACGCTGCCGAACGTGGGTCGACTGGAGATGGTGCAGCAGCAGGTGTTGGTGTGGGGGTTTACGATTTTTTCGGCGGGAGCGTTCCTGGGTTTTTTCATTCCGCACCACGGGCCGGACGATTGGGTGAAGATCGCGTGGTCGGGGGTGGTGTGGTGCCTGTACGCGGCGTTGGTGGCGGTGCTGGCGCTGGGGCGATTGAGTCACAAGAAGACGGCGCTAATTTCGGTGGCCGGTTACGTTTTCATTTTGCTGACGTTCTGGGGGATCAATTCCCTGAGCGAGGCGCATGTGTTCCCGCATGAAGGATAACCGATGAGCGCACACGTGATTTGCGGAGGACTGACCTTCGAAGCGGTGCCGGTGGAGATCCGGGAAAAGGTGGCTTTTCGGGAGGCGCAACTGCCGGAGGCGATCGGGAGGATGAAACGTCGCCTGGGCCTGGCGGAGGCGGTGTTGGTTTCGACGTGCAACCGGGTGGAGTATTTCGGCACGACGGTGGCACCGGAGCGAGCAGCGGCAGCGTGGCCGGATTTTCTGCGGGAGTTCCATGCGGTGTCGGGGGAGTTTGCGCCGATTTCATTTCAACTGCGGGACTCGGGTTGCGTGGAGCATCTTTTTTCGGTGGCGTCGGGGCTGAAGTCGATGGTGGTGGGGGAGACGGAGATTTTGGGGCAGTTGAAGGACGCGTATGAGATCGCGTTGCAGCACGGGCAGACGGGGAAGTGGCTGAACCGGCTTTTCCAATCGTCGTTTTCGGCGGCGAAATCGGTGCGGACGCGGACGGGGATTACGCGGGGGAGCGTGTCGGTGGGATCGGTAGCGGTGGAACTGGCGGAAAAGATTTTCGGGAATTTGAGCGGATGCCGGGTGATGGTGATCGGGGCGGGGGAGACGAGCGAGCGGACGGCGCGGTCGCTACTGGGGCACGGGGTTTCGTCGATGGTCGTGGCCAACCGGACGTACGAACGGGCGGCGGCGCTGGCACAGGAGCTGGGAGGCGAAGCGGTACGCTGGGAGGAGTGGGAAGACCGGGCGGTGGAGACGGACATCATGATCAGCTCGACGAGCGCTCCGCATTACGTGCTGACGAGGGCGAAGCTGGAAGGATTGCTTCGGAAGCGAGGGCGGCGGCCCCTGTTTTTGATCGATCTGGCGGTGCCGCGAGATTTCGAGCCTGCGATCAATCTTTACGACGACGTGTTTCTTTACGACATTGACGACTTGCAATCGATCGCCCAGACGCATCTTCAGGAAAGACAGACGGAAATCACCCGGAGCATGGAAATCCTGAAACCGCATGTGGAGCGGTACATGGCTTGGACGGCACGGCAGGGGGACGCAGCTGGCACGGACGAGCCGAGCAAAGGACTGGTGACGGCATGAAACCGGTGATTATCGGCAGTCGAGGGAGTGCACTGGCCCTGGCGCAGACGCGGCTGGTGATGGCCGAGTTGAAGAAGAAGTGGCCGGGGCGGAATTTCGAGATTCACGTGATCAAGACGGAGGGGGACCGGCGGGCGGAGCTCCCGCCCGCGCAAGACGAGGAATTGGGGAAGGGACTGTTTACCGGGGAACTGGAGCAGGCACTGTTGAAGGGAGACATCGAGATGGCGGTGCACAGTCTGAAGGACCTGCCGACGACAGGCGCGGACGGACTGATGCTGGCGGCGATTCCGAAACGGGCAAACGCGCAGGACGTGCTGATTACGCGGGGTGCGGACCTGAAGGAGGAGTTGCCGTACGGGGCGGTCGTGGCGACGGGGAGTCCGCGGCGGGCGGCGCAACTGCGGTTGATTCGGTCGGACCTGCAGACGGCGGAGATCCGGGGGAATATCGACACGCGCTTGCGGAAATTTCGGGAGACGCAGGAGTGGTCGGCGTTGCTGCTGGCCGCGGCGGGGATCGAGCGGTTGAAGCCGGATCTGAAGGGACTGACGGCGACGTTGCTGCCGTTTTCCCAGATGCTGCCCGCACCAGGACAGGGGGCGCTGGCGATCCAGACACTGAAGGAGAATGCGGAGGACATCCGCAAGCTGGCGGGGGCGTTGCACCACGCGGAGACAGCGGCGGCGGTGGAGGCGGAGCGGATGTTTCTCCATGCGCTGGGGGGCGGTTGCCGGGAGCCGATCGCGGCGTATGCGGAGGTTTTGCCGGACAAGATGCTGAAGCTGGAGGGAATCGCGTGGCTGATCGGCGAGGCGAAGGAGCGGCGGGGCGAGTTGATCCGACGGCTGGACCAACCGGAGGTGCTGGGGGTGGACCTGGCGGTGGAAATCACGCGATGAGTCCGAAGGAGAAGCCGGGGAGAGTCTATCTGGTGGGAGCAGGGCCGGGTGCGCTGGGACTGGCGACGTTACGGTCGCGGGAGTTGATCGAGCGGGCGGAGGTGCTGGTTTACGATTACCTGTGCAACGCGGAGATGCTGCAGTGGGCGCAGGCGGGCGCGGAGAGGATTTACGCGGGAAAATCGGGGACGTGCCATACGCTGACGCAGGAGGAGATCAATCGTTTGCTGATCGAGAAAGCAGAGGCGGGGAAGCTGGTGGTGCGGCTGAAGGGGGGCGACCCGTATGTCTTCGGGCGCGGCGGGGAGGAAGCGTTGGCGCTGGCGGAGGCGGGAGTACCGTTCGAGGTGGTGCCGGGGGTGACGTCGGCGATTGCGGCCCCGGCGTATGCGGGGATACCGGTGACGCATCGGGACCGGGCCTCGACAGTGACGTTTGTGACGGGACACGAAGACCCGACGAAGAGCGATTCGGCGATCGACTGGGGACACCTCGCGGGCTTGCGCGGGACGAAGGTTTTTTTGATGGGAGTGGAGCGACTGGGGGAGATTACGGCGCGGTTGATGGCGGAGGGAGCCGATCCGGAAACGCCGGTGGCGCTCGTGCGGTGGGGAACGACGGCGCGGCAGGAGAGCATCGGGGGGACGCTGGCGACGGTGGCGGCGGAGGTGGCGAGGCGGGGCTTTGCGGCACCGGCAGTGACGGTGGTGGGTGAGGTGGTGAAGTTGCGGGAGGAGTTGAACTGGTATGAGAAGCTGCCGCTTTTTGGTCAGCGGGTGGTGGTGACGCGGACGCGGCGGCAGGCGAGCGCGTTGACGGAGAAGCTGACGCGGCTGGGGGCCGATGTGCTGGAGATTTCAACGATCCGGATTGTGCCGGTGGCGTTGGCGGAGGGAGAACGAAGGAAGCTGGCGAGCTTCTCGACGCATTTCGACTGGGTGATTTTCACGAGTCCGAATGCGGTGGAACTTTTTTTTGCAGAATTTTTCCGGGAGAACCGCGATGTGCGGGGCCTGGGCGACGTGAAGATTGCAGCGGTGGGCCCGGCGACGGCGAAGAAGCTGGGGGAGCTGCATTTGCGGGTGGATTTACAGCCGGAGGTCTATACGTCGGAGAGACTGGCGGAGAGTTTTTCGGAGAAGGTGGTGCGAGGGGCGCGGTTCTGCCTGCCGCACGGACGACTGGCCGATCCGCTGCTGGCAAATCATTTGCGAGAAAGGGAGGGGACGGTCGAGGAGTGGACGCTATACGATACGCAGCCGGAGGAGAACGATCCGACCGGAGCGCGGAGGCGCTACCGGCAGGAGGGGGCGCACTGGATAACATTTACGAGTTCGAGCACGGCGGAGAACTGGGCGGCGCTGGGGCTGTCGCCACGACCGGGAGCGCCGGTGCCGCGGGCGATCAGCATGGGGCCGGTGACGAGTGCGACGCTGGGGAAGCTGGGATATGAATTGGGGGGGGAGTCGGCGGTGGCGACGTTGGATTCATTAGTAGAGACTCTGGTAAAAATGACTATAGAATCGAAATATGCCGACAAATGACGACTTAATGGATGAGGGAAATACGGCGCTGGCAATCGGCGAACTGGATAAGGCAGCGCAATATTTCCGGGAAGCTGTCGAACAAGATCCGCAATTTCAGGACGGATGGCATGCGCTGGGGATGGCTCTCTATAAGCTGGAGCGTTATGAGGAGGCGATCGAGGCGGGGAAGCGGGCGGCAGAAATCGATCCGAACAATCAATTCGTGTGGTCGAGCCTGTCTTTGGCCTATAACGGGAACAAGCAAAAAGCGGAGGCAGAGGCGGCGGGAGCGAAGGCGCGAATCATATCCTGGGGCGGGAAAATCCGGGTGGAAACCCCGGATAACTTAAACGAGAAAAGCACGGGCTGAGGGTCTCGCTAATTCTATTTACGAGTATCTACATAAATAGATTATTGCCTTTTAGGCCCATATGCTATATCAAATTCCCAATGTCATTATCTAATCTAACAAGCGCCCAACTGGCGCATTTAATCGAACTGGTGAAGGAAAAGGAAATCCTTCAGGAAAAACTGGCGAAAGTCGATGCGGCCCTTTCGGCGCTGGAAACCGGCAAAGCGGTTCCCGCAACGCGTGGCCGCAAACCGGGACGCCCTCCGGGCACGACCAAGGTGGCGGGGGAGAAACCGGCGAAGCGGGGCAAGCGTTTGAAAGTGCCTTTGCTGAAAGCTCTGGAGGCGGCGGGCGCGACGGGGATTACGGTGAAGGAACTGGCGGCGAAGCTGAAGGTCAAGCCGGGCAACATTTTCAGCTGGTTCTATACGACCGGGAAAAAGGTCAAAGGGATTACGAAGGTCGGCGAAGCGAAGTACGCTTACGCGCCCTAGGTTTTATCAGGCTGAGACCGGAGGTTGAGCCTCCGGTTTCGGATACAGTTTACGCCGGGAAGATTCGATAGTCGTCCGGGGGCCGATCCCTCGGCGAGCTCGGACGACAGGCTTATTGGGGTAGATTAACTGCACGTCAAGTGTGGTGGTTGTCCGGGGGGCTGATTCTTCGACTCCGCTTCGCTCCGCTCAGAATGACGGTTCGTTTTTTTGAGGATGGGTTTGCTCGCTGCGCTCGGGTTCCGTCGCGCGGAGTGCGACGGTTACCTCGGAGAATGGGTCAGGCCGGAGGCTGACCCTCCCCAGGTATGACAGGGCTACCTTCTGAGGAAGGCACCGCCGCTCGGGAGGGACTCGTCCCATCGCGGCGGCTACCAGCGAGGGTACGATGGCTACCGACTGAAGGGGCACCGAGAGCGGTCGATCAGGGAGAGTTTTCGAGGGCCTTGCCCTTGGCGATCATGCTGGCCTGCATTTCGATGCGGTCGAGGGGATCGTCACGGGGATCGCGCGGCTGGGCGGCAATTTGTTTGACCACGTCCATGCCTTTGATGACATGGGCGAAGACGGTGTAGTTGTCGTCGAGGCTCGGGCAGTCCTCGACGCAGATATAGAATTGGCTGCCATTGGACTCGCGCTGCGGGTTGACGGCATCGGGCAGGCGGGCCATGGCGACGGCCCCGCGATTATTCTTGAGCTTGATTTCGGCGGGGAGGGTGTAGCCGGGGCCACCCGATCCGAACGTGGAGCGGTCACCCG
>CAJCII010000240.1 GCA_903970335.1 Bacteroidota bacterium | reverse complement strand
CGCGAGCTTCGAGCCCACCATCGACTACGTTGTCACCAAGATCCCGCGTTTCACCTTTGAGAAATTTCCGCAGACCGACGCCACGCTGACCACGCAGATGAAGAGTGTGGGCGAGGCGATGGCCATCGGGCGGACGTTCAAGGAATCGCTGCAGAAGGCATTGCGGTCGCTGGAGGTGGGGGCGTGGGGGTTTGGGGGTGGGAAGGCGGAGTACACGCCTTCGCCTGCCGATACGGCGGCGGCAAACAAGACGGGCGCGCTGCCCAATCTTTCCAAAACGGGGGTGCTGACGCCGCCCGTTCCAGTCTCGGCGAATCCCGCACCGATCCCGCCGCGCGAGGTGATTCAGCAGAAACTGGTGACACCGAATGCCGAACGCATTTTCTTCATTCGCCACGCCTTCCGCGCGGGCTTCACCACCGAGGAAATCCACAACATGACCAGAATCGATCCGTGGTTTTTGGCGCAGTTGAAGGAGTTGGTGGAGGAGGAAGAGGCGCTTTTCACGGCAGGTGCACCTGCGGAAGCAATCCGAAAAAAAATCGACGAACTAGATCGAACCAATGGAGATCAAACAAAGTATCTCGATGCAATTAAACCCTCTCTCGTGGAGTATGAGAAGCACGTCCGACACGCCAAATCACTGGGCTTCTCGGATCGCCAAATTGCGGCTGCTTACAGAACAACAGAAAGCGAAGTGCGTCGTTATCGAAACGAGCTGAATCTCCACCCCTCATACCGGCTGGTGGATACGTGCGCGGCGGAGTTCGAGGCCTACACGCCCTACTACTACTCGACTTACGACAACGGCATGGACGAGGTGCGGCAGACGCACAAGAAAAAGATCATGATCCTGGGCGGCGGGCCGAACCGGATTGGTCAGGGCATCGAGTTCGACTACTGTTGCGTGCACGCGGCGTTTGCGCTGCGGGAGATCGGGTACGAGACGCTGATGGTCAACTCGAACCCGGAGACGGTCTCGACCGACTACGATACCTCCGACAAACTTTTCTTCGAGCCGCTCACCCTCGAGGACGTGCTCAACATTTGTCATCACGAAAAGCCGGACGGCGTGATCGTCCAGTTCGGCGGGCAGACGCCGCTGAACCTCGCGGCGGGGCTGAAGGCGAATGGCGTGCCGATCATTGGCACCTCGGTGGAATCGATCGAGCGGGCGGAGGACCGGAAACTTTTCCAGGAGATGCTCCACAAGCTGGGGCTGAACCAGCCGCCCAACGGAATCGCGACCGACGAAGACGAGGCGCTGGCCGCAGCGGCGAAAGTCGGTTATCCCGTGCTCGTCCGGCCTTCGTTTGTGCTCGGTGGACGCGCGATGCAGATCGTCTACAGCGACGAGGAACTCCGCTACTACATGCGCAACGCCGTGGCCGCCTCGCCGGAACGCCCGGTGCTGATCGACCGGTTTCTGGACGACGCGACGGAAGTCGATGTCGATTGCATCGCGGACGGGGAGATCGCCGTCATCGGGGCGATCATGGAGCACATCGAGCAGGCGGGCGTCCATTCGGGCGACAGCGCGTGCGTGATCCCGGCGCCGACGCTTTCCGACAAGGTGAAGGACGAGATTCGCGCCGCGACGATCAAGATGGCCAAGGCGCTCGACGTGCGGGGGCTGATGAACGTGCAGTTCGCGGTGAAGGACGAGGTGGTCTACGTGCTGGAAGTCAACCCGCGCGCCTCGCGCACCGTACCCTTCGTGAGCAAGGCGATCGGGAGACCGCTGGCCAAGCTGGCCGCCAAGGTGATGACCGGCCAGAAGCTGCGCGATCTCGGCTTCACGGAGGAAATCATCCCGAAGCATTACTCGCTGAAGGAAGCGGTCTTCCCGTTCGCGAAATTCCGCGGCACCGACATCCTGCTCGGCCCGGAGATGAAATCGACCGGGGAAGTGATGGGCATCGACGACGACTTCGGGCTGGCCTATGCGAAATCGCAGATGGCCGCCATGCCGCCGCTGCCGCTGCGGGGCAATGTCTTCATCAGCGTGCGGGACGCCGACAAACCGGCGATCATCGACCTCACGCTGGGCCTGCAAGCGCTGGGCTTCTGGGTCTACAGCACCTCCGGCACCGCCGCGACGCTGGAGAATGCCAACGTGCCCGTGGTGCGCCTCTTCAAGCTGAACGAGGGCCGCCCCAACGTGCTCGACATGCTGAAGAACGGCGAGATCGCGCTCATCATCAACACGCCCGCCGGGCCGGTCGCGCGCCAGGACGAGGTGCGCATCCGCACCACCGCGCTCTACCAGCGGGTGCCGGTCATGACCACCCTGGCCGCCGCCCAGGCCACGCTCCGGGCGCTCCAATCGCTCAAGAGCAAGCCGCTCGGGGTGAAGTCGCTACAGGAGTATCATGCGGGGTAGAGGTACTCGATTTTGTGCCGCAAATCGCTCCTTTTGCCGGTGAATATGAAAAACCCGGCCCTCCTCCAAAAGTCAACACTCCAACCAACTCCCCCGCAACGCCTTCCACTCAATGCCCAGTCTGACCTAATTTTGCAGCACATATAAGCCAATTTAGCCCCGTATCAAGTCCTCCGCCCCCAGCGAGCACCCCCTTGGCTCCGTCCGCGCCAGCCGCCCCGCCAACCGGAACCCCTCCTCCCTCCGCTCCGCCACATCCAGGGTCTGCACCT
>CAJCII010000239.1 GCA_903970335.1 Bacteroidota bacterium | reverse complement strand
TTGCTCAACGGAAACACCCGCATGTTCTCCCCGGGGTTGATCCGCGCATTGTACAGATTCCAAATCTCCGGTCGCTGGTTCTTCGGGTCCCATTGCCCAAACCCGTCGCGAAAACTAAAAAACCGCTCCTTCGCCCGCGCCTTCTCCTCGTCCCGTCGCGCCCCGCCGATGCAGCAATCGAACCGGAATTCCTCGATCGCCGCCAGCAACGTCGGAATTTGCAGATGGTTCCGGCTCACCTGCCCCGGTGCCTGCACCGCAATCCCCTTCTCCAGTGCGCTCTCCACCGTCCGCACGATCAATTTCCCCCCCAACTGCTTCGCCCGCCGGTCCCGAAAATCGTTCAACTCCGGAAAATGGTGCCCCGTATCGATGTTCAGAAATGGCATCGGAATGTCCGACGGACGGAACGCCTTCTCCGCCAGCCGCAGCAGGCAGATCGAGTCCTTCCCCCCGGAAAACAGCAACGCGGGCCGCTCGAATTCCGACGCGACCTCCCGCATCACATGGATGGCTTCCGTCTCCAGGTACTGGAGATGATCGAGACGATAGCTGCTCATCGCCCGGTTAGTTTGTCCCCGCCGACGCGGAAAGTCCACCCGCCGTTCCGACGCTGTGGAACGTCGCGTCCTTCGGAATGATCGCCCGCTCGCAGTAGTCCCCAAATCCCTCTCCGTCGTACCGCTCCGTCGCGTACCGCTTGATGATCGGCCCCAGCAAATGCACCGCCTCGTCGATGCTCACGCTCGGCGCCACCAACCGGTTCAGCCGCGTCCCCGTGTAGCTCGCCCCCAGGTAAAGCGCATACTTGTTCGGTGCCCGCCCCACCAGCCCGATTTCCGCCAGGTAAGGCCGCGCGCACCCGTTCGGGCAACCCGTCACCCGCAGGCTGATCGCGTCCTCGCGTAACCCCGCCTCGTCCAGCACCCTCTCGAACTTCTCCAAAATCTCCGGCAGCGCCCGCTCGCTCTCCGCCAACGCCAGCCCGCACGTCGGCAACGCCACGCACGAGAGCGCATTCCGCCGCAGCCCCGAGCGATTGTTCTCCCCCGTCAGCCCGTGCTTCTCCAAAATCGCCTCGATCGCCTTCCTCTTCTGCGTCGTCACCCCCGCGATGCTCAGGTTCTGCGACGGCGTCAAACGGAAGTCCCCCGTATGCATCTGCGCAATCTCCCGCAGTGCCGTCTTCATCGGCCAGCCCGGCAGGTCCTTGATCCGTCCGCTCAAAATATGCAGCCCGTAAAACCAGCGCCCATCGGTTCCCTTGTGCCAACCCAGCGGGTCTTCGATTGTCGTAAAGTGGTACGGACGCGCCGCGCCGAAAACAAATCCCGAGCGCTTCTCCACCTCCGCCTTGAACCACGCGATCCCCCGGTCCTCAATCGTGTACTTCAACCGCGCGTGCTTCCGGTTCGTCCGATCGCCGTAATCCCGCTGCGTCGTCAAGACCGCCTCGCCGATCGCATTCACCTTGTCCGCCGGGATAAATCCCAGCACATCCGCCAGACGCGGAAACGTGTCCACATTCCCGTGGCTCATCCCCAGACCGCCCCCCACGGTGACGTTGTACCCGACCAGCCGCTCCTTCTCGACAACGGCAATAAAACCCAGGTCCTGCGAAAAAATATCCACATCGTTCGACGGCGGCAACGCAAACCCCGTCTTGAACTTGCGCGGCAGGTACGTCGCCCCATACATCGGCTCCGCTTCCTGCTCGCCCCCCGCCACCAACTCGTCGTCCAGCCAGATCTCATGATACGCATGGGTCTTCGGCAACGCATACTCGCTCCACGCCTTCGCCTGCTCGTACACCTGCTGCAACAACGCGCTCCGCTCCGGGTTCGGCGGCGCCATCACATTCCGGTTCACGTCCCCGCACGCCGCAATCGAGTCCAGCAGCACCTTGTGCATCCCCTGCACCAGCGGCTTCACGTTCCCCTTCAACACCCCGTGAAATTGAAAAGTCTGCCGCGTCGTCAACCGCAACGACGGCGACGCCACCTCGTCCGCCAACCTGTCCAGCACCAGCCACTGCTTCGGCGTCGCTCGCCCCGCCGGTAACCGCACCCGCAGCATGAACGAGTACGCCTTCTCCTTCCCCTCCCGCTTCAGCACCAACCGCAAATCGCGGTCGTCTTGCAAATAAAGCCCGTGGAACTTCGTCAACTGCGCGTTCGCCTCGGAAATCGCCCCGGTCGACGTATCGGCCAGTTCCGCCGCGATTGTTCCCCGCAACAAGTGCGACTCCTCTTTGATCGTTTCGTTCGGACTCAGCGGCTTCGGGACTTCGGGGGTGTTCATCGGAGCTTTCTAGGATACTAAAGAAAAACCTATCGGCAAGCTAGAGTTTCTCCTCCCGTTGCCTTCCGCCGCCGCCACCGCCATCATCGCCGAAAAAAGCCGCCCTCTCTCCCCCAGGCACTCTCTTTTACTGCCCTGTCTTCTTCTCGAGACTCGCTGCTCCTGTCCCCGGAATATCGCTCGCACTCGTAATCGCACCCGATTCGGGAACCACAAAAGCCGAAGCCGCCGCTCCCTCGAAAAGACTTTTCTCCGGTTTCGCCGTCTCGACCTTGGCATTACCGACACCGCTCTGCGCCACCTCGCTCGGGTCGCAATAGTGTGCAAAATCGAATTCCAACGATGCGTCCTCCTCCTCCAACGCCAGACGATTAAAATCCGGGACCGTCAGCGCATCGTCGACCCGCAAATCCTCGCCACAGGAATAAAGTTCCGACGCCACCTTCACCGCCACGTCGCCAGCCCCATCTTCTGTCGATTGCCTCGTCAGTTGCACCAGGTCGAATGGCAGTCCGCTTAGCCCCCAGATCAACCCCACCGCGCTTTGACTAATCGAACGATCGGAAGCGTCTCCCTGCCCATTCGCCGCTTCGATCTCCTGGGCTACCCCCTCCGCGCCTCCTAAAACCAGCATCGCCGCAACGACCATCGCCCCCCAACCGATGCCGGTAGGTCGTCTCTCGCCGCGTAAAAAGAAGGAATCTCTCATTCGTCACCTCTCCTCAAAAACTCCGAAATCCCAACGACGCTTTTTTAACTCTGAAACGATTTTTTCACAACCGGAATCCCCTCCTCCATCAAGATTTAACGCATTCGCCATTAATCGCTTACACAATCGCCAGATTCGCCGCCCAAGCGAAGCCTCGTTCCCATCGTAAAGGGTCTACAGGGGTCAGTCCCAACTAATCTACAGGGGTCAGTCCCAACTATAGACACAGGATCGCGGAAGGAGTAAAAAGGCTCTATGGCACGGGCCTTACGCATCGAATATCCCGGCGCGATTTATCACGTGGTGAGCCGTGGTGACCATCGTGAGCCGATCTTTTCCGACGATACCGACCGCCAACGGTTCATTGAGACCTTGGGCGAAGCCTGCGCCAAGACGGACTGGCAGGTG
>CAJCII010000238.1 GCA_903970335.1 Bacteroidota bacterium | reverse complement strand
AAACGCGCTGCCATCCCTTCGGTGTAGCAACACGATCATTTCTTCCAAGCGTTAACCGTGCTTAGTTCGGCTTTCGAGTTACATCTCCTCTCAATCTCCCTCACCGCCCAAGCCGCATGCTCCCGCACCAGCGGCTCCTCGTCCCGCGCCGCCTTCTCCAATGCCCCCAAATCCTCCACCGTCCCGATATTCCCCAGTACCACGCACACATTTCGCAACAGCCCTCGCCGCTTCACCCGCAGGATCGGGCTCCCCGCAAACCGCCGCTTAAACTCCGCCCCGCTCAACTCCAGCAACGCATGAAGCTCATCCCGCCCTCCACCGCCGCCGCCTCCCGCTAAAAACCGCGCCTCCCGCGTTGTCTGCGCAAACCGATTCCACGGACACACCTCCAGGCACTCGTCGCATCCGTAGACCCGGTCCCCGATCAGCGGACGCATCTCCACCGGAATCGCCCCCTTCAACTCGATCGTCAGGTAGGCAATGCACCGCCTCGCGTCCATCTGGTACGGTGCCGTAATCGCCCCGGTCGGGCACGCCGTCATGCAGCGCGAACACGACCCGCAATGGTCCCGCTGCGGAGCGTCCGGCTCCAATTCCAACGTCGTGATGATCTCCCCCAGTAGCAGCCACGGCCCCAGCTTCGTGTTGATCAACATCGTACTCTTCCCCTGCCAGCCGATCCCCGCCCGCTCCGCCAGCGGCTTTTCCAGCACCGGCCCCGTATCGACATAAACTTTCGCCTCGGCCCCAGTCTCCCGTACCTCCGTCGTCAACGCCTCCAGCTTTTCCAGCAAAACGTGATGGTAGTCCTCCCCCAGCGCATACCGCGCGATCCGTCCCCTCCCCGCCGGTTGCGCCTGCCAGTAATTCAGCCCCGCCACAATGATGCTTCGCGCTCCGGGCAACACCGTCCGCGCATCGGTCCGCCGGTCCGGATCGCGCGTCAGCCAGCTCATCTCGCCCGCCTTCCCCTCCGCCGCCCATTGCCGGTAAAACGACTCGTGCCGGCTCGGGTCGGCGCTCGTCACCCCGCAAACATCGAGTCCCAGTTCCCTGGCCCGCGCCTTGATCCCCGCCGCATCGATGGCGGAGACGGCGGCTTCATTCATACGCCTCGCGCACCGACAGGATTCCCTGCACCACATCCTCGGGCGAATGGTAGTCCGTCTCGATCCGGTAATGCGCCATGCCGTAATAATTCCCGCGCCGCTCCAGCAGATCGCGCATCGTGTCCTGCAACGTAATTCCCGGCATGTTCAACAAGGGCCGTGCCGACTTCCCGGCCTCCACCCGCGAGCACAGCACCTCCAGCGTCGCCGATAGATAGACCACCACCGCCTCCTTCAGCAGCAACTCCCGTGTCGCCTCCCACATGAACGCCCCTCCGCCCAGGGACAGCACCGACGGCGGGCCCGCGATCAGCTCCGTAATCAGCTTGTTCTCCGCGCGGCGAAAATAGGCCTCCCCCTTCGCAATGAAAATCTCGCTGATCGGCATCCGCTCGTTCTTCTCGATCACGGCATCCACTTCGACCACTGGACGCCCCAGCTGCGCCGCCACCAACGGAGCGACCCTGCTCTTGCCCACCCCCATCATCCCGATCAATGCAATGTGCTTGGCCATGACCGACACGATGCCCAGTTGGCCCGAATTTTAAACACCAAAACTCTCTACCTCATCCCGTCCCTCATCTCCCTCCTGTCTAATCTCCCCTTCCTCCAAATCCTCCTAATCTTATTAATCCTATCCAAAAACTCCCCTGCCTCCTTTCATTCCCATTCCTGTTCTTCCTATCTAAATTCCCCCTCGGAAATTCCGTTAATTTGGAAAATTTGGTAATTCCGTCATTCGGCCTCCCCCAATCCTGTTAATCTTGTTAATCCTGTACAAAAACCCCAAGCTCTTTTTCCATGCCGAACACCTTTGGCCATCTCTTCCGCATCACCACTTGGGGCGAGTCCCACGGCGGAGGCGTCGGCGTTGTCGTCGATGGCTGCCCGCCCCGCATTCCGCTGACCGAAGCCGACATCCAGATCGACCTCGACCGCCGCCGCCCCGGCCAGAGCAAGATCGTCACCCCGCGCAAGGAAACCGACACCTGCCAGATCCTCTCCGGCACCTTCGAGGGCCGGACCCTCGGCACCCCCATCTCCGTCTGGGTCCGCAACGAGGACCAGCGCCCCGAAGCCTACAAGGAAATGGAAAGCCTCTACCGCCCCTCCCACGCCGACTACACCTACCAGGCCAAATACGGCATCCGCAACTGGCAGGGCGGCGGTCGCTCCTCGGCCCGCGAAACCATCGGACGCGTCGCCGGTGGCGCGATCGCGCAACAGGTCTTCCGCACCTTCCTCCCCCAGCTCGAAATCGTCGCCTTCGTCTCGGAAGTCCACGACCTCGTCTCTAGCGTGCCGCTGGACAAAGTCTCCGCCGCCGAAGTCGAAAGCAACATCGTCCGCTGGCCCGACTCCGCCGATGCCGAACGGGTCGTCGCCCTCATCGAGAAGGTCCGCTCGCAAGGCGACTCCGTCGGTGGGGTGGTCACCTGCGTCGTCCGCCACGCCCCGGTCGGACTGGGCGAACCGGTCTTCGACAAGCTCGAGGCCGACCTCGCCAAGGCCATGCTCAGCCTCCCCGCCACCAAGGGCTTCGAGATTGGGTCCGGCTTCGCAGGCACCCGCCTCCGAGGCTCCGAGCACAACGACGCCTTCGTCAAGGAAGGCGACCGCATCCGCACCCTCACCAACCGGAGCGGCGGCGTCCAGGGCGGCATCGCCAACGGCGAGGACATCGTCTTCCGGGTCGCCTTCAAGCCCACGGCCACCATCGCCCAGATGCAGCAGACCGTCTCCGTCACCGGGGAGGCCGCCGAACTCAAGGCCCGGGGGCGCCACGACCCGTGCGTCCTGCCCCGCGCCGTCCCCATGGTCGAGGCCATGACCCGCCTCGTGCTGGTGGACCACTGGCTCCGCCAGCGGGCGATCCATTTCGAATCTCAGGACACAACCCAAACAACATCACCACATATAAATAAGGACAATTATTTTAAGAACGAAAGAGCGCTCGAAATTTAGGCCAGCATTCAAGAGAAAAAAGAGAACTGGCAGGGGTTGGGATGTCACGGTGGAGATGGAGCGAAGCTTTTTGTAACCCGCCCAGCATACTTGCTCAAAACGAGATCTGTTAAATGGCCAGTCTGACCTAAAAACGCAGCACATTTAGGCCATATTAAGACCCGATTCGGGTTAACCGTCGGTTACAGAGCGAGGAGGGCTTCGAGGTCGGTTTCGGAGAAGCGGTCGGTGTGCTGGGCGCGGCAGAGTCGGGCATAGAAGCCGCCGAGGGCGAGGAGTTGGTCGTGGGTGCCCCGTTCGACGATGCGGCCTTTTTGCAGGACGAGGATGAGGTCGGCGTCGCGGACGGTGGAGAGGCGGTGGGCGATGACGAAGGAGGTGCGGCCGGCGAGGAGGCGGCGGAGGGCCTGCTGGATGAGTCGTTCGGTGGCGGTGTCGACGCTGGCGGTGGCTTCGTCGAGGACGAGGACGGGGGGGTCCTTGAGGAGGGCGCGGGCGATGGAGATGCGCTGTTTTTCGCCGACGGA
>CAJCII010000237.1 GCA_903970335.1 Bacteroidota bacterium | reverse complement strand
TGACCAGCGCGTCGTAGACGGGAAAGACAAAATCGGGAACCAAAATCCGCACGGGCACCAGCGCCACCGGTTCGTTGATGGTACGCAGCCGTTCCATCGCGGCTTGGACCTTGGGCAGCGCTCCGGTGGAGCACCAGACCTCGACGTTCCCGCCACTGGCCGTCTGGCCCGTCCAGCGGATGCAGTCGATTCCGGCGATTTTCTTCCGCTCCTGCGTCTGGTTCCACACATAACCCGAGTCCTCCGGCGCAGGGGCGGGGGAAGTGGCCTCGGCATTGGTGGCCGAATCCGAAGCGCTGTTGTCGAAGCCATCGAGGGTCGCTTTTTGCAGGTACGACTCGTACCGCTTGGAGGCCTGGACCGCCGCGCGGACTTCGGGCCAGGAAAACTCCCAGTAGGTGTAATTCGAGTGCTCCAGTCCGGTGTAGTGATCGGTCTGGGGATTGTAGATGATGCTGAAGTGATCGTCCGGTTCGTCGACGCGCATGAGACCGGGGCCGGTCGTCACGACCATCTTGTGATTTTCCCCGTCCGTGCGGACCTGAAACGTGACGACATCCAGGACGACTGGCCCGGCCACGGGAGGTGCCTGAGCGACGGCGGGAGCGGCGCAAGCAAGTCCAGGCAGGACATAGAGAAGACAAAAATGTCGGCGAAGAAAAGAGAGCATGGGCGATTCAATCAACAGGGTTGGTCTAAGTCGATTCCGTAAAACTCGGATCCTCTGGCAGCCGTTGCTTCAACTTCAACCGCTGGCCGAAGAGTGCCGTGCCAATTCGCACCGAGGTGCTGCCCTCCTCGATCGCTACGCTAAAATCGCCGCTCATGCCCATGGAAAGCACGGGCAGTTTCAGTCCCGTCTCCGCTTCGATTTTATCGCGCAGCTCGCGCAGTCCCGCGAAATGAGGCCGCGATTTTTCCGGCTCGGGCGAATAGGGCGCAATCGTCATCAGTCCGCGCAAGCAGAGACGAGGCAGGGCGTTGATCGCCTCGGCGAGTTGCGACGCCGCCTCCGGGGTGCAGCCGAATTTCGTGCTTTCGCGCGCGATATTGACCTGCAAGAGCACGTTCTGGATTTTGCCCAGGGCCTCGGCCCGCCGATCGATTTCCTCCGCCAGCTCGTTCCGGTCGACCGAGTCGATGGAATCGAACAAGCGCACCGCGTCCCTGGCCTTGTTCGTCTGGAGATGGCCGATGAGATGCCACTGGCCTCGGCCCAGGGTTTCGATCTTTCCCCGCGCCTCCTGCACCTTGTTTTCCCCAAAGCGGACGATTCCCTCCCGCATGGCCTCGACGATGGCCTCGACCGGCTGGGTCTTGCTCACCGCAATCAACTCGATTTCGTCGGGGTTAAGCCCGGAGCGCCGGGCGGCTTCGTCGATGGTTTGTCGCAAGCGGGCCAAACGGGAGGATAAATCGTCCATCAGACAAGCTTATCCTCAATTTTCCCCCGTGTCATTAATCGGAAAAGCCTCCTTGACGCATCATTAGGAATGCTTATATTAACGCGATGCAAATTGAGTCGTTCAAAGTCTTTCGCGATTTGGTCGAATCCAGAAGCTTCAGCAAGGCGGCTTCGCTCAATTTTATCACGCAATCGGCGGTCAGTCAGCAGGTCCGTGCCATGGAGGAACGCTTTCGGGTACCCCTGATCGAACGGAGCAACAAGCGCTTCGGCCTGACCCGTGAAGGCCAGATGCTTTACGAGGCTAGCAAACAGATCGTCTTCGAGTTCGATTCGCTCCAGCACCAGCTCTCGGAGATGCGCAATGTGATTTCCGGGACGATCCGCCTGAGCACGGTCTACAGCATCGGTCTGCACGAACTCCCACCCTACCTGAAGAAATTCCTCAAGGAGTTTCCCAACGTCAACGTCCACGTCGAGTACCGCCGTTCCAACCAAGTCTACGACGAAGTTATCGAAGGCACCAGCGACCTCGGACTCGTCGCCTTCCCGGTGCAGAAAAAGACCCTCAAGGTCGAACCGTTTCGCAAGGACAAGCTGGTCGTCATCTGTATTCCCAGCCACGAAATGGCGCGGGAAGAGGAAATCGTGGTCGAACGACTGAAGAAGGAGAAATTCATCGGCTTCGAGCCCGATATCCCGACCCGCAAGGCGGTCGATCACATCTTTCGCGAGGCTGGCCTCGAAGTGAACCCGGTCATGGAATTCGACAATATCGAGACGGTGAAACGCGCCGTCGAAATCGGTGCGGGTGTCTCCATCGTGCCCCGCGCCACGGTCGAGCAGGAGGTCACCAACGGCACGCTCGCGGCGGTCGAGTTCAAGGGCCAGCCCTATTACCGCCCGCTCGGTATTATCTATAAATCGGGCCGGGTGCTTTCCCCGGCGATGAAGCGCTTTCTCAAGACCCTGAAGGACCCGCAGCATCTCCCCGGCACCTTGCCCGTGGGGGAAGCCGATTAGGGCGCGATGGCGAGCAGGTTAATCTTATAGGGTCTAATTCCCCGCCGCTTGCGGCGTGTAGTAAGTTAGCTCGGTGAGCGTCTACCTGCACAAGAGTCATAACGTTACGGTTCTGCTCTATCATTTGGTTTTTCCGGCGAAGTATCGGCGAGCCGTGATCGATGTCCAAGTTGATGAGGTGGTTAAGGAAGTGTGTCTGGCGATCGAGCGCCGCTATCAGATCAAGTTTCTGGAAATCGGCACCGATGAGAATCATGTCCATTTTCTCATGCAGTCGGTGCCGACGTACAGCGTGACCAAGATCGTGACGTTGGTGAAGAGTCTAACGGCCCGAGAAGTGTTTGAACGGTGTCCGCAGGTAAAGAAGCAACTCTGGGGAGGGGAGTTTTGGACGGACGGATATTTTGCCAGCACGGTGGGCAAGCACGGAAACGAAAAAATGATCGGGACTTACGTGAAGCAACAGGGCCACACGTACAAAAAGCTTCATGAGGACTATCAACTGGTTCTATTCTGAATCGGCAATACCCCGCTGCTTGCGGCGGGGTTCTTTATT
>CAJCII010000236.1 GCA_903970335.1 Bacteroidota bacterium | reverse complement strand
ATCTCGGCCCGATTGTGCGCCCGAATATCGATATCGATCCCCAGCACCCGCCCCGGCCCGCCGATTAATTCCAGAATGCTGGCCGAGTGGAGGAGAGAACCGCCGAAGGCGATGCCGGTTTCTATAATCAGATCGGGCTTCACCGCCCAGATAATTTCTTGTGCGGCAATGATATCCTGCGGGAACTGAATGATGGGCCTGCCCAGCCATTTGAAATTATAGGTGTAGCGATACTTGCCGGTTTGCTGGAAAAAGACACGAGCGGCGGAAGCCAATTCCGGATCGTCAGCCATCTTTTCGATCAAGGCCGGGTCCTTGGGGTCGTGCGAAGACTTCATCGAATCACTATCTCCTGCGCAATAGGCGTTGCAAGCTCGATTTCCTCCCGAGACAACCTCGGGCCTCAATCCAAACGCAGCATGGAACGGTACCGCAGATAATTCGCCAGCGTGCCGAGATTGCTCAGCACCACCGAGGTTTCCACATGTGCGTTGAAATAGAGCGCGCCGATCACCGATGCGGCGTTCGGCACGAGGCTGATCCCGAAGGCGTTCGTAAATTCGGCGCGCGATTTCTCCACCAGCTCCAGCAAAGTCAGTATCTTGATCAAATCGGCCCCCAGCAACGCGGCCTGCGTACCGAGTGGAGTCACCTGAGGAGGCGTTAGGACAGAAATCGCGAGATCGGCCTGCGCTGCCACCGCTGCCTCCGTTTGGCAATTCCCCACATAGACCACGGTGTGGTCGAAATGCTGCCGCTGCGCGATGTAGGCCCGCTTTTCATCGGTGGAAAATCCGTGACGGATGGTGTCGAAGTCCGATTTCGAGACCGCGCTGGCCTCGTGCCCCGAGAGAAAAGATATTTCCGCAATGCCGTGGCTATGAATCCGGTCGGCGAAGCCGATCTCCTCCAGCCCGCGCGTATTCCAGGCCACGCTGTCGTCGAAGACAAGACAGTCGCAGGTCGCGAGCGCGGTCAGGGAAGAGGCGTTCGCCAGCAGAATGCCTTCTTTCGCCGCCCGGATGGTCATGGACAGATCGACAAAATCCTCCGCGAGCGTCGGCCCTGTCAGGTAATCGGGACGAATCGCAGCCTTCGCCATGCCAAGTCCTCCTCGGTAGAGGCCCAGCAGGCCGATCAACAACACCGGCAGCACCGCGCGCTCGGCATATTCCTTCGCCCGCAAGCTTTGGTGCGCAGGATTGATCTTCAGGTTCTCCGTATACCAGGCCGCGATCCGCGCGGAGGCCGTATCGTTGCCCGTCGTCAGCACCTGGATGCGTAACTCGCCCTCCAGTACCTGGCTCGACGCATACACCGACTCGCCGCTCGTCTTGGCCTGTGCCTCCTTTGCCCCGGTGAGCAGCCGGTCGTCGACTTTCGCTTTGCCGCTCAAGACCACGCCGTCGCCCGGAACGATATCGCCCGAATTCAGCACCACCACGCTCTCGGACGTGACCTCCTGCACCCGGGTCTCGATTACCGAGCCCTTCTTCTCCACCCACACCCGCCGCGGACGCCGCCGGTAGCGCGAAAGAAAACCCGCCTCATACCGCTGCCGCAGTTGCTTGGCCTTGCGCGGCCAGAAAAGCAACAGCCAGTACATGACCGCTGCCGCTAAGAAACTAAACGTCAGCAAGGTCAGCGCCCCGATCGAAAGATAGAGCAGATGCAGCCCCGTCCGTCCCTGCCGTAAGTCGCGCAGCGCGGGCAGCACATGGCTGCGATTGATCGATCCGACCATCACCGCATTCGCCAGGCCCAGCGGCGGAAAAAGAAAATCGGAAATCGGCGCCAAAACGAGGTTCGCCTTGACCAGCGCCTCCTTGAACGGCACCGCTGTTACCTGCCCCGGCCCGGCCATATAGTCGGCCAAAACCGGGTCCAGCATCTCGATCAAGTGCCCGGGATCGATCCGGTGCGGGCGCACCCAGAGGTGGATCGTCGAGCGATGAAAGAACGACGGCGCTTGCCGCACGACGTCGGGCAGCGTGGCGAACTCCTCCAGCACCTGCTGCCGCACGATATCCGAACTCAGCAGCGGATGCCACAGCCGGTAATGCCCCGGATTCCGCATCTCGATCCGCCAGAACGTCAACTCGTCCCCGATACGCCGGATTTCGATCGCCTCGGGATGGAAATCCTCGATCAGCAGACGATCGTTCGCCAGCGGAAGACGCGTCACCAGGCGGCTGCGCATCGCGGCGGCGAGCGCATCGAGCACCTCCGCCTTCGTCATCTTCTCCTGGAAATGCAGCCGCGCCCGGCCCAGTCGCGTGTTCAGGTGCAGCGTGTGCAACGTCGATAGCGTGAAAAACCGGTCGATCAGGTCCCGCCGCGTCGTGTGCGCCATCGCCTCGCTCAGCAGATCCCCCTCCAGATGAAAAATCGTCCCGTCGCCCGTCATCCTCGCCTGGATGCCCCTCCGTCCGCCCTTCGCCCCCGTCGCACCCGCCGTGCGCCCGGCCTTGCCCTTGCCTTTCGCTGCGATTACCGCCAGTTGGGTCGTGGGCTTGGCCATCGCGTCGTTTCGGTTTGGCTTCAGATAAAAGCGATCAACAGGGCCGCCACGCTCAGGATCTTCATGCTCTGGTTTTGCTCGTAGCCGATCAGCCCCACCGTCGAGTCGAGCAAAAAGCCGATCTCCGACGTCAGTTGCCCATCGTACTCGCGCAACGACTCGATGTCCTGCACTAAAATCTGGTACCGCAGCTTCAGGTCGGAATTCATCCACTCCCGCGCGTTCTCGATCAAAAACGGCGTCAACGCGGAAAGACTCACCGCGCTTTCCCGTAAATTCGCCACTAGCGAGTTCCGCTTGCCAAGCCGTTGCACAATCCGCTTCAGCCCCATCTTTTTCGCCACGGCCTTTTGACTCGTCTGCTCCCCGAAAATGGTCAGCGAGAGATTGTTCAGGTCCTGCTCGATCAAACGCAGCGTGCTCGCGATATGCCCCACCGCCGCCTCCAGCACCTCCAGCAGCGCCCCGTCCGAGCTGCGGAAACGGTGGTGCCGGATGCCCCTTTGCGCGCTGCGGAAAATGCGGAACGAGTGGTGGTCCGAGTAGCGGATGCTGATAAAATGCTTCGGCGTGATGATGAACGTCACCGAGGCGTTTTGCGGAATCGCCGTCTCGTAGCAGAGCAGCCAGCACGACAGATAAATCGTGTCCCCCTCCATGAACAGGCGGCTCGATTCGGAAATCTCCGTCATCTCCTCATGGCTCGGAATGTTCACTCCCAGCGCCTGCTCCACAAACTTCTCCTCGCCCGGCTCCGGGTCGAACAGATCGATCCAGCGCGCCTTATCCAACTGCTCGCGAAAGTCCTTTGTGTCTTGCAGTTCCACCTTGCTCAACGAACTCTCTCCCGGCTGCAGCATCTGGATCATCGGTTCTCCCTGCGTTTAAATTTCCACCTCTGCCAGTCGGTTCGTTTGCCGTTCGGCGTGCAGTCGCGCCGCCTTGCGCAACGGTAGCAGACCGTTCAGCAACGCCAGGATCGCCGAGGCGTTGTTGAAAACGACCGAATGCCAGATATTGAAACCGAAAAGAAACACGCCCGCGATGCAAAACCCGTTCGGCAGCAAAATCAGGTTCCAGCTCCGTTGCACATTATGCTCCAGCGCCAGTGAGAAATCCTTCAAGTCGCAGATCTTCGCCAGGCTTTCCTCCATGAAAACGATTTGCGCCGTGTCCGTCGCGATCGACGATGCGCCCCGCAGGGAAATCGAGACATTCGCCTTCTTCAGCGCGATCGAATCGTTGATGCCGTCCCCTACGAAACATACGGTCCGTCCCTCCTTCTGCAACAGCTCCACGTACCGCGCCTTGTCCTGCGGCAGCACCTCCGCAAAATAGCGGTCCATCTTGAGGTGTTCCGCCAGGCGCCGCGTCGGCTTGTCGTGATCGCCGGAAATAATCGCCATGTGGTTCACCCCGCGCGCCCGCAGCCCCGCGATGATTTCTTCCACCTCGGGCCGGTGCGACGAGCGCAGCTCGATCACCCCCGCCAGTTGGTTTCCGATCGCCACGCACACAAAAGAATGTCCCGCCGCGTGCAGCTCCTTCATCTCCCGCTCGATCTCGCCCGGGATCGCCAGGTTTTCCATTTCGATAAAACGTCGGCTCCCCACCCGCACCGTGCACCCCTCGATTTCCACCGTGATCCCGTACCCCACCTGGTACTTCGACGCATCCAGCCGCGGCATCGGCTTCTTCAGTTCCGCAAATTTGTCCAGAATCGCCCGCGCGATTGGATGCGTGAATTTTTGCTCCGCCGCCGCCGCAAAGGTCAGAATGCGGTCCTCCGGATACTCGCCGCAGCACAGAATGTTTCCGACCTCCGGCTTCTCCCGCGTCAGCGTTCCCGTTTTGTCGAACAGCACCGTGTCCACATTCCGCATCGCTTCCAGCGCGCGTCCGTCCTTCACCAGAATCCCCTGCTGTGCGCACAGCGTGATCGACGTCAGCATCCCCAGCGGCGCCGCCATCCGGATTCCCGTCCCCAAATCGGAATTGATCACCGCCAGCGCCCCGCTCGTCCCCATCGTCCCCCCCGCGATCGCCGACAACCCCAGCGCCGGCAGCACCGCCTTGTCCGCCAGTTCCTCGCCCCGCGATTGCGCCCGCAGTTTATGCGCCACCGTCTTATTCAGAATCTGGCTGATCTTGCTCGAGGCCGTGTCCTTCCCCGCCCGTTCCACCCGCACCACGATCTTCCCCGCCAGCATCACCGTCGAGGCGAAGACCTTCCCCCCCGCGCTCTTCTCCGCCGGGGTCGATTCCCCCGTCAACGCGTGCTGGTCCAGGATCGCATCTCCTTCCACGATGATCCCATCCACCGGCACCACTTCCCCCGTGTAAATCACGATCCGGTCGTCCCGCTTGATCTTCTCCAGCGCCGTCTCGATCTCGCGCCCGTCCTTCAGCACCCGCGCCAGCGTCGGTTGCTTGCCGAAAATCTGCAGCAGTACCCTCGCCGACTCCGCCCGCGTTTGCTTCAGCAACTTCCGCCCCAGGCTCAGGAACCACGCCGTCATCGCCCCGGCAAAAAT
>CAJCII010000235.1 GCA_903970335.1 Bacteroidota bacterium | reverse complement strand
CGTGCTTCACGGCACCCGTGCCGATGAACAGCAACGGCTTGAACAGCGCGTGCGCGACGACCCAGAGGAGGGCGGCTTGCAGAGCGAGGGCCGCGAGGGTGGGGTCGCCGAGCGCCTGCGCGCGCAAAGCGATGCCGAGGCCGACGGTGATGAGGCCGACATGCTCGACGGTGGAGCAGGCGAGCAAGACCTTGATGTCCACTTCCAGCATGGCGCGCAGCGCGCCGATGAGGACGGAGGCACCGCCGGCGATGACCAGGACCATGCCCCACCAGGGTTGCTGCGCGCCAGCGAGCGCCCCGAAGCCGTAGCGGATGATGATGTACAGCGCGACCTTCACCATGCCGCCGGACATGACGGCGGAGACGCCGGCGGGCGGCGCGGGGTGGGCTTTCGGCAGCCAGGCGTGCAGCGGGGCGAGGCCGGCTTTCGCACCCGCGCCGATGAGGATGAGCAAGAAGGCGAGGCTGCCGGGGGGGAGAAACACCGCCGGGATGAGACAGGCGCCGGAAAACATCGCGATGCCGGCGTACAGCGCGGCCGGCTTGCGGTCCCCGCGCAGGACCAGCAGCCAGGAGGCGGCGCTCATCAGCTCGAAGCCCAGGATGAGGGTGAAGGCGTCCGCCGCGATGACCGCGGTGACCATGCCGAGGACGAAGGCCCAATAGGTGACGGAACGCGCCTCCCCGGCGATGGCGGCGGCGATGATCTGCGGGGTGAGGATGGCGAGGAACAAGACGGAAAGCGGGTCCAGGCCGAGATGCATTCCCTGCCCGGGCAGCCCTATTGGCAACGTGAAGGAGTCGATCACGGCCGGAGGGTAACACCCAGGGCGGCGTGCCGGAAGGCATTAGGCCCATACTCGAAACTGCTGATTAGACGGATGCCTCTTGAATAATTTCGGTTGTACGAATCGAGAACATCAACATAGGATAGTGGTGGCGATCTCCGTATGGCCCACATATTGTGGTATATCACGTCAAAATTCTACAACATTTAGAATCTTTCTCTTGCGCGCGACCGCAAAAGTAATGAATGGTTGTGGTGCGCCGGTAGCTCAGCTGGAGCCGTGAAAAAGCCATCGAGAGCACCCGTCTTCCACACGGGAGGTCGCGGGTTCGAGTCCCGCTCGGCGCACCACAATCCATTTTAACAGAGGGGTGACTTCAAGTCGCCCCTCTTTTTGTGTGTCGGTCTGAACGACGCGAATTGACGATGAAACAACCGACTCGCTTCGGTCAAGCATTTTCTGGTGCCAACTGGATGCCAATTGGATGCCAATTGGCTCCATCCGTGATAATTAACGGCAATGGCCAATCCGAAAATTCAGCCTCGTTTAAGCGAGATCATGCACAGATACCTTGACGATTTAGTCGAGATTGGAGCGTTCGGTAGCTCGCCTCACGATGTAGCTCGCGCGCTGATTGAAGCGGGTATTCGTGACGCTCTCTCAAAGAATCTGATCGCCGTCCGGAAAGTTGAGGGTAAGACCACAGGTAACCGCACAAAGGCCGGTAAGGACCACTGACCAGCTCGGCGGACTTTCCGCCTTTGGTTAGAAGACCCCCGCTTTCGCGGGGGTGACGGTGTTGGGAGGGCTTGGGCTTAGGTGTTCATCGCCTCGAAGAAGTCGTTGTTGGTTTTGCTGTATTTCAGCTTGTCGAGCAGGAATTCCATGGCGTCTGTGGTGCCCATGGGGTTCAGGATGCGGCGCAGCACCCACATCTTGGACAGCACGCCTTTTTCGACCAGCAGTTCTTCCTTGCGGGTGCCGGATTTGGTGATGTCTATGGCCGGGAAGGTGCGTTTGTCCGACAATTTGCGGTCCAGGATGATTTCCGAATTGCCGGTGCCCTTGAATTCCTCGAAGATCACCTCGTCCATGCGGCTGCCGGTGTCGATCAGCGCGGTCGCGATGATGGTGAGCGACCCGCCTTCCTCGATATTGCGGGCGGCGCCGAAGAAGCGTTTCGGGCGTTGCAAAGCGTTGGCGTCCACGCCGCCGGTTAAAACCTTGCCGGAGGAGGGGACGACCGTGTTGTAGGCCCGGCCCAAACGCGTGACCGAGTCCAGCAGGATCACCACGTCGCGCTTATGCTCGACCAGGCGCTTGGCCTTTTCGATGACCATCTCGGCAACTTGTACGTGGCGGGCGGCGGGCTCGTCGAAGGTCGAAGAGATGACCTCGCCTTTAACCGACCGCTGCATGTCGGTGACTTCTTCCGGGCGTTCGTCGATCAGGAGAACGATCAGCACCACCTCAGGATGATTGGTCGTGATAGAGTTCGCGACGTTCTGGAGCAGCATGGTTTTACCGGCGCGAGGCGGCGAGACGATGAGTCCGCGCTGGCCTTTGCCGATGGGGGTGAGCAGATCCATGACGCGGGCGCTGACGTTTTCGCGCACGGTTTCGAGCTTGAGGCGCTCCTGCGGATAGAGCGGCGTGAGGTTGTCGAAGAGAATTTTGTTGCGGGCTTCGTCGGGCGACTCGAAGTTGACGGCCTCGATCTTGACGAGCGCGAAATATTTTTCGCCTTCGTGCGGCGGGCGGACTTGTCCGCTGATGGTATCGCCGGTCTTGAGGTCGAACTTGCGAATCTGCGAAGGCGAGACGTAGATGTCGTCGGGGCCGGGCAGATAGTTGTAGTCGGGCGAGCGCAGGAAGCCGTATCCGTC
>CAJCII010000234.1 GCA_903970335.1 Bacteroidota bacterium | reverse complement strand
TGCCGTCGAGGGCGGCGAAGAAGTACCAGACGTCTTTTCCGTCCTGCAAGCGGCAGAGGGGCTGGGCGGTGGCGTAGTCGAGCGTCACGCCGTCGCAGTCGAGGTTGACGGGCCAGACGCCGTAGCTGCCGTTGGCGATGTCGATGGGTTGGCTGGGGATGAGTTGCGTTCCGGCGGCGGTCTTGAGCGCGAACTGGACGGCGGGATGGTCGGCCAGGGGGACGGTAGGCTGGCGGTTGCTGAAGAAGAGGAAGCCAGCGTTACCGTCCCAGCGCACGCACCAGCGGAGGGTGTCGAAGTCGTCGAGGCTCTTCGGGCGAAGGTCGGGATAGACCGGCACTGTCCCGGCGAGCTTCGGGCCGAAGTCCTGGAGGAAGAGATGCTGTTCGCGCAGGAGGTGGTAATGGTCGCGGACCTCGCCGCACGCGCCGAGCGGGGCCTGGAAATCGTAGTCCTTGAAGGGCATGGGATTCGGCTTTTGTTCGTTGAGGCTGGACAAGGCGCCGTCGGGGTTGTTGCCGCCCTGGTACATGTAATAGCCCTGCATATTGCTGCCGGAGCCGATCTTCACCAGTGCCATGGCGGCGATGTCGTCGGGGTCGATTTTGATCCGGCGGGTGTAGCTGGACATCATGCCGCCGCCGATTTCGCAGCAGGCGTAGGGGAAGAGGGCGATGGTCTTGGAGCGATCGACTTGGGTGACCTGCATCTGCGCGCCGAGGTCGCCGTCGTCGCGGGTATCGGAGAACAGGAAGACCTTGCGGTATTTTTCCGGCGTGCCGCCCCAGAAGCCGATGGAGTAGGCGCCGAAGAGGGGGAGCAGATTCGAGGTCGGGATGGCGACGCTGTTCCAGCCGGTCATGGTGTAGAAGGGGACATCGACGCCGTCGTCCTGCGCCATTTTCTTGAGGGCGAAGAGGTAGGGGAGGTTGTTGCATTCGTTGTCCATCTGGACGCCGATGACGGGCCCGCCGTCCTTCCAGAGGAGGCCTTTCATTTGGTTGGCGATTTGTTGGTAAAAGGGCGCGACGAGGGCGAGGAAGGCGGGGTCGGCGGTGCGGAGCTTAGTGCCGGAATGTTGCACCCAGTCGGGGAAGCCGCCGTTGCGGACTTCGCCGTGGTCCCAGGGGCCCATGCGGACGATGGCGAGGAGGCCGACTTCGTGGCAGAGGGTGAGGAAATCGTGGAGGGACTTGCGGTCGCTCCAATCGAATTTGCCCTGTTCCTCCTCCTGGTGAATCCAGAAGACGTAGCAGGAGACGACGGTGATGCCGCCCGCCTTCATCTTGAGCAGCTCGTCGCGCCACTCGTTGGCGGGGTAGCGGCTGTAGTGGAATTCGCCGACGACGGGGATGAACCGTTTGCCGTCGAGGAGGAGGGAGCGGTTGTCGGCGGTAAGGGTGTGGCCGTCGGGGGATTTAGTCTCGCCCTGGCCGAGCTCGACCGGTCCGGGGGCGGGAAGCGCGGGGGTGAGGTCGATGGTGAGGGGATCGGCCGGAGCGTGGGTACGAGCGAGAAGCAGTAGCGCCGCGAGCAGGCGGGCGGAAATCCCGTAAGGGGTCATAGGAGCCGACGCTAGACTTGATTGAAGTCGCGTTCAATCGTTTCGAGGCTTTGGCCGCGAGTTTCGGGCCATTGAAACAGGAGGAAGAAAAATTCGGCGAAGCGGATGCTGGCATAAATCGAGGAGGGAGCCGCGCCACTTCCGCGGGCACCGGGGGAATTGAGTCGCGCTACGCACGCCAGGGAAGCGGGCGGGGGCGATTACGTTTGGACTTGGAAGAAGTTATCGCGCCGCTCGACACTTAACCCTGGATTGATTGCTCAGTGCAGCGGGGTAAAAAGATGTCATGACGAAATCTATCGCGGTTGGAATGGGTATTGCAATATTGTGCCTCGGCCTTTTTGGCGTTTTGTCGGCGGGAGAGCCATCCCCTCAACTCAATTCAAAACCGCAAAAATGGGAGTACAAAATAGTGCGCATGGACAATCCAAGCCTAGAAGGCTACCCATGAAGATAGTCATTAGAATAATAGTTATCGTCGGTATTAGTGTCGTAATCTTAAGCGCTTTTTATTTTTCAGAGTACATTTACGACAAAAGCCAATCAGAAAATATTGCTTCTGGAAAGGTGCAGCAATACTGCAAAGAGCATGGGTACGACTTAAGCAAGCTTCGTGGTCCCGAATTTAGTCACACCCTCGGTATTCCAGTATGGGCAGGCAATGGTACCGACATTCATCCAGCCGTTTACTCTTGGAACTATTTTGATAAAGATTCCAATACGTATCTGGCGCTCGTGGTTTGGTTTGATGATTCTTACGGTTCGCATCTCATCGTTTGGGACATGCACCACTGGTAAGGATAGCGCTCATTAACCGAGCTATTTCCAAATGCTACAATTCAAAAGAGGTCACTCCCGCCCCGAAGGCGCTCTTGACGCCGTTCCGCCCCGTTGCCAGCCTTGAAGAATGGCGCACTCTCGCATGTTCAACTCCGTTGCCCGCCTCGCGTGCCCCATCCTCGCCTTCGCCGCGCTCGCCCACGCCGATCCCGCTCCGCCTATCGACCGCCCCGCCCTCGTCGCGCGCCACAACCCAACCGCGGAGAAGCTCGATCCCCTCTCGCCCTTCACCGTCGGCAACGGCAGCTTCGCCTTCACCGCGGACGTGACCGGCCTCCAGTCCTTTCCCGACGCCTACGATGCGGGCATTCCCCTCCATACCCTCTCCGAGTGGGGCTGGCACACCTACCCGAATCCCAAGGGCTACAGCCCCTCCGACGGCATCGTGAATTACCCCTTCGCCGGTCGCCAGGTTCCCTACGCTTCCGGCGCCGACGCCAAGGGCTATTCCCCCGCTGCCGACTGGCTCCGCGCCAATCCCCAGCGCCTCGATCTCGGTCGCATCGGCTTCGTCCTGCGCAAGGCCAACGGCGACCTCGTTCAGCCTGCGGACCTCCACGACATCCACCAGAAGCTCGACCTCTGGACCGGTCTCCTCGAGAGCCGCTTCACCGTCGAGGGCCAGCCCGTCTTGGTGCAGACCGTCTGCCATCCCGACCAAAGCCTCATCTCCGTCCATATCGAATCGCCGCTGCTCGAAAAAGGCCAGATTCAAGTCGAGATCGCCTTCCCTTATCCCTCCGACGACTTCAAGACGACCTCGCTCTGGGACAAACCCGACGCCCACCAGACCACGATGAAGCTGTCCGATCGTCGCTGCGATTTCGCCCGCACCCTCGACGCGGACCGTTACTTCGCGGCGGTAATGTGGTCGGACGGTTGCGCGCTGAAAATGACTGCGCCGCATCATTTCGTGCTGACTCCCCGCTTTTTCGGATCCTTCCATGCCTTGCCGGAGAGTTGGGACTTCACCGTCGCCTTCTCCCCCCAGCCGCTCCCCGCTGCCCTACCCGATTTCGCGCAGACCCGCGACGCCTCCGCTCACCACTGGCACGACTTCTGGACCACCGGCGGCGTGGTCGATCTCTCCGGCAGCACCGACCCCCGCGCGCCAGAACTCGAGCGCCGCATCGTCCTTTCCCAGTACCTCACCGCCGTCAATTGCGCAGGCTCCATGCCGCCGCAGGAAACCGGCCTCACCTGCGATTCCTGGTACGGCAAGCCCCACCTCGAAATGCACTGGTGGCATGCCGCCCACTTCGCCCTCTGGGGCCGCGCCCCCTTGCTCGAAAAAAGCATGGCCTGGTACCTCAACCTCCTCCCCAAGGCCCGCGCTCTCGCGCAGTCGCAGGGCTTTCTCGGCGCGCGCTGGCCGAAGATGGTCGGCCCCGACGGTACCAACAGCCCCAGCAAAGTCGCCGCCTTCCTCATCTGGCAGCAGCCCCACCCGATCTACTACGCGGAGCTCCTCTACCGCGCCCATCCCGACGCCGCCACCCTCCAAAAATACCGCGAGATGGTCTTCGCCACCGCCGACTTCATGGCCTCCTATCCCACGTGGGACTCCGTCAACCGGCGCTACGTCCTCGGCCCGCAGATGATCCCCGCGCAGGAAATCTACGGCAAGGACCGCGAGCACACCCTCAACCCCACCTTCGAGCTCGCCTACTGGTCCTGGGCGCTCGAAACCGCCCAGCACTGGCGTCTCCGCCTCGGCCTCGCCCGCGACCCGAAATGGGACGACGTCCTCCACCACCTCTCCCACCCCACCGTGCGCGACGGCGTCTACACCGGCATCGAGACCGCGCCCTACACCGTCACCCAGGACCACCCCTCCATGCTCGCCGC
>CAJCII010000233.1 GCA_903970335.1 Bacteroidota bacterium | reverse complement strand
GCGGGCACCGCCGATACCGTGGACAATCTCGTCGTTGACGGAGATGCAGATGTGGCCGGGGAAACCGCGGTAGTTGAGGAATGGGCTGCGTCCACCGCGCTGGTTGATCAGGCGCGCGGCGAGCTTGTCGATTTCGCCGGTGGAGACGCCCGGCACAACCGCGAGGGAAACTTCTTCCAGGACTTCGCGGGCCGCGCGGCAACTGACGCGCATGGCCTCGATTTCGTCGGCGTTTTTGATGGGGATACTCACGGGTGGAAGGAGGAGGAAACCGGGAAGTCGAAACTTATATTTAAATTAGCACTCCCGCATCCGCCGTTCCAGACGGCTCCGAAAATAGGCACCCATGGCCAATCGGGAGCAGTCTCTAGACCAATACCAGGACAGCTCCGGCGATGGCGAGAACGGCGAGGATGACGAAGAGCCAGACGTAATTGGAGGGCTCGATCGCGTGGCCCTGACCGATCACCGGGGAGGCGGAACGTCCACGGATGCGGCCCTTCTTGAGGAAGCCGTCGTAGTGGCGCTGGAGGAGGTAGGTTTCCATCTGGCGCATGGTGTCGAGCATGACGCCGATCATGATGAGGAGGCTGGTGCCGCCGAAGAACTGGCTGGTGAGAACGGGAACCTGCGCGTAGTGCTGCGCGGCCATGGGCAGGATGGCGAGAACGGCGAGGAAGACGGCACCGGCCAGCGTCAGGCGGGTCATGGTGTAGTCGAGGAAGTCGGCGGTGGGCGTTCCGGGACGGATGCCGGGGATGAAGCCGCCGTTGCGCTTGACGTCCTCCGCGATCTGGGTCGGGTTGAACATGAAGGAGACCCAGAAGTAGGAGAAGAAAAAGATCATCAAGACGTAGACGACATAATGGAGCGTTCCACCGGTAAGGGAATCGACGAGGTTGCGAGCCCAAGGTGCGGTACCAATGGGGAGAATCTGGATCATGAAGGCGGGCACGAGGAGAATCGACTGGGCGAAGATGATGGGCATGACCCCAGAGTAGTTGACCTTGAGTGGAAGGAAGGAACTTTGACCGCCGTAGACCTTGTTGCCGCGAACCTGTTTGGCGTACTGGATGGTGATCTTGCGCATGGCCTGGGTGATGGCGATGGTGCCCGCGATGACGCCGAAGAGAAAGAGAAGCATGACCGGGAAGAACAGGACGGGAACGGTCGGTTCGGTGTTGCCGGGAGGGAAGATCATCTGCCAGCCCTGGAGAAGAGCGGCGGGCAGGCGCGAGACGATGTTGATGGTGATGACCATCGAGATACCGTTGCCGATGCCTTTATCGGTGATTTGCTCGCCGAGCCACATGAGGAGAAGTGTGCCGGAGAGGAGACTGACGATGGTGGTGAATTCAAAGGTGAGTCCAGGATAGGGAACGAGGGGGCCGTACTGCTTGGTAACGGCGGCGATACCGGCAAGGAGCTGGCTTTTCTCGGGATGCTCGAACTGGCCCGCGTAGAAGTAGCCCTGCACAATGCAGATGACGATGGTGGCGTAGCGGGTGTACTGGGTGATCTTCTGGCGTCCGCCTTCCTCGCGGGCGAGCTTGCTGAGGCTGGGCACAACGGCGGTCATCAACTGGAGCATGATGCTGGCGCTGATGTAAGGGATAATGCCGAGGGTGAAGACGGCGCAGTTTTCAAGCGCACCGCCGCTGAAAAGATTGAAGAGACCGATGACGGAGTTGTTCGGGTCCTTCTCGATGACGGAGTGGAAGAACTTGGCCAGAATTTCGGTATTAACGCCGGGGCACGGGATAGCAGCGCCAACGCGGACGACGACGATGACGGCCAGGGTAAAGAGGATGCGCTGGCGGAGTTCGGGAATCTTGAAGCAATTGGCGAATGCGGAGAGCATGGAAGAAGGTGGAAGGCTGAAGTTAAGGCAGTGAGAGATGACCGGTTTTTACCGTATCTTCCATAGGCGAAATCACTTCCCTGGCAAGCATCCTGGGTGTGGCCAATGGGAGATCAGGCCTTCGACGGCACCGGCTTTTTGGGCGGGCGGGAGGTCTTCGACAGTTTTTTGGCGCTGTTACGCGCCGGGTAAGTTTTCAGCGCGACGATTTCGATGAAGCCACCGGCTTTTTCGATTTTTTCGCGAGCGGCGGCGCTGACGGCGTTGACCTTGAGGGAGAGCTTTTTGGTGATCTCGCCGGAGCCGAGGACCTTGACGCCATCCCATGTACCGTTGACGAGGCCGATCTTGCGCAAGACCGTTTCATCGACGACATCGGAAACGGAGAGTTTTTCGAGATCGACGAGGTTGACAGGAGCGTAGGAAACCTTGAAGGCGGTGTTGTTAAAGCCGCGCTTGGGAATGCGGCGGATGAGGGGCATCTGACCGCCCTCGAAGCCAAGGCGAATGCTGCCGCCGGAGCGGGCTTTTTGACCTTTGTGGCCCTTGCCGCTAGTTTTGCCATGGCCGGAGCTCTCACCGCAACCGAGACGTTTGACGCGATGGCGGGAGCCGGGACGGGGCTTGGAATTATGAAGTCGGATCGAGGAGGACATAGTGATTTAGTTGGTTAGGAGGCGAGAGCGGGACCGGACTCGCCAGCTTTTTCGACTTTCTCGGCTTTTACAGGCTTCGAAGGCTTACCCTTGGGCTTGCCGCCTTTTGAAGATGGTGGAGGAGTCGCTTCCGTCTTGGCTTCTTCTGCGGGAACGAGGGGAGCGACTTTGACCGTCTTTCCACGAAGTTGGAAGATGGCTTCCTTGGGGCGGAGTTGCTTGAGGGCGTCGAGGGTGGCCTTGACCACGTTGGCAGGGTTGCCCGAGCCGAGAGACTTGGCGAGGAGGTCCTTGATGCCTGCGGCTTCGACGACGGCGCGGACGCCGCCACCGGCGATAAGGCCGGTTCCGGGCGAGGCGGGGCGCAGGAAGACGCGTCCGCCGCCGAACTGGCCCATGACTTCGTGGGGGATGGTGTTGCCACGGAGCGAGACGGGTTCGAGGTGCTTGCGGGCGGCATCGGTGGCCTTGCGGATGGCTTCGGTAACTTCGTTGGCCTTGCCGAAACCGACACCGACCTTGCCTTTGCGATCTCCGACAACGAGGAGGGCGCTGAAGCTGAAGCGGCGACCGCCTTTGACGACCTTGGCGCATCGATTGATGAAGACAACTTTTTCGAGGAGATCGGACTTGTTTTCATCGCGTCCGCCACGGGGTCCGCGATTGCCACCGCCGGGCCCACGGCCACGACCGCGACCGCCCTGGCCTCCGCCACCGCCACGGGGTCCGCCACGGTGATCGCCGCGATCTCCGGTGGGTGCCACGGGGGCGACAACATCGGGAGCGACGACGACGGCTTCGACAGCCGGATCGACGACGACGGTTTCCTCGGCAATTTTCTGTTCAATGATCGGATCGTTCTTGGGAGGCATAGGTATATTTAAAATTGGAGGCCAGTCTGGCGGGCAGCATCGGCGAGAGCCTTGACTTTACCATGGTAGCTGAAACCGCCACGGTCGAAGACGACCTGGTTGATGTTCTTGGCCTTGGCGCGCTCGGCGACGAGCTTGCCGATTTCCTCGGCACCTTTGACGTTGGGGCGGAGCTTCGAGTCGCTGAGTGATTTTTCGGTGGTGAAGGCGCTGACAAGGGTCTTGCCGGTGACATCGTCGATGACCTGGGCGCGGATGTGCTGGCCGGAAAAATTGACGGCCAGACGGGGACGCTCGGTGGTCCCGGTGACTTTCCGGCGTACGCGCACATGGGTGCGGATGCGGGAGGCTTTGGAGGTGATTTTGGCCATACAGATTTCCTTTACTTGCTTTGGGCGGTCTTGCCTTCCTTGCGGATGATTTGTTCACCGGCGTAGCGAACGCCTTTGCCCTTGTAAGGTTCGGGCGGGTAGTAGGCGCGGATGTCGGCGGCGACGGCCCCGACTTTTTGTTTGTCGGCACCTTCGACGAGAATGTTGGTGTTGTCGGTGACGGTGATTTTGATGTCGTCGGGCACCGGATAGGCGATGGGGTGGGAGAAGCCGAGGTTCAAGTTGAGGTTCTTGCCCGCGAGTGCGGCCTTGAAGCCGACGCCCTGGATTTCGAGTTTTTTCTGGAAGCCTTCGTTGGCACCCTGGACAAAATTGGCGAGGAGCGAGCGGGAGAGGCCGTGAAGGGCCTTGTGCTGGCGGGTCTCGCCTTTTTTCTCGACGAGGAGTGTCTTGCCGTCGAGGCGGGCGACAATGCCGTCCGGCAGGGTGTGATTGAGTTTACCGCGAGGTCCTTCGATATTAACGAGAGGGCCTTGGACGGCGACTTTCACCTTGTCGGGAACTGGGATGGGTTTTTGTCCGATACGAGACATAGGGTTCTTCCTGTTAGCTTAGTAAACGGTGAGCAGCAATTCGCCACCGAGATTTTGTTTTTTGGCCTGGTGTCCGGCCATGACACCGCGGGGGGTGGAGATGACAGAGATGCCCATGCCGCCGAGCACGCGGGGGATTTCCTGAGCGCCGACATATTGGCGACGACCGGGTTTGCTGATGCGGGTGATTTGGGTGATGGCGCGGGTCTTGCCTGCGCCGCGGAGCTTGAGGCGGAGTTCGGGTTTGCCGGCCTTGGCTTCCTTATCGGAAACCTTTTCGACTTCGAGGACGTAGCCTTCGTTCTTGAGGATGTGGGCGACGTCGCTGCGCATGCGGGACCAGGGAACGCGCACTTCGCTTTTGGCGGCGCGGGAGGCATTGCGGATCGAGGTGAGGAAATCGGCCAGGGGGTCTGTTTGCATAGGGGGAAAAGTCGGTTACCAGCTGGCCTTGGTGACGCCGGGGATTTCACCACGGAGGGCGAGCTCGCGGAAGGCGATACGGCTGAGGCCGAACTTGCGCATGTAGGCGCGGCGGCGTCCGGAGAGCTTGCAGCGGTTGTAGGCGCGCGTCGAGAACTTCGGCTTGCGTTTTTGTTTAACGATCCAGGTTGTCTTGGCCATAGGGATTAGGAGGTCGGAGTGAGTTTGCGGTCGGAGAAGGGCATGCCGAAGAGGGCGAGAAGCTCCTTGGCTTCGTCGTTCTTGCGGGCGGTGGTGACGATGGTGATGTCCATGCCGAGGTTGCGCTTGACCTTGTCGAGTTCGACCTCGGGGAAGATGGTCTGGTCCTTGACGCCGAGCGTGTAGTTGCCCCGACCGTCGAAGGCGCGGGGGGAAACGCCGCGGAAATCGCGGATGCGGGGAAGTGCGGTGCGGATGAGGCGTTCGAGGAACTCGTACATGATCGCACCGCGAAGGGTGACCTTGACGCCGATTTCCTGGCCTTCGCGCAGCTTGAAGTTGGCGATGCTCTTGGTCGACTTGGTTTTAATGGGCTTCTGGCCGGTTATCATCTGGACTTCGTTGAAGGCGTCTTCCAAGGCGATCTTGGTGTCGGCGCTGGAGCCGATGCAGCAGTTGACCACGACCTTTTGGATCTTGGGGACCTGCATGACGTTCTTGTAGCCGCGATTGGCGATGAGCGCGGGAACGACCTTTTCCTTGTATTCGGTGGCGAGGGTGGTCGGGACTTTCAGGGGAATGGCGGGAGCGGGCATGGCTTATTTCTTTCCTTTTGAGGCGGCCTTGGCGGCGGGTGCTTCGCTTTCGGCTGCGGTGGCGCCTTTACGGCGGTCGTAGTCGGAGGCGAGCATGACTTTGGAGATGTGGAGCGGGCCTTCGCGTTCGATGATACCGCCCTGGGGCTGTTCCTGGGACTTGCGGGAGGCTTTCTTGATGAAATTGATTCCTTCCACGATGACGCGGCTGCGATCACGGAGGACTTCGAGGACCTTGCCGCGCTTGCCCTGCTGGGTGCCGGTAAGCACAACGACTTCGTCGTTTTTCTTGACGTGGAACTTGGCCTGCGGGTTGCGAGGCTTGTTGATGCGGTAAATAGCCATGGCTAGACGACCTCCGGGGCGAGGGAGATGATTTTCATGAAGTTTTTTTCGCGGAGTTCGCGGGCGACGGGGCCGAAGATGCGGGTACCGCGGGGATTTTGGTCCTTGTCGATGATGACGACGGCGTTGTTGTCGAAGCGGAGGTAGGAACCGTCGCCGCGGCGGATGGCCTGGCGGGTGCGAACGACGACACAGCGGACGACTTCGCTCTTTTTTACGGTGCCGTCGGGGGCGGCTTCCTTGACGTTGGCGGTGATGATATCGCCGATACCGGCCTCGAGCGATTTCTTGCCGATGACGCCGATCATGGTGGCGCGGCGGGCGCCGGTATTGTCGGCGACATCGACCCAGGAGCGAATTTGTATCATGGCGTTTTAGTGTTTGAGGATGGAGACGAGTTCCCAGCGCTTGAGCTTGCTGAGGGGACGGATTTCACGGATGAGGACGCGGTCGCCCGGCTGGGCTTCGTTCTTCTCGTCATGGGCGTAGAACTTCTTGTGGACGCGGACGATTTTCTTGAATTTAGGATGGGGGACGCGGCGCTCGACGCGGACGACGATGGTTTTCTGCATCTTCGAGGCGAGGACTTCGCCGGTCCGCTCCTTGCGGGCGGGCTTGGTCTCGGGGTTGGGCGTGCTGATGGTTTCGGTGCTCATGACGGTCGTTTCCTAAAAATCTATTTCTTCTTCTTCTCGTCCGTTGCGGCGGACTTTTGCGCCACACGGCTCTTGATCTTGAGACCTTTGCGGCGTTCGCTCAGAACGGTTTCCAGCTTGGCGACATCCTTGCGGAGTTCCTTGAGGCGGCTGGGCTTTTCGAGCGCGCCGGTCTGCTGCTGGAGGCGGAGGTTGAAGGTTTCCTGGCGGGCTTCCTTCTTTTTCGCCACCAATTCCGAGTCGGTGAGAGTACGAACTTCTGCAATTTTCATAAAGCTTAAAATCGTCCGGCGCGGGTGATGAAACGGGTGCGGATCGCGAGCTTGGTGGCGGCGAGGCGCAGGGATTCGCGGGCGACCGTTTCGGGAAGACCGTCGAGTTCGAAAAGGATGTTGCCGGGTTTGACGACGGCGACCCAGTATTCGGGAGCGCCTTTACCTTTGCCCATGCGGGTTTCCGGCGGGCGGGCGGTGACCGATTTGTCGGGGAAGATGCGGATCCAGAGCTTGCCCTTGCGTTTCATGTTGCGGGTGAGCGCGACACGGGCGGCCTCGATCTGGACGTTGGTGATCCAGGCGCGGTCGAGGGTCTGGAGGGCGTAGGAGCCGAAGTCGATCGAGATGTTGCGGGAGGCAAAGCCCTTGCGGCTGCCGCGCTGGGATTTGCGGTATTTGACGCGTTTGGGGAGGAGCGGCATGGGAGTAGGTGGTTAGGTGGTGACGGGTTGGACTTCGTCCTTGCGGCAAATCCAGCATTTGATGCCGATTTTACCGGCCACGGTCATCGCTTCGGCAAAGCCGTAGTCGATGTTGGCGCGGAGCGTGTGGTGGGGGACTTTGCCTTCGCGATATTCCTCGGTGCGGGCGATTTCCGCGCCGCCGAGACGGCCCGAGCAACGAACGCGGATGCCTTCGGCTCCGGCCATGTCCATGGTGGTCTGGACGGCCTTTTTCATGGCGCGACGGGAGGTGATGCGGCGCTCGATCTGGAGGGCGATGTTTTCCGCGACGAGCTGGGCGTCGAGTTCGGGATTCTTGATCTCCTTGACGTCGACGAGGATTTCGCGGTCCTTCGTGGTGATGGCGCGAATCTCGTCCTTGAGCTTGTCGAGTTCCGCGGCCTTGCGTCCGATGACCACACCGGGACGGGCCGTGTGGATATTGACGCGGACGCGGTTGGCGGCGCGCTCGATGGTGACCTTGGAGACGGCGGCACCTTCGAGTTTCTTCTTGATGAATTTACGGATCATCGCGTCCTCGTACAGATAGACGGGGAAGTCTTTCTTCGAGGCGTACCACATGGAGCGCCAGGCGCGGTTGAAACCGACGCGGAAGCCGATTGGATTAACTTTTTGTCCCATACGAGTTAGTTATTGGTTTCTTCGACGGCCTTGACCGGAGTGGTTTGGGCGGGCTTGGATTTCTTTACCGATTTGGCTTTTTTGGGCTTTTCGGCGACAGGTTCGGCTTCGGTGAGGATGATCTTGATATGAGCCGAGCGTTTATTGATGCGGGCACCACCGCCGCGGGCGCGGGTGTGCATGCGCTTCATCGTGGGGCCTTCCCCGGCGATGGCCTGCTTGATAACGAGATTGGCGGCGCGAAGGGTCTTGTTTTCCGTGTTGTTATTGTTTTCCGCATTGGCGATGGCCGTGGCCAGTACCTTGCCAATGAGTTGGGCGGCCTTCTTGGGGATAAGGCGCACGATCTCCAAGGCCTGCTCTGCGGGCAGTCCCTGAATCTCGCGCGTGACTTCCCGCACCTTGAAGGCGGAAATCTTCGCGTATCTATGTTCGGCTTTTATGTCCATAACTTAAAATCTCGTGTTCGCTGTCTCTGTCTGTCTTTTCTGCTTCTGTTTCAAAATTGTTTCTGTCTACGGTCCGGAATCGACGGCCACCCGGTCGCCCACTTTAAGGACGACCCCCGTCTGCAAACTCTCTACCCTCGCCGCGCTGACTTCGTCGCGCGCCAGTTCGATTTCCAGCGCACCCAACTGCTGGTTGTCGCGGTAAACGATGAAGTGCATCCCTTCCTTCACGCCTTGGCTTTTCCCGATGTTCACGATGACCGCATTCAACTCGGGGTTGATGTCGGAAATCTGCCCATCGGAGATGGAGCTGCCGATCGGAATCGCCGCCCCGCTGCGTCCGGCCAGATAACTCTTGGCGGCGCGGGAGGCGACTTCGTAGTCGGCCCTGAGCTTGGGATCGTAGTTCGGCGCGGTCTGGATCATCTGGGTCGTGGTCGCGAGGAGCTTGTCGAGGAGAATCATCGCTTCGCGGCGCTTCATCTCGCTCTGGTAAAGTTCCTTCACCGCCTGGACCAGCTTGTCTTCGGTCTGGCCTTCGTCGTGAGTGAGGGCCGAGACGCCAAGGGCTTCGTCGCGCAAGCGGAGTTCCTGCCATTGCTGGCGGAAAAACTCGTCCTCGGTGTTGGCCGCGGCGAGACTATCCGAGAGCGACTTGATCTTGGCCTCGAGTTGTTCCCGAGTGAGACCGGAAAGATCCGGGCTGGCTGGCGTGGCCTCCGTGCCCGTTTTCAGGTCTTGTACGATCGAATCGGGAGCCGGTGGCGCATTGGTTGACGGTGGGGCAGTCCCCTGGTCCGTCGCAGCCTGCGCTTCAGGCTCCGTAACCGGTGGTTTGTCTGCATTCAAAGAACGATCCGTGTCCGGCTGGGCGGACATGGTTCCCGGCGAATTAAACGCCAGGACGAGAACGAGGAGGGCGAACCCGACTCGCAATCGGCGGACGGTACGGCTTGCGCCATCCCAATCCAATAATCTGAAATATGGTGGTTCCGTTCGCTTTTCCTTTATTTGGCGGCGGCCTTTTCCGTATGGGCGCCATGTTTCTTGAAGGTACGCGTCGGCGAAAATTCACCGAGCTTGTGACCGACCATATTTTCCGTCACGAAGACGGAATTGAAAATTTTGCCGTTGTGCACGAGGAACGTGTGGCCGACGAAATCGGGGGTGATCAACGAGCGGCGCGACCAGGTCTTGATCGGCTTCTTGATGCTCGCAGTGGTCATTTTCTCGATTTTAACGAGAAGATGATCGTCGACAAATGGGCCTTTTTTAAGACTACGGGACATATGCGTTAGTGTTTCTTGTTCTTGCGGCGTTCAACGATGAATTTGTTCGAGGGCTTGTACTTCGGACGAGTCTTGAGACCTTTCGAAGGCTGACCCCAGGGAGAGACCGGATGCTGGCGTCCGCCACCACCCTTGCTCTTGCCCTGACCGCCACCCATGGGGTGATCGACCGGGTTCATGACCATGCCGCGGACATGCGGACGACGGCCCGCCCAGCGACTGCGACCGGCCTTGCCGAGCGAAATATTTTCATGCTCGATATTGCCGACCTGACCGATGGTGGCGTAGCACTTGGCGAAAATCTTGCGGATTTCACCGGAAGGCAAACGAACCTGCGCGTAGTCGTTATCGACCGACATGATCGTCGCGCTGCTGCCAGCGGTGCGTCCGATCTGGGCGCCACGACCGGGAATGATCTCGATATTATGGATGGCCGCACCGAGGGGTATTTTATCGAGCGGGAGGGCGTTGCCGATAATCGGCTCTGCTTCCGGACCACTGTTCAACGTGGCACCCACCGTCAGGCCGACGGGAGCGATGATGTAGCGAAGTTCGCCGTCGGTGTATTTGAGAAGGGCGATGTTTGCGGTGCGGGACGGATCGTATTCGATGGTCTGCACAACGGCCTTGACGCCGACCTTGTTCCGCTTGAAGTCGATGAAGCGGTAGCGCTGCTTGTGACCGCCGCCAATGTGACGGGAGGTGACGCGACCACGATTATTGCGTCCACCGCTCTTCTTGATCCGCTCGGTAAGCTTGCGGACAGGCTTATTGCCTTGGGTGAGTTCCTCGAATCCGCTTAGTTCGGTGAAGCGGAGGGAGGGCGTGAGGGGACGGAAAACTTTGAGTGCCATAATAGGGGAATTTCGGTTAGACGAGTTCGATCTTTTCGCCCTCTTTCAGGGTGACAATGGCCTTTTTCCAGTCCGGCTGCTGACCGAAGTCGGCACCACCGTGGCGACGCTTGAGCTTGCCGTCGACGCGCATCGTATTGACGCGGATCGCGGTTTTCTGGAAGAGCTGTTTGACGGCGTGCTTGATTTCCTGCTTGGTGGCGCTGGGCGCGACCTTGAGGACATACTGGTTGTGCTTTTCGGCCAGGGCGGTGCCCTTTTCGGTGACGCGCACGGATTTGACGATGAGAAGAGGATCGCGCATAGGAGTTATTTTTGGAGTCGGGCGGAAAGCTTTCCGAGCGCGCCCTCGGTGATGAAGATTTTATCGCAGAGGAGAAGTTGCTCGGCGTTGACCTGGTCGCCGGTGACGGTCACCAAATGGGGATGATTCCGCGAGGCGAGATAAAGGTTCTGGTCGAGTTCCTCGATGACGAGCAATGCGGTGGTTTGCTTTTCCAATCCGCCCTTGAGCTTGGCGACGAGGTCCCTGGTCTTTGGCGTAGACAGGACGATCGGATCGATCAGGTAGACTTCCCCGGCATTGACGCGCGAACTGATCGCTTTGCGGAGCGCAAGCTGCTTGACGTTCTTATTCGTCTTCTTCGAGTAATCGCGGGGATGGGGACCGAAGACGACGCCGCCGCCGGACCAGACGGGCGAGGACTTGTAACCGGAACGGGCATTGCCAGTGCCTTTTTGGCGCCAGGGCTTTTTGCCGGAACCGGCCACGGTGGCCTTGGTCTTGGTGGAGTGGGTGCCTGCGCGGCGATTGGCGCGGTAGGCGACAACCGTTTCATGGAGCGCCTGGGTGCCGATGCCATTGGCGATCAGATCGACCTTCAGGTGGGTGGCGGCATCCGTGGTGGAGAGAGGGGAGAAGCTCATACGATTAGGTGGTTATTTTCCGGCCTTGGATGCCTTCATCGGGTTGACGGCCTTGGCAACGACCACAGCCTTCGGTTTCGGCTGGCCCTTGAGGGCGGTACGAACGACGACAAAACTACCGCGCGCGCCGGGGACGGCACCGCTGACCAGCAGCACATGATCGGCTTCGCGGACTTGGACAACGCGGAGGTTCTGGACGGTGACCCGTTCGTCGCCCATATGACCGGCCATGCCGTGGTTTTTGTAAATGCGTCCCGGAGTCGAGCGGCAACCGATCGCGCCGTTACGGCGATGGGTCTTCGAGCCGTGCGCGGCACCCTGACCGTGGAAATTATGTTTCTTCATCGGGCCCTGAAAACCTTTGCCCTTCGAGACGCCGATGACATCGACATACTGGCCAGCCTTGAAGCGGGTGACGGTGAGCGAGTCGCCCGCCTTGACTTCTTCGCCATTGCAGTCGAATTCGCGAATGAAGCGCTTCGGCGTGGCCCCGGTCTTCTTAAAATGACCGAGTTCCGGTTTCGTGACGCGATGTTCCTTCTGATCGAAGACGCCAAGTTGTGCGGCGGCATAGCCGTCGTTATCGAGAGTCTTCACCTGAAGAACGGCGTTCGGTTCGGCGAGAATGACGGTGACGGGAGTAATCGTCCCGGCCTCGTCGTAAACGCGGGTCATTCCGACCTTTTGTCCTAAAATTCCAATGCTCATGGGAGTGGGGGTGTGCGGGAGATAAAGTGGGGGTTAGACCTTGATCTTAATATCGACGCCAGCGGGAAGATTGAGCTTTTTGAGCTCATCGACGGTCTTGGCAGTGGGCTGGATGATGTCGAGCAGGCGCTTGTGGGTGCGCATTTCGAACTGGTCCATGCTCTTTTTATCGACGTGGGGGGAACGGTTGACCGTGTAACGCTCGATTTTGGTCGGGAGCGGGATCGGGCCAGCGACGACGGAACCGGTGCGGGACGCGGTTTCGGCGATCTCGGTCGCGGCGCGGTCGAGAAGACGGTAATCGAATGCCTTAAGGCGGATGCGGATGCGGGTTTCGGCCATAACTTTATTTACCCTTCTTTTGCTCGGTGATCTGCGCGACGATCTGCGCGGGGACTTGCTCGAAGTGAGACGGTTCCATGGTGTAGGCGGCGCGGCCCTTCGACATGGAGCGGATGTTGTTGACGTAGCCGAACATTTCCGAGAGAGGCACTTCCGAAAGAACATTGGTCGTCTTGTTCTTGCTTTCCGTGCTCATGATCTTGCCGCGGCGGCGGCTCAAGTCGCCGATGATGTCCCCCTGGAATTCGTCCGGGGTGGAGACTTCGACCTTCATGATCGGTTCGAGAAGAATCGGGCCGGCCTTTTTCATGGCGTCCTGCACGGCAAAAATGGCGGCGAGCTTAAACGCGAGTTCGTTCGAATCGACTTCGTGGTAGGAACCGTCCGTGATGTCGATGGCGACATCGATGACCGGCGAACCGTTGACCACGCCGTTGAGTAGCGCTTCTTCGATGCCCTTTTTACAGGCGGGAATATATTCCTTGGGGATGTTGCCGCCGACGACCTTGTTTTCGATGGCAATGCCCTTGCCCCGTTCCTGCGGCCTCATGTCGACAACGACATGGCCGTATTGACCGCGACCGCCCGACTGCTTGACGAGCTTGCCCTCGCCTTCGCTGGACTTGGTGATCGTTTCGCGATAGGCGATCTGAGGCGCGCCCGCGTTGGTCTCGACGTTGAATTCACGACGCATGCGGTCCATGATGATGTCGAGGTGGAGTTCGCCCATGCCCGCGATAATGGTCTGACCGGTTTCTTCGTTGGTCTTGACCGTGAGGGTCGGGTCTTCTTCGACCAGTCGACCGAGAGATTCACCCATCTTTTCGCGATCAGCCTTCGTTTTCGGCTCGATGGCCATGGAGATGACCGGCTCGGGGAAGGAAGGCGGCTCGAGCTGGATGTCGAAATCTTCCATGCAAAGCGTGTCGCCGGTCTTCACGTCCTTGATGCCGACGATGGCGGCGATATCGCCCGCGTAAACGGTCTCGAGTTCCTCGCGCTTGTCGGCCTGGATCTGGACGACGCGGCTGATGCGGTCGCGCTTGTTCGTGCGGGGATTATAGACCGTGGTGCCCTTGGTGAGCTGACCGGAATAGACGCGGAAGAAGACGAGCTTGCCGACGAAGGGATCGGTCCAGAGCTTAAACGCGAGCGAACAGAACTTGGCGCTGTCGTCCGCCGGAGCCGGAACGGTCTCTTCGCGGTTGTGGGGGTTAATGCCTTTGGCCGGGGGAATGTCCAGCGGGCCGGGGAGATAATCGATGACCGCGTCGATCAGGAACTGAACGCCTTTGTTTTTGAAAGCGGAACCGCCGACGACAGGAACGAACTGATTGGTAACAGTCAATCGACGGATAGCCTGCTTAAGCTGCAACGGCGTCGGGGTCTTTTCTTCGAGGAAGAGATTGGCGATTTCCTCGTCCTTGTCGGCCACCGCTTCGATGAGCTCTTGAAGGGCGGTTGCGGCGAACTTCTTCTTATCGTCCGGAATTTCCGCCAGCTCGTAGGTCGAGCCGATTTTGTCGTTGTCGGAGTAAAGAACGGCCTTCTGGTTGATGACGTCGATCTGGCCTTTGAGCTGGTCTTCCGCGCCGAGAGGGATGAGCACAGGCCAGGCATTTGCGCCGAGCTTGTCGCGCATTTCGTTGATCGCGTTTTGGAAATTCGCACCGACGCGATCCATCTTGTTGACGAAAGCGATACGGGGCACGCCATATTTATTGGCCTGACGCCAGACGGTTTCCGACTGGGGCTGGACACCGGCGACACCGCAGAATACCGCGATGGCTCCGTCGAGCACGCGCAGGGAGCGCTCGACTTCCGCCGTGAAATCGACGTGGCCGGGAGTGTCGATGATGTTGACCCGGAACTTTTGGCCTTCGTAAATTTTAAGGATGCCCTCTTCCTTGCGCGCGGGCCAGAAACAGGTCGTGGCGGCGGAGGTGATGGTGATGCCGCGCTCGCGCTCCTGCTCCATCCAGTCGGTGACGGTGGTGCCTTCGTGCACTTCGCCGATGCGGTGAATGGCGCCGGTGTAGAAAAGGATACGCTCGGTCAGCGTCGTCTTGCCCGCATCGATGTGGGCGCAGATGCCGATGTTGCGCGTCCGTTCCATGGGATAGGGGCGCTTCGGAGAATTCGGGTTCTTGGCCTTGGTCTCGGGTGTGGCAGTTGCGGTGGCCATAGGGATTTTAGGTGAGGGTTAAAACGAAAAGTAGTTGGGGTTAGAAGCGGAAATGGGCGAAGGCGCGATTGGCCTGGGCCATCTTGTGCACGTCGTCGCGTTTCTTGACCGAATTGCCCTGGCCGTTGGAGGCTTCCTTGATTTCGGAAGCGAGGGCCTTTTGCAGGGGCACGCCCTTGCGCTTGGCCGCGTTGGCAACCATCCAGCGCATGGCGAGAGCGAGCTGACGCTCCGGCGGGACTTCCATCGGCACCTGGTAAGTGGCACCACCGACGCGACGGGACTTCACCTCGAGGCGGGGCTTGACGTTTTCTAGCGCCTTATTCAAGACATCGAGCGGATCGCCGTCCTTGTTCTGCTCGTTGACGGAATCGATCGCACCGTAAACGATGCGCTGGGCGAGGGACTTCTTGCCCCGCTGCATGATCGCGGAGATCAGGCGTCCGACGACTTGGGATTCGTATCGGCTATCGGGAATAATTTGGCGCTTTTCTGCGCGGCGACGTCTGGCCATATAATCGGTTCGTTCGGGTTAAAGGGGGTTATTTCTTGCCTTTGGCGGGAGCGGCTGCGGCAGCGCCAGCCTTCGGTTTCTTCACGCCGTATTTGGAACGGGAAACATTGCGGGTCAGCTTGTTCGTATTGCTGGGGCCGGCGGCGCCGAGGGCGTCGAGCGTACCGCGGACAATGTGATAACGGACACCGGGCAAATCCTTCACGCGACCGCCGCGAACGAGGACGATCGAGTGTTCCTGCAAATTGTGGCCCTCGCCGGGGATATAGGCGATGACTTCCTGGCCGTTGGTCAGGCGGACTTTCGCCACCTTGCGCAAGGCGGAATTCGGCTTTTTGGGCGTGCGGGTCATGACCTGCACGCAAACGCCGCGGCGCTGCGGCGCGCCTTTCAGCGCGGGCGACTTCGTCTTGACGACGACTTTGCGGCGTCCTTTGCGGACCAACTGGTTGATCGTGGGCATTCCGGGTATTCTTTTGGGTTAAAACTGTCGTTTCGGGTGGTGCAGAAGCGATTGCCCCACCGGCTTCGAAAACAAAAACACGCCATTTTCGATGGCGTGCTAAGCTTTTGAAGCTCGCATGGAGGACGATTTATTCCCGCAGGAAAACCGTCACACGCTTCCTCATCACTCGCGCCCGGCTGAGTGCATTTCGCTGCTCAACGAGGCTTCCCCCAATTCTGGGGGAGTCGGATCATCTCATATTTCCAATAGGGTGCAAGCGTTTTTTACGGAATTTTTAACAGAATTGCAGAGCACCTTATTGAACGACCACTGGCTCCGCCAAGAGCCCTTAATGCCCAGTCGACTGGTCCTGTTGTTGCTTTTGAAGCTGATCCTGGATGGCCTGCTGCGTCCCCTTGACCTGATTGCCCAGAGCGATCAGCACCGAAATGGCGACAATGGAGATATAGACCAGGACCAGACTCCTGATCGAGAAGAGAGTAAAAAAGAAAGCGAAGGGATAAGCCAGAATATGGCGACCCGGTCTCTGTGCGTATTGCGGATCGCTAAAACCGAGAACCTGCGCGACTCGCTGCGAAAGGGTGGGATAGCCGATGATCAGTTCGTGCCATGAGACGAAAAAATCGCGCGTCTGGAAGTGCTGCGCGGCAAAATGAGTGGTGTCCACGCTGGCCGCTTCGCGCCCGGACGCCAATATCGTTAATGCCATCATGGAGGCAGGCAGATCGCCGGACGCAAAAGCGCCATAACGGTCGCAGGTGCTTTCGCACGCACGATGATAGGCCTCGGCGAGGAGTGGTACGATCGTACCCGGCGCGACGAACATTCTCTTGGTCAGATGCTTGCGCTGAAGGTGGCCCAATTCATGCCCGATCAGGAACTTAATCATGGGACTGGACGGGCCGAGAATCTCCACAAAGCTGGAGTAGAGAACCACGAAATTACGACCGGCATGTCGGGTCGCAAAGGCATTAAGCAAACCGCCCTCCTGGAGAAGGTAAAGGTCGGGCACCTCCGCCAGTCCAAGGCGCTGGCAAACCTCGGTGAAAGTTTGATGCAGGGCGGGATATTGCTCGGGCGTGATTCGGACACCTTCCGAGCGGAGCCGGGCGACCAGCAGACCGTGCGCGAACCAGGCAATCAAGGCCACCACTCCCACGGCAAGCAAACCTATGATCGACAGAACGACACATACCCAAATAAGGATGGAAATGCCCAGAAGAACGTTGAAGTAAGTCTTTTCCCGGGGATCCACAAGATTTGCCAAGGTTAAGCTGCCCGTTTGCGCTTCCATAGGTTTTATCTCCTCCTTTATCAGAATGAAAAATTCGGGAGTCATGGTGACGGGTGGTCTGCCGATGTCAAGCGATGGCGGTAAAAAGTCCCTGACGGTTACACTAATTCGACGGCCTGAAATTCCGCGAGGCATTACGATCGCCAATCCACCTCTCTTCGCGAGTGAGTTTTTAATATTGGCGCAAACCTATGAATGGGAGCATCTTCTCCCATGGTTGCGGATCATCGTTTCGAATACGTCGTGCTCGGCTCCGGCATCGCGGGCCTGACCTTCGCACTCAAGGTCGCGGAAACCGGCCCCGTGGCCGTCATCACCAAGAAGAACCGGGCCGAGTCCAACACCAACTACGCCCAGGGCGGCATCGCCTGCGTGACTTCCACGGAGGACACCTTCGACCTTCACGTGCGGGACACCCTGGAAGCCGGGGCGGGTCTCTGCCGCGAGGACGTCGTGCGCGGCATCGTCGAGGAAGGCCCGGCCCGGATCAAGGAGCTGATCGATCTCGGTATGTCTTTCAGCGAGCGCGCGAACAGCAGCACCCGCGAGCTCGATCTCGGCAAGGAAGGCGGTCATTCCAAACGCCGCATCCTCCACGCCAAGGACATCACCGGACGCGAGATCGAAGGGGCCTTGCTCACCGCCCTGGCCCTCCATCCGAACGTCGAGATGTTCGAGAACCACGCCGCCATCGACCTCATCACCCGGCGCAAACTCGGCTTCACCACCGATAACCGCTGCGTCGGCGTCTACGTGCTCGACATCAAAACCGGGCGCGTCGAGACGTTCGCCTCGCGCCACGTCCTCCTCGCCACCGGCGGGTGCGGCAAGGTCTATCTCTACACGACCAACCCCGACATCGCCACCGGCGACGGCGTGGCCATGGCCTATCGCGCCGGGGTGCCGGTCGCCAACATGGAGTTCATCCAGTTCCACCCGACCTGCCTCTTTCATCCGAAGGCGAAGTCCTTCCTCATCAGCGAGGCGGTGCGCGGCGAGGGCGGCGTCCTGCGCAACGGTGCGGGCCACGCCTTCATGAACGGCGTCCATCCGCTGAAGTCCCTTGCCCCGCGCGACATCGTCGCCCGCGCCATCGACGCCGAAATCAAAAGGACCGGCGCCGAGTGCGTCTACCTCGACATTACCCACCGCAGCCGGGACTTCCTGCAAAATCGCTTCCCCGCCATCTTCGCCAAGTGCCTCGAATTCGGCATCGACATGTCCGTGGAGCCAATTCCCGTCGTCCCCGGCGCGCACTACCAGTGCGGAGGCGTCGTCACCTCACCCGAGGGCCGTACCGAACTGCCCGGACTCTGGGCGGTCGGAGAAGTCGGCTGCACCGGCCTCCACGGCGCGAACCGGCTTGCCAGCAACTCGCTCCTCGAAGCCCTCGTCGTGGCCCATCGTGCGGCGCTTGCGGTGAAAAACGAGCCGCCCGTTCCCCGGCTGAAAAGCTTGCCCCCCTGGGAAAGCGGCTCCGCGCAGGACGCCGACGAGATGGTCGTGATTTACCATAACTGGCGCGAAATTCGGCAGTTGATGTGGGACTACGTCGGTATCGTGCGCACGACCAAGCGCCTCAAACGGGCCGCCAGTCGACTCCGCAGCCTGACCGCCGAGGTGCAGGACTATTACTGGAATTACAAGATGACCTGCGACCTCATCGAGCTGCGCAACCTGGTCCTGGTCGCCTCGCTTATCGTCGACAGCGCCCTCAGCCGTCACGAAAGCCGCGGCCTTCACTTCACCCTCGATTTCCCCGAGACCGACACCAGTGCGCCGCCGAGCGACTCGATCTTAAGACCAGGCTAAGATCGGACGAACTTGACCCGGAACGATATCATGCCACGATATCGTCATGCGGACCATCGTTGATCTTCCCAAGGAACAGATCGAGGCCATGGACAGCTATGCCAAGGAAAAAGGCATTTCCCGCGCCGACGTGGTGCGACAGGCCGTGGCGACCTATCTGCCGAAGAAAAAGAAGAAATTCGACTTTCGCAACGATCCTGCCTTCGGAAGCTGGGAGGGCCCCAAAGTGGATTCCGTCGAATATGTTCGCAAGCTTCGCGCCGAATGGGACCATCGCGGGTGAAGGCGCTTTTCGACACCAACATTCTCATCGACTACCTCGGAGGTCTTCAGACCGCTGGATAGGAACTGCAGCTTTACGACGACTTGTTCATCTCTCGCATCGTCTGGATCGAATTTTTAGTGGGCGCCAAAACACCGGAAGAAGTCGCTCATCGCAGGAAGTTCATGGAGCGGTTCACCGTGGTTGAAGTGGATGATTCTGTCGCCAGCCAGACCGTCACGATTCGCCGGACCAGCCGCCTGAAACTTCCCGACGCCATCATCCTCGCCACCGCCCGCGTGCATGGCCTGCTCCTCGTCACGCGCAACCACCGTGATTTTCCCCGTGGCGAGCCGGATATTCATATCCCCTACTAAACCAACCCCTCGATCCTGAGGCACGCATACTCCACCGCCAGGTGCGCCTCGAGGTTCTGCGCCAGCCCCGCCTGAAGTTCCTCCAGCGCCTTCACCGCACGCAGCCGCTCCGGCTCGGGCGTACCCGCCACCGCTTCGGCCCGTCTCCAGTACCAGCGCTGCAATTGCGCGATCGACTCCTGCCGCCCCAGTTGAAACTCCGCCTCCACCAGCGCCTTCGCCACATCCTCTTCCGCCTCCGAATCCTTCAGGTGCGCCTCGGCCGTCTCCCGGATACCCGCCCAATGATCGTGCAGGACCTGGGCGCGCCCATACGCCCGTAACGACGGATTCGGCTGCGATGCATACCATGCGCGAATCCACTCCGGCTCCCGCACCGCGCCCGGGTCGATGTCCTCGAAACCGAGATCGAGCCGCAGACAGCGGGAAATAACCGTCGGCAGCAGCATCGCCGGTCGGCCCGAAGTCAATAGAATCAGCGTATGCGCGGGCGGTTCCTCCAGCGTCTTCAGGAAAGCGTTGGCCGCGCTGGCACTCCCAAGACACATCCGCTCGGCGTCGAAAATTACCGCGACTTTCAGCGGCGCGCTGAAGGGCCGCAGATAGAGTTCCCGCTCCAGTTCGCGCACTTGCTCGACCGTGATGTGGCGCGACTTCGATTCGGGCCGCACCGCATGGAAATCGGGATGCGCCTGCGGGGCCGCACCCAGGACCTGACCCGCCAACCCCAGCGCCAGATTCTCCAGCGATTCGGAGCGGTCCCCGGTGAGCAGATACGAGTGCCCCATCCGGCCCTGCTCGATGCTGGTGGCGAAGCGCTGACGAAGTTCTTCAAAACGGAAGGGCATAAGTTGAGCTTAATTCAAAACCATACCGGTCGGAACCTGAAAATGGAACGTCAGCTTCTTCACCTGCTCGATGGTCGGCTGACGTTCATTCGTCTCGTAGCTTCTGCCAAGTTCTTCGCCAGAAGCCGAAAACTTTCCCGGCGCTGCCTCGTCCTATTATGAAGACACGCCGTTCTCCCAAGCAAAGCTGGCGAACCTACAACCCTATCGATCGATAGCCTTTACCAGTGCCCTAAAAATTAGAGCGTCTGGAGGAAGCGGACGAGTTGCTCGCGGTTCGGACTGACGGCGTGGCGGACATAGAAGCCCGAGGCGGCGACGGCCAACTGGAGCGAGTGGGCCACCCCGAGACCGAGCAGTCGCCCGATGACGAAGCCCGCGTTGAAGTGGTCGCCCGCGCCGGTGCTGATCTTCGGCTTGGCGGTGTAGGGTCCGGTAACGAACGCCTCGCCTTGGGCGTCGGCCCCGGCGGCGTACTGGATCGGGTGGATGACCACGGTCTGAATTTCGAGCTTCTCGCGAATCGCCGCGGCGAGCGAAGCGGTGCCCTTCGGGTTGGCCGCCGTCTTCTTCAAGCGGAGCACCTTGGCGACATGCTGGCTCTCCGGCTCGTTCAGGCCGAGGATGACATCGTTGTGCTGCTGGAATTCGCCGATGATCTTCAGCGCGGCATGGAGGTCCGCATCGAGGCGCTTGGTCGGGTCGCCCAAATCGAAGAACATCAGTTTGCGCGTCGTCGGCTTGGCGGGCATGTAGTCGCTGAGCAACCGTTTCCAGATGGCCGAGAGGTGCGGCAACATCGTCCAGTTGATCATCCCGACAAAGTGGGCTTGGTTCCAGAGCTTCTGGAAGGTCACGTCGCCGAGCCGCTTCTTGAGGATTTCCCACGAGACTTCATGCACGCTCTCGTGCTGGCCAAAGAGGAGCTTGCCGTCGGCAAACTCGAACGCCTGGGACAGGCCCGGATCGGCAATGGAGTAGACCTTCGTCCGCTTGGCGAATTCCGAGAAAACCGGATTCAATTCGGGATAGCCCAGCATCCCGACATAATGCACCGGCGCGCCGAGCGTGCTCAACGCGAAGGACATGATCGGGCCGTTGCCACCCAGCTTCTTCGTCTGCGGCACGATCTCGAAATTCGCGGTCTTGCCTGCGGTGCCAGCCACCTTCGCGCCGAACGTCTTGATGCTGGCAAAAGGGGTGTACTTGGTCGGCGACTGACGCTGCTCGACGACATGGAAAAGTTCGTCGACAAAGCCATCGAAGCCCAGCAAACACTGAAACTTAAGGAGTTGCGCACGCGAACCGATAAGTCGTTCCGCCGTCTGACGAGCCAGCCGAGAATCCGTAATCATTCGGTTTTTTTATCAGAAAAAGACTGGCGTGACAAGCTCCTTCAGCTAACTTAGCGACTCCCTACTGTCTTTTCCGCCTCGTTTACCACCTGAAGCGACGCCCCGCATGGAACCCCTTTCCGACCGACTCGCCCAGCGACTCGGCGCGCTTTTCGGACTCTTCGGCGTGATCCTCGGCGCCCTCGCTGCCCATGGCCCGCTCCACGATTACCTCGAAATGCGGGGCCATCTCGACTACTGGCGCACCGGCCTCTTCTACCAATGGTTCCACGCCCTGGCGTTGCTCGCCGTCGGGCAGACCCGCTCGGCCCGGCGCGGTACCGTGATCCTCTGGCTGATCGGTGTGGTCTTCTTTTCCGGCAGCCTCTACGTCCTCGCGCTCGATTCGGATCAAAAATGGGCTGGTCCGCTCACGCCCCTGGGCGGTCTTTTCCTCATCGCGGGCTGGGCCTGGCTCTGGCTGAATCTCCTCAAGAAATCGTCCTGATTATGGCCCTCGGGACGTGCCTGCTCTTCCTCTCCGCGCTGACCGTGGCGGGATTGCCGCCCTCGACCGGGGACCTCGACCCCACCAACTGCCTCAGCGCCGCCGCCTACTCCCGCGCGCACGGCGGCGAAATCCTTCGCATCGAGGAAGCAGGCCGTCTCGTTTATCAGGATGTCGCCCCCGGATGCTCGGCCGACGATGCCCACAAAATCTACAGCGGCACCAAGAGCTTCATCGCCGTCACCGCACTCCTCCTTGCCCAACAGGGCAAGCTCAGCCTCGACGAAAGGGCCAGCGATACCCTCACCGAATGGCAGAACGACGCCCGGCGCACGATCACCATCGACCAACTCCTCTCCCAGACCAGTGGCCTCGATCCCGACGGCGACCGCATTTACTCCTCGGCGGACCAACTCGCCGCCGCCGTGCACATGTCGCTCGTATCGCCCCCCGGCACCCGCTTCCATTACGGCGCGGCGGGCTACCAGGCCTTCGGGGAAATCCTGCGCCGCAAGTTCGGCCATGGCGGAACGAGCGTGGAAGACATCGTCACCCATGTCCTGCTCGATCCTTACGATCTCGATGTAGCTAGCTGGAAGCGGGACGACGCCGGGAACGTCCTCATCCACGCCGGGATGCTGATGACCGCCGAGGCCTGGGCGAAGTTCGGTCTGCTCGTCTCCCGTCCCGTCCACACGCCGGAGGATACCCCACACGCCCTCGGTTTTCCACGGCTCTTTGTCGGGCACGCTGCCAATCCCGCCTATGGTCTCGGCTTCTGGCTGAACGCGCCGCAGCCGCCTCATGCGCGGCAATCTATCGTCGATCTTCAGCCCGCCATCGACGGCGACCAGCTTTACCCCGGCGGGCCGAGCGATCTCTTCGCCGCCATCGGCACCGGCAAGCAGCGGCTCTACGTCATCCCCTCGCGCCAACTCGTCATCGTCCGCTTCGCCCACGAGGCCCCGTTCTCCGACGGCGATTTTTTGTCGCGGTTGCTGACCGGTCGGGCGCAGCCGGATGCGCGGACGCATTAATTGTCTTCTGTTCCGTAAGAACACTTACCAAGGAACGATTTTCTTGAGAATTTCCATAAAGAAGTTACTTTCTCTATGTTCTTTAGCTGGGGTAAGCCACTCGAACTCACTTCCGCAAATCACCTTGACACGCCTCACAGTTGCGTTAGGCTAATTCAATGATTCTTTTGGGTATCGACGACAACGTTTAATCGCCTTCAAAGCGACGGTACGCTTGAGCAATCGCTTCCAGCAGCGAGTTTACTTCCGTTTGATCCGTCTCTGGCTCTTTTGCAAGCCTGAATGTCTCTGCTCTTAGTTTTGCCAGTTGTTCCCGATAAGCCTTTCTGGAGGGCAAATCGTAAACCGAATCGACATAGGTGCTTTCCACGCGCAACTCGGTCAAACGATAGGAAATTGATCGTCGATCTTTTTTGGGAAGTTCCTTCCAGTCCGAGAGAAGCTGGGCCGCCGCCCTTCCGTACTTTTGCTCATCGGCCAAGGCATAGCTAAAAAGCATATTGTTCATTGCCGCCAGACGATACTCCTTACTTGATTCTCTCAGTGTCTTCAATTTATCGAAGACCTCAATTGCCTCGCGACCTCGTCTGAAAATGTAACCCTCCAAGTCAACCGTAGAATTTCGTTTGTAGCCGTCCTTTTCATTCCACTGGATACGACAGGCTAACATGGTAAGCCCTCCCTGAATTCGTCCCGTGATAAATTCCTTATATGCTTATCCCGTTGACTCCCGTAGTGTCATTTTCTCGTAGCCCAAGGCAATTTTCCTGGTGGCCAGCCCCAGCAAAGTCTGGAACGCGGCCATGGGAGTCTTGCGCCGGTTGAAGCGAAACACGAATTCATCGAG
>CAJCII010000232.1 GCA_903970335.1 Bacteroidota bacterium | reverse complement strand
GGAAGAGGATTTTTTTTCCTTTGCCGGACGGGCGGACCTCGAGGAGTTTCACGCCGGTGCGGACGTCGATTTCCTCAGCCTTGAGGGCGCGTTGGAGTTCGAGGCTGACGTCGGGGTCGTAATTGCGCACAAGTTTTTTACTGCGCTGGAGGATGGTGGTGTGGGAGCCGACGCGGGCGAAGAACTGGCCGAGTTCGACGGCGATGACTCCTCCGCCGAGGACGGCGAGGCGCCGGGGGATTTTTTCGAGTTCGAGGGCGGTGTCGCTGGTGAGGCAACCGGTTTCCCACAGACCGGGGACGGGGACGCGGGTGATGACGGAGCCGGTGGCGAGGATGAAGGTGGAGGCGGTGAGGAGTTCCTGCGCGCGGCCGCGCTCGAGGAGGAGGGTATGCGGATCGAGGAAGGAGGCGAGACCGCGCAGGAAGGCGAAATTGCCGTGGGCGAGTTGTTTGCGGCGGTAGGCGGCGAAACCGTCGATGAGGTGGCGTTTGCGGGCCTGGATGCATTTCAGGTCGACTTCGACCGCCTTGGCGACGAGGCCGAACTCGCGGGCGCGCCGGATGTCGTGCCAGCGATGGGCGGACTCGAGGAGGGATTTCGAGGGCATGCAGCCGCGGAGAATACAGAGACCGCCGACTTCCTTGCCGCCTTCGACGACGGCGGTGCGCGCTCCAAGGGCGGAAGCGGTGCGGGCGGCGGCGTAACCGGCGCTACCGCCGCCGACGACGACGACATCGTATTCGGGTGGGGTCGGTTTGAGGTCGCGCCATTGTGCGGAAACGGACTGTCCGCTCGGAGGACGGGGCAGTCGAACGGGCATGGCGAGGGTTTCCGATTGGACCGGTCAGACCGGTACGCTGGAGAGTTCGACGCGTTTGCCGCCGAATTTGGGATAAAGAAAACGATCGGCGGTGAGGCCTTTTTTCGAGACCAGGCGGGCTTCGTCGAGTCCGCGCTCCTTGAGGCGGCGGAGACTGTCGTGGAGGATAAAGGTGCCGAGGCCGCGGCAGCGGTATTCGTTGAGGACGCAGACGCCGAGGGGCAGATTGCTGACTTTGTCGCCGGAATCGCGGATGGCGGCGGCGGCGATGATGCGCGCGCCATGCTTGACGGCGACGAAGGCGACTTCGCCTGCGGGAAGGGCCGTGTTGATGATTTCCTCGGTGAGCTTCAGTCGCGAGGCGAGATCGTCGCTCCAGGCCGGTTCCATCGAGAGCGAGCGGCTGATGGCGGCTTGCAACAAATTGCGGTCGTCGAGCGAAGCCGTCTCGACGGTGTAACGAGCGGCGAGCTTCGGCGCTTCGGCCGGCAACGTCTTCAAATTCCAGGAATACTGGACCCAGGTGGACAACTTCATGGGGGGTAGCTTCGCGGGCACTCGATTTCCGCGCAAGGGATTTTGTTTCCATGGATGGGCGAAAAAGATCGGGTTTGGAGTTGGCCTGCGTTGTGCTTCATCATGGTCATGCCCGCAAGATTCGTCTCGCGCCCGACGCAGGATTACATCGAATCCATTTGCGCAAGTTTCACACGCTACTAACTTTTTCCTGTGGCCCGAAAAAACAAATCTAATCCCTCCGAGGAACCGGGTATGCCGATGCGGGGCGCATCGGCGCAGGGGCCGAGTTCCTCGCTCGAGCCGATTCTCGACGAGAGTCTCGACTCGCTTTCCGCGTTGCAACTGGTCGATTTGCTGACCCAATTTTATCCGCTCGATTCGCCGCGCCGCGTCGAATTGGGCTACCTGCGCCGACGCATCGAGGAGCTGGAAGTGTTGAACGAGCAGGCGCGTCAGGCGGTCGAGAAACTCGATGCGGCGGTCACGAAACTGACCTCGCCAGCCAATCGCGTGGGAACGCTGCTGGGGTTGCCGAAGGCCGAGATCGCGCTGATTGTGAACGGCGGGACGGAATTTTATTGCTCGATCGATCCGCGGTTGGCGCAGTCGAGTCTGCTGGTCGGCACGCGTGTTTTGCTCAACGAGGCCTACGTGGTGATCGGCGATCTCGGTTTCGAGAACGGCGGACCGGTGGCGAAAATCCAGGACCTCCTGCCGGACGGTAGGCTCCGGGTCGGACAGGAGGGCGGTCTTTCCAACACGCTGGTGATTCGTTCCTCGGCCTTGGCGAAGGAGCGGCTGAAGCCCGGTCTGGAAATTCGCCTGGATTCCTCGCAGCGGGTGGCGCTTGAGGTGGTGGCGAGCGCACAGTCCCGCGATCATTTGCTCGAGCAAGTGCCCGAGTTGCCGTGGGAAAAAGTGGGCGGACAGGACGAAGCCCGGCAGGCGGTGCGCGATGCGGTAGAGTTGCCGCTGCTGCATGGCGATCTCTTCAAGGCCTATAATCACACCAGTCCCAAGGGCATTCTGCTCTACGGTCCGCCCGGCTGCGGGAAGACGCTGCTCGGCAAGGCGACGGCGTACAATCTGACGCGCCAGTTGCGGGAGAAGACCGGGGTGGACCATCGCGAGTATTTCATGCACGTCAAGGGGCCGGAAATCCTGAACATGTGGGTGGGCGAATCGGAGCGGCAGGTGCGCGAACTCTTTTCCCGGGCGCGCGAAAAAGCGCGGGAAGGATTTTTGCCCTTCATCTTTATCGATGAGGCCGAATCGATCCTCGGCACGCGGCGGGCCGGGCGGACGAGCGGGATTCTGAACACGCTGGTGCCGATGTTTTGCGCTGAAATGGACGGCATCGAGTCGCTCCAGCAGATGGTTATCATTCTCGCCTCGAACCGGGCGGACATGATCGACCCGGCCATTTTGCGACCGGGCCGGATCGACCGCAAGATCAAGGTCTCGCGCCCGACGAAGCAAGGCTCCGAGGAGATTTATCGGATTTACATCAACCCGAACCTGCCGCTCGAGCCGCAGTTGCTGCGGGACAACGGCGAGGACCGGCAGAAGGCGGTGGATGCGATCATCGCGAAGGTTATCGACGCGCAGTTCAGCCATCGCGAGGACAACCGCTTTCTGGAAGTGACGCTGCGGAGCGGACGCCACGAGTACCTGCATCGGGGCGACCTGGTCAGCGGGGCGATCATTGCGGGCATCGTGGAGCGGGCGAAGGAGAAGGCGATCAAGCGGACCATCGCCTCGCCGGAGCCGACGGGGCTGAGT
>CAJCII010000231.1 GCA_903970335.1 Bacteroidota bacterium | reverse complement strand
ACAGTACAGCAGCGAGAAAGTGATTGCGGCGTACGTACAGAACCAGGGCGGCCGAGGAGAGTATCGTCAAATTCATAAGGGGCAGTTAGAATTGGGTTTGTTCTGAACAATGCCCCGGAGCTTGCTCCGGGGTTCTTTACTTAGGCGAAAGTCGGTGCGAAAGACAATAACTCATTTGACTTGCTTAAGTGTCCTATTGGGCTTGGTCGGTCGACCTAACCAGCAGGCGCGGTATTCCGACCAATCCAAAGTTTGCGCCTTGATGCAAATTAGGGAATGATACGATTACTTGGACGCATCGTCGTCCCTTGACGTTCATTAGATTTTATGGTGCAACCCGGTTATCGCAAGCGGACAATTTTTCTTCTGGTGGCTTTGCTGCTGGTACGGTTTTGGTTCGGGCAAACCTTCGAACTCTCCGGACAGGAGGCGTATCTGTGGTTGCAGGGCCACGGCAACAATTTGAGTCCCTCCTATTGGGAGCGCGGGCCTTTTGTCCCGTGGTTGATCCATATCGGAACGCTTTTTTTCGGCGACACGGAACTCGGGGTGCGGTGGCTGGCTGCGGTGATCAGTTGTACGAGCGGGTTCATCCTCTTTTATCTCGCGCGGCACTGGTTCAACGCCCGGGCCGCGTTTTGGGCGGTCGTTCTCTTTATCGTCACCCCGATGTTTGCGTGGAAGCTCTCGTTCATGACCGAGGCGACGGCGAGCATCGGCCTGATGGCGCTGGCGATGTTCGCCTTCTGCCTGGCCGTGGAGGAGGACAAGGTCTGGTGGTGGTTGCTGGGCGGTATCGCGTGCGGGCTTGGTCTGCTGGTGGCAATCCCGAATGCCTGGTGGATGGTGGGACTGTTGCTCTATTTCGCCGTGAGTCCGGCCCGTCGCGCCCGACTACAGGAGGCGCTGCTCTGGAGCACGATTATTTTCACGACTCTCTTTTTGCTGCCGATCGTCTGGTGGTGGCGCGGTCCCCAAGTGGCCGACGTGGTCCACGCCCGCTTGTTAAACGAATGGCCCTTGAGCCACAGCTTCAGCCTGAACCAGGGGTTCCATTTTATCGGGCTGGAAATTTTTTATCTGTCCCCGGTCCTGTTTATCATGCTGGTCCTCATTTTGATCCAGTTGGGGAGACAGGTCTGGGACGATCCACGCTATGGACTGCTGGTCTGCCTCGCGGTGCCGGGACTGGTCTGGCAAAACTTCACCGCGTTTTTCCATCAATCCCGCTTCGAACTGGTACCCGCGTTGGTCCTGCCGTTGGTTCTTTTGGCGGGATGCTTCCTCTCGCGCCTGGCGCGCATCAACCATACGGCCCGGTGGTTGTTCTGGGGGATGTTGGTCATGGCCGGTTTGCAGTCGCTGGCCGGGTTGAATCCGTTTTACCTGATCGATAAGCCCGACGGGCAGGGCTACCAAGTCAAGCGCACGATGAGCGGAGAGAATGTGACCGGCTTTTATGTCAGCAAGCGGCAGATTTCGTGGCGCAACCTGGCCGATGCCGTGCAGAGCATGAAGCGGGACCTGGGCGCGACCTTGATTATCGCCGATACGCCCGAGACGGCCAGCGCCCTGAGCTTCTATCTTCCCCGCAACGAGTTCGTTTATGTCGAGAGCAAGCCCGGCATCATCACCCATTTCGATTTCTGGCCGAGCTACGACCAAACGGCCTCGCCCAACGACTCGGCCTTATTCATCGCACGTTCCTCCGATCCGACCCACCCTTCGGATGCGCCGTCCGCCGAGATCGTCGCCGATTTTGCCAGCGTGACACCAATCAACGATCCACCCGTTCCCGACTTCGATAAAGCGTGGGATTTTTGGAGTTGCCAGAATTTCATCGGCTCGGGACAAAATCAATCCGAGGCACCGGCCAGCCCGATTCCCGAACACGATTCCCTGCCGAAATAAACGTCATGCCCACCGATGCCGCGCTCAACCAGTTTTTCGACTTACTCCGTTTCGGCAGCATTTCGACCGACTCGAAATACAAGGACCAAATTGTCGCGTGTGCGGACTGGCTGAAAGACAAGCTGAACGCGATCGGTCTCGAAGCCACGCGATACGAAACGCCGGGGCATCCGATCGTCGTGGCGCGAGGGCCGCGCCGGGATGGACGCCCCACGGTGCTGATTTACGGCCATTACGATGTGCAGCCGGTCGATCCGCTGACGCTCTGGCAACGGCCTCCGTTCAATCCCGGACTCGAGAACGGAATCGTCACAGCACGGGGCGCGAGCGACAACAAGGGGCAGATTTTCTCGCACATTCTCGGGGTCGAGCAGACGCTGAAGGAGACGGGCGATCTGCCGGTGAACCTGATCATGCTCATCGAGGGCGAGGAGGAGATCGGGAGTCCGCATCTGGCTGCTTTCCTGGCCGCTCATCGCGAGGAACTGGCGTGCGAGGTGGTGGCGATTTCCGATACGGGCATGATCGCGCCGGGGCATCCGACGTTTACTTACGGTCTGCGCGGGTTGGCCGCAGTGGAAGTGACGGCGACCGGTCCCGACCACGATCTCCACTCCGGGATTTTTGGCGGCGCGGTGGAGAATCCTGCGACGGTGCTGGCGCGACTCATCGCCGGGCTGCACGACAAAAATCTCAAGGTCGATCTCGACGGCTTTTACGACGACGTGAAGCCGCTTGCCTCATGGGAACGGGAGGCGTGGCAGCATCTCCCGTTGCAGGAACTCGATTTGCTGAAGATGACGGGCGCACCGGCGTTGCGCGGCGAGAAGGGATTCACCGCGCTGGAGCGAACCTGGGCGCGACCGACAGCGGAGGTGAACGGCATTGGCGGCGGTTACCAGGGGGAGGGGACGAAGACGGTGCTGCCGAGCAAGGCGATGGCGAAATTCACGTTTCGTCTCGTGCCGGACCAGGATCCGAAGAAGATCATCGAGATCGTGCAGGACTATTTTCACCGGAACGCGCCGCCGTCGGTGCGGCTGCAGATCGTGCCGGGGCACAGCGGCGAGCCGTACCTGGTCGATCCGAATGCAGGCTTCGGTCTGGCGGCGCAAAAGGCGCTGGGACGTCTCTTTCCCGGCAAGAAGCCTGCGCTGATTCGCGAGGGCGGGAGCATTCCGATCGTGGCCGATTTCAAGAGCATCCTCAACGCCGATACGCTGCTGCTGGGGCTGGCGCTGCCGGACTGCAATGCGCATAGTCCGAACGAGACCTTTCCGGTGGCGCATCTCGATCTGGGGCAGAACTTGAACCGCTATTTGTTGGAGGAGTTAGCGGAGGGAAAATAAAAGCGGCGGATGAAATCTGCCTGCAAAGCGATGCCGATTTACTCGAACATCGATCCCGCCGACCGTTCATTCCGTCAAAAAATTACCGCCCGATAAACCGCGCGATCCGCTGCACCGCGATCTCCAACTGCTCCATCGCCGTCGCGTAGCTGCACCGCACATGGCCTTCGCCGCTCGCGCCGAAGGCCGTCCCCGGCACCACCGCCACCTGCTCCTGCTTCAGCAGCCCGAACGCGAAATCGTGGGAATTCTTCCCCGTCGATTTGATGCTCGGGAAAAGATAAAACGCCCCCCGCGGCTCGAAGCACGGCAGCCCCATCTCGCGGAACTTGTGCACGAGAAAATTCCGCCGCAGCCGATACTTCTCGCGCATCTGCTGCATGTCGTCGCGGCCGCGCAGCAACGCCTCCAGCGCCGCCTCCTGGCTCACGATCGGCGCGCACAAAATCCCGTACTGGTGGATCCGCATCATCGCGTCGATCAGCACCGCCGGTGCGCACGCATAGCCGATGCGGAATCCCGTCATGGCAAATGCCTTCGAGAACCCGTGCAGGAAAATCGTCCGCTCCCGCATCCCCGGCAGCGACGCGATCGACGTGTGCGCCTCGTGGTAGGAAAGCTCCGAGTAAATCTCGTCCGTGATCACCAGCAGATTCCGCTCGCGACAGATCGCTGCGATCTCCTCCAGCTCCGCCGCCGTCATCACTCCGCCGGTCGGGTTCGTCGGGAAATTCAAGAGCAGCACTTTTGACTTCGGCGTCAGCGCCGCCCGCAACGCCGCCGGACGCAGCTTGAACTCGTCCTCCTCCCGCGTTCCGATCGCCACGGCCCGCCCGTGCGCCAGCGCGATGCTCGGGCTGTACGAAACGTAGCACGGCTCGTGATAAAGCACCTCGTCGCCCGGGTTCAGCACCGCCCGCAACGCCAGGTCCAGCGCCTCCGACACCCCGACCGTCACCAGCACCTCCGTTGCCGCCGTGTAGCGCACGCTGTAATGCTCCGCCACGTAATCCGTAATCGCCTCCCGCAACCGCAGCAGCCCCAGGTTCGAGGTATAGCCCGTCCGGCCCCGTTCCAGCGCGTAAATCGCCGCCTCGCGGATGTGCCAGGGCGTGACGAAATCGGGTTCGCCGATGCCGAGCGAAATCACGCCCGACATGCTCTGCACGATCTCGAAAAAATCCCGGATGCCCGAGCGCGGGATGGACCGGACATGCTCCGCGACGTAATCGTTCGGCGAGTTGACGGTGGGGGGACTGATGGGTAGATGCATGGTCGTAGAAAGTGGTATCCTGGGCTGGTCGAAGAACCGCTAACGTGCCGGAAAGCCGTTAGGGGCTGACCGCCAGCCGTTCTTCTGCCGCCGCCTTCTGCCGCAGGACGCCCTGCTGCTTGTAGGTCTTCAGGTTAAAATGAGTCGCGGTCGAGAGCACGCCCGGCAGCGTCGAAAGCCGTTCCGAAACGAACCCCGCCACGTCCTGCAGCGTCTTCCCCTCGATGAACACCAGCAGGTCGAAACCGCCGCTCATCAAGAAGCACGACTGCACCTCGCTGTACTGCGCGATCCGGTGCGCCAGCCGGTCGAACCCGCCCTCCCGCTCCGGCGTCACCCGCACCTCGATCACGGCCTTCACCTGCGTCCGCTTCGCCCGCTCGTCGTCCACGATCGCCTTGTAGGCCAGGATCACCCGGTCCTCCTCCAACTGCTTGATCCGCCGCTTGATCTCCTCCGGCGTCGTCTGCAACTGGGCCGCCAGCGTCTCCGGCTTTGCCAGGGCGTTTTCTTCCAGAAGACTCAGTAGGGCCTCGTCCATCCGTGGAGCCTACACGTTCCATCCGAAATGTCGAGATGGCGCAAGGCGATGGCTTCGTTCATCCTAAATCAGCCAGTGGATTTTGATTTCCTTTTCCAGCCTTTTAAACTCGGGGTCTCCCGTGACAAGGCCAGCCTTTCGTTCTTTCGCCAAAGCCGCTGCATAGGCGTCGCCGTAGGAAATACCGCCACGCGCCTTGTAAATCGCCGCCTGACGCGCCAGTTTCAGGTCCTCACCCACTCCGACGATTTGAATGGAAAGCGTCGCCAGTTCGCGGACCTTCGCTTCCGCTGCGGCGACCGAATCGCCGCGGGCATAGGCGGTATAGATTTCGGCCCAGTTGATCACGCTCAGGTAAAGGTGATGTTGTCCTTGGGAGCCGAGAAAAAGGATTTCCTCGACGGCTTCCGCCGCCGGTTCCCCGTGATAAAAGGCCATCAAGGCCCAACTATCGAGGACTTTGGCCGCCATTTAGCGCTCCCGTTCCTCGCGCCGATCGTCCTGGAACGCATCCCAGACTTTCTTGTTCTTCGACGAACCGCGCAGGTTGCGGATGTATTCCCGCGTGACGGGCCTGAGTAAAATTCCCTCCGGCGTCGCGATGATGGCGGCGCGCGTGCCCACTTTGATTTCGAATTCCTTGCGCAATTTGGACGGGATCACGACCTGGCCTTTCGTGGTGAAGGTGACGATGTTGGAAACTTTGCTTACCAGCATGGTTTTAGTTGTACGTTAATACAAAAGTAAGTCAAACTGGATATCTCTTACCAATCTGAACTGGCGTTGACCGGCACTTCTCCGCAATTTGCGGGCTAGTTTCCGATCTTCCAAATATCCACGTACCTGCTGACTTGCTTGTCAAAATCTTTGATCGGTATTCCTATGTGCAAAGATTGTTCGGGTCCAGGGCTAATAGAAAACCCATTTTTTAGCTTGGTAACCCGGCAAGGTACAAATGCCTCGGACGGAATGGCCAACAGGCCAATATTGCAAGCCAGCGATTACCTGGCCATCCTCATCGAGCACAACGACGGTATAGTCGGCATAGGTATACAATTTTGATTTTTCCGGTGCAGACGTTTTTATCTGACGAAAAATATTTCGGACCAAGTTGCTATCTTCGATTTTGACTGCATTAATTAATTTATTGTCATCACCCCATAAGCCAATTAACAGCGAGCTGGCTTTTTCGACCGGAATATTCCGATAAGGATTTGAGTACAAGGCATCGTCGGCTTTCAAAGTGGCTTCAAGCCAGCAAAAGCAGAGACCGAGAAAAAAAAGACGAGGCAACCGAGGCAATGGAATTGCGCCGACAAGGGCGTTCCCCAATAGAGTTTGGGAATAAGAGCTTTGGGTAAGATCATCCCAAAACCTCCTGAGTCGAACACCCTTCATGCGAGTTCCTTTTCTCAACCACCGCCCTAATTCAACTCGGCCGAGGCGCTGGGGTCTGTGATGCGGACCATCCGCGAAATCAATTCCTGCCGCTCGTTTTTGAGGCTGTCGAGCGCGACTCGCTGCTGCGGATCGAGCCAGGCCGCGTTGAGGCGCTGGAGCCATTGCTTGGTCTGAATGAGCAGGACGCAGTTGGCGATGGCGAGCAGGGAGGTCACCGCCATGAGCAGACTCGCGCTGTGGGGAATCTCGTCGACGGTGCGGAAGGTGAAGAGGACCTGAAAGAGGAGGAGGAGGGCGATGGCAAGGTAGAGCGTCGAGACCAGCCGCTTCAGGTTCTGGTCGGCGCGGAAGAGATATTCGGTGGAACGGAGGATGTGCTCCTCGAGCTGGCGTTCCCGAACCGCAACGTCTTGAAGTGATTCATTGACGCTCATGGTTCTGACTTAAGCATATCTTTGGGGGCTATGCACGTGGAGAATGAGAAAGTTTCGCCAGACTTTGCTTGGTGGCGCGAAAATCGACCTGTTGCCGACCCAAATCGACGGTGGCAACCTCGACCTGAAGGGGCAGACCCGCCCGGAGGACGAGCCGGGTGCGTTGCCCGACCAGCTCCAGCCGCTGGGGATTGAAGACAAAGAGGTCGCCCTGCAAGGCGGAGAGTGGGACCAGCCCCTGGACGAGGAACTCGGGCAACTGGACCATGACGCCGGAGGAGCGGACTTCCTGGATCAGGGCCGAGAAGGAGGTCCGTTTCGTGGCCTTGGCCTGGCGGTCGAAGTACTCGAGCTTCTTGAGCTTCACCGACTCCTGCTCGGCTTCGGCGGCGGAGCGTTCCGTGGTGGAGAGATGGAGGCAGAGGCGCGCGAGGGTGTCGTAGCCGAGATCGGCGTTGTCGCGGGGATGTCCGAACAAGAGCCGGTGCACGACGAGGTCCGAGTAACGGCGGATCGGCGAGGTAAAGTGGGTGTAATTGATCTTGGCCAGGCCGTAATGGCCGAGCGGCTTCGGGCTGTACGTGGCGCGCTTGAGCGACTTGAGCAGGCCGATTTTGACCACGCTCTCGCCGGGCTGGCCGCGCACCTTGTTGAGCAGCTTCTGGATTTCGCCGCGCTGGGAGAGGTCGCCGCAGGAATAGCCCATGGACTTGGCCTGGGCGCGGAATTCCTCGAGCCGGCTGGGATCGGGATTCTCGTGGATGCGATACATGCCGGGACGGCCCCGCCGCTTCAGTTCGAGCGCGACGACCTCGTTGGCCAGGAGCATGAATTCCTCGATCAACTGGTGGGAGATGTCGTTCTCGGTGCGCTCCAGGTGGGTGGGAATGCCGAGGGCATCGACGCGGACTTTTACCTCGGGGAAATCGAGGTCGAGCGCGCCCCGGGCAAAGCGGCGTTTGCGGAGCACCTGGGCCATTTCGTTCAGGGCATGGAGATGTCCGCCGAGTGGCGTGGTGACCGGTTTCTTGAGCTGGGCAAAGGCCTCCTTGTAGGTGAACCGCTTCGCGCTGTGGATGATGCCCGCCGCGAAACGGAAGCCCCGAATCTCGCCGCGCTTATCGAGCGTGACGATGGCGGTCTTGACCAGGCGATCGACGTTCGGCTGGAGCGAGCAGATGCCGTTGCTGAGCTTCTCCGGGAGCATCGGAATGACGCGGTCCACGAGGTAGATGCTGTTGCCGCGCGAGCGCGCCTCGACGTCGAGGGCCGAGCCATTGCGCACGTAGTGGGAGACGTCGGCAATGTGGATGAAAATCTCGAAGTCGCCGTTCGGGAGCGTGCGGTAGGAGAGGGCGTCGTCGAAGTCCTTGGCGTCGTCGGGGTCGATAGTCAGGGTGAAAATCTTGCGGAAATCCTCCCGCCGCGCGATCTCCTCCGGGGGAATCAGGGCGGGAATTTCCGCAGCCTCCTGCTCGATTTTCTCCGGGAAGGAGGTGGGCAGGTCGTGCTTGCGGATGATGGAAAGGAGATCGACTCCGGGGGCGTCGGGTGCGCCGAGCGTCTCGGTGATCAGGCCCTCGGGGGCCTTGCGGCGGTCGGGCCAGTCTTTCAGCTCGACCACGACTTTTTGTCCGAGCGAGGCGGGGTTGATCGGCGGCGGCACGGAAATGTCGTGGGGAATGCGGGTCTCGTCGGGCAGGACGTAGAAGAACAACGGGGTCTTGCGGAGCGTGCCGACGAGTTGGCGGCGCTTGCGCTGGAGGACTTTCACCACCTCGCCGCGCAGGCGGCTGTCCCGCTGACGGCCGTGCTGTTCCTTCAGGCGCGCGAGGACGAGATCGCCATGGAAGGCGGTGCCAGTGTCTTCGCCCGCGACGTAGAAATCGGGCTCGTGGGGATCGCTCGGGACGAGGAAGCCGAAGCCGCGCTCGTTCATCTGGAGCACCCCGACGGAAAAGCCGAGACTCTTCGGCAGGACGTAGAGGCTGTGCCGCACCTGCATGATGCGACCGACTTTCTCCTCCGCGACGAGAAACTCGGCGAAGGCGGCACTCTCCTCCGGCGGCACGCGGAGTTTGCGCGCGAGGGCCTTCTCGTCCATCGGTTGGTAGGTTTTATCGGAAAGGAGGGGGATCAGCGCCTCGCGCCAGTGGAGCGGGGCGGAGGGCTTCGGCGGCGGTTGGGTTCCGGCGGGGGCGGAGCGACCGGAGCGGTGCCGCTGTTGCTGCGGCGGTCTTTGCTGCGGGGGATGCGGCTTGGGGTGGGAGGGACGGGAAGGGGACTGGTGACTGGGGCGGCTCGACCTCGGCTTATTCATCAAGCGGCCATTAGCTCATGACTTCGCCGGGATGTCGAGCATCGGTATCCCGGCAATTATTCGACTTGGCCACGGCTCGGTGTAACCTTTTAACCAGACCGTCGTCTGCCTTGATATGAAACCCAATCATCCTCTTCACCTAGCCAGTTACCTTTGTGTGGGAAGTTTGCTTCTCACCTTGCCTCTCCAGGCCTTCCCTGGCGCACGCGGCGGCGGTCGCGGCAATCAGCCCAACGGAACCACCACCCGCACCGGGAGCTACCAGTCCCTCTATCATGGTAGAGGTACCTTCAACTCCAGCGTGACGCGTGCCCCCGGCAGCGCCACGGGCACCTCCACCTGGACCAATCAGAAGGGCACCGGTACGCACAGCTTCGATAACACCTACACCAAGACCGGCACCGGCACGGCCACGGGTACGCACGAGGCCTCGACCACCTACGCCAATGGCAAGACCTCCTCCAGCCAGGGCACCTGGGCGAAGACCGCTCCCGGCGATTCGACCTACACCGGCACCCACACCGGTACCAATGGCGATGTGACCGATGTCTCCCGCGACACCACGACCAGCAACGGCGTGAAGACGGTCGACTCGACCTTCGATAACACCACCACGGGCAAGACCTCGACGGTCGATAAGACGATCAGCACGAGCGACGGATCGAAGCAGGTCGATACCACCGCGGCCGGCCCGAACGGCAAGACGGTCACCTCCGACCAGACGTTCACCAAGACCAGCGATGGCTACGACAAGACTGGCACGGTCACCGGCCCCAACGGCAAGACGAGCACCGACACCAACGACGTGACCTTCACCAAGAATGGCAACGGCACGATCACGCGCACCGCTTCGGGCAGCGTCACCAGCCCCAGCGGCGTGACCAAGCAGACCGGCAACAGCGAAACCTGGACCAAGACTTTCACGCCGACTCCGACCGCGACTTCGAGTGCGACGCCCTCTACGCTCGACTAAACCTCGACGCCATGGGTTCCAGTAATGGGGCAGGCGACAAGCCTGCCTCTTTTCGTTATAACCACACTCGTCACCGCCAATGAACTACCGCCCCCTCGTTCTGCCCGCTTTTGTTTTTGCCCTGCTGACGCTTCCCTCGACGTCAGCCGTCGCCCAAACCGATCTTTTTCATTTCGCCGGACCGGGCAAAGTCTGTCCGCAAATCGTCTCCCTCGTCGAGGGCCACGGCGGTCGCGTCGATTGGGGCGCCAACAACCTCATCGCCTACGATGCCACGGACGCCGTCAATCACTTCCAGACCTGGGTCATGAACCCGGACGGCTCCGGCTCGCATTGCCTCAGCAATCAAAACCAGCAACTCATCGCGCTGGACAACGGCAACCCTGCCTGGCATCCCTCCGGGAATTACATCGTCGTCGAGGCCTCCGACATGCCGCCGCCGCCCCTGGCCACCTCCGCGCCCGCCCGCTACAAGCGCGTCACCAATCCCGGAATCGGCTTTAATAACGATCTCTGGTTGCTCTCCCCCACCGGCACGCTCGCCTGCCAGTTGACCCATCTGGCCAACCGTCAGGGTGTGCTTCATCCCCACTTCGCCCACCGCAGCAATCTGCTGCTTTGGTCGGAGATGCAGTCCGCCGCGCCGCAAAAATGGGTCATGTGTCTCGCCAAATTCGCCGTCGGCGATAACGGCCCCGAGCTTTCCGGGATCAAGACCCTTGACCCGCTCGGCAACGCCTTTTACGAGACCCACTGCTTCTCGCCCGACGATCGCTATATCCTCTTTTCCACCACCAAGAACGCCGGCGACTTCCGCCACATGACCATCGTCCGCCTGGAACTGGCCACCGGCCACACCGAGATGCTCACCGACCCCGCCCAGGACCAGTGGAACGAGCACGCCCAGTACTCACCCGATGGCTCCAAGATCGTCTGGATGTCCAGCCAGGGCATTGCGCAGGACCTCTCCGACGCCAACAAGGGGCACGTCAAAACCGACTACTGGATCATGAACGCCGACGGCTCGAACCAGCGCCGCCTCACCTATTTCAACGAACCCGGCGCGCCCGAGTATCGCGCCTCGGAAAATATCGCCTCGGACCTGAGCTGGAGTCCCGATGGCAAATCGATCGTCGCCGATCTCCAGATGCGCCGCCCCGGCGATAAACTCGACGACTTTCCCGCCTCCATCCTCCGCATCACGCTGCCTTGACTCAAAAAATGTCGCGGCGGTCTATGACCGTCGCATGAATCTGCCTTCCTGAAGGGCGACGCGCCTGCCGAACCGCTGCCTTCCTCTGTTGGTAGCCGTGGATCTCCGTGCGACGGACCCCAAGCGCAGCGAGCCACCCCATCCTCCAAATAAAAAATCCGTCATCCTTGTCGAAGATCAGCCCCCAAACGGCCATCGAAATTCGCCTTGCGCAAACTTGATGCAAAAAAATCCGTCATCCTGAGACATCGCAACGCCGCGGCTTTTTGTATTGATCATGAACGCCTGACCAAATGCGTCATGAGGAGCACTGGAGGGCGAGGTGCCTGCCGAGCCGCCCAAGCGCAGCGAGCCCTCACCTCTTCAAATCAACCACCCGTCATCCTGAGCGAAGCCGAAGGATCAGTTCAGCCTGCCTTTTGCTCCTCAACACCCCGCTCCTTGCGGCGGGGGTTCATTATTTTGATCAAACGAATTCTGCTCTCCAGTGACTCTGCTCCTGTTTCGTCCGTCGCGTCAGAATAAGGTGGCCCGAAGCGAGGAGTTTGCCTCGCCCTGTCCCATCGACGTAAGTGAAACCGCTCTCCAACGTAGGGGAGCAGGGAGATACCGACAAAAAATGAAAATAAGGCGCACTTCCACGAAAGTTCGGAAGATAGCCCCAACCCATATTGCAAGAAGTAATAAAAAGCGGCAGACAAAGCAGTTATGGGGATGCCTATGGCAATTGCGACAGGAATGGCCACCAAGAACGGCCAGATAACTCTTACCGGGTTTGCAAATGGCTTGCTCATTTTTAGCGTTAACTATGAATCGCCTGGGCGAGGGGACGCGCGAAATCCTCCAGCTTCTCCGCCAGGTCGTGGTCTTTTCCCCACTCCGCGATGCGATTCACCAGCGCGCTCCCCACCACCGCCCCGTCCGCCTGCAACGCCACCGCCCGGGCCTGTTCCGGCGATGAAATCCCGAACCCGATGCACACCGGCAGTTGCGTGTGTTTGCGCAGTAGGTCGATCCGACCGCTCATGCTCGTGGCCACATGCTCCTGCATCCCCGTAACCCCCTCGCGCGAGACATAATAGACAAACCCGGTCGCCTTCTGGACGATCTTCGCAATCCGCTCCGCTGGACTTGTCGGCGCCACGAGGCAAATCCGCCGCAGGCTGCCGTCGCCCAGCCTCGATCCCACGCTGTTCGGCCCCTGCGATTCTTCCGGCGGCAAATCGAGTACCAGGATGCCGTCCGCCCCGGACTGATAGGCGTGCTGGCAGAACCGCTCGATGCCATAGGTGTAGACCAGGTTAAAGTAGGTATAGAGCACGATCGGAATCTGCGACTGCGTCCGTATCGCCTGCAACATCTCGAACACCCGGAACGGCGTCGTCCCGGCCTCCAGTGCTCGCTGCGCCGAAAGCTGGTTCACCACCCCGTCGGCCAGCGGATCGGAAAACGGCACGCCTAATTCGACGATATCCGCCCCCGCCCGTTCCAGCGCCCAGACCAGTTCCGGCGTCCGCTCCGGGGAGGGGTCTCCGGCGGTGATGTAGGCGACAAAGGCCTTTTGCGCCCGCGCTTTTAGCTCGCGGAATTTGCGGTCGATACGGTTTTCGGGAATCCGGCTCATAAAACTTCGATGAACGCTCTCAGGCCAATCATGCGCAGACCCTCGAAGACGAGTAAAGGCCGGAACACCGCTTTTCCCTGCAAAGTCTCCGTGAGATGCCCCGCATTCCCTCCCGTCACCACCACGAGCGGTTTTCCCGGAAGCGACTCGCCCAGCCGTTCCAGAATCTCCTTCACGCCCCCCTGGAAACTCAACATCACCCCGGCCCGGATCGCATCCCCCGTCGAGCGCGCCAGATAACGCCGCATCGGGCGCAAGTCGGTCGCCGGTAACTGCGCCGTCGCGCCGATCAATGCCGCCAACTGCGTGTGCAACCCCGGTGCAATCGCTCCGCCACAGACATGCCCTTTGGCATCGAGCACAGTAAAGGCTGTCGCCGTGCCGCTGTTGACCACTATCGCCGGCCAGGTTCCGTCCGACAATACCGCCACCGCCGCCGCCAGCCGGTCAGCGCCGATTTCCGCCGGGTTGGGATAGCGAAAGCGCAGGCCCAGCGCGGGCGAGTTCCCCGCCACCGGATGCAGCCGTCCCGCAAAGGCGCGAGCAAAGGCGGGCGACAGCTTCGGCACGACCGAGGCCAGTACCGTATGGTGCCGTGGGAATTTGCGTGCGAGCGACCGCGTCCAGGTTGCCGTAACTTCATCGGTCGCGCCTTCCCCCTCGACTTGAATCGGTCCCCGCACATCGGCCGTGGCCCACTTCACCCGTGAATTACCGACATCGATGAGCAGAAATTGCGCGGCGGACATGGTCGCGCTCCTCACGCCAGGCTGACCCGGACTTCCTCGACCTCACCCGGCTCGCACACGACCTCGATGTTCATCGGCGCACAGCAGACCTCGCAATCCTCGATCGTCGCGTAATCGCCCTGCGATGTGTCCGCCATCGAGGTAATGACTTCCCCGCAATGCGGGCATTGGATTTGAATTTCGACCAGCACAACCCGATTTTGACCGATTTGCCCAAATTGACGATTCTAATGTGAGGGCGGTCTGTGCGCGTGACCGAATTTTCGACGGAATAAATCACCGCCGACGGGCGCCGTAAGCCTCAAAAACCTACCGAAATCCACCTGCTTTTCCGCTGTTACCCTCCAATCCGTCCCCCACCCCAAAAGTCAACACTCCAACCGATTCTCCCCCAGCGCCTTCCACTAAATGCCCAGTCTGACCTAAATCCGCAGCACATTTAGGCCATTTTAACTCCCCACCCGCACCAACTCCCCCAAGTCCCCCGGCAGCGGGGAGTAGAACCGCAACTCCTTCCCCGTCACGGGGTGGTGCAACCGCAGCTCGCAAGCATGGAGAGCCACCCGCTTCAGTGGGTTCGTCTTCGCCCCATACTTCTTGTCCCCCACGATCGGGCAACCCACCTCGGCCAGTTGCACCCGGATCTGGTGCCGCCGCCCCGTCAGCAAGGTCAGCTCCACCAGGGTGGTGGCCCCCCCCCGCTTCATCGTCCGGTACCGGGTCAGGGCATGCCGGGTCTGCGGCCCCTCCTTGTCCACATAGACCTTCAGCGGGTTCGCCTCGTCCAGGTGGGAGTCGAGCAGACCCGCCTCGCCCGGCGGCGCCCCCTCCACCACGGCCAGGTACTTCTTCTCCACCGCCTCCCACCCGGCCTGCAGCGCCACCTTCGCCGCCTCGCTCTTGGCGAAGACCATCAGCCCCGAAGTCTCCCGGTCCAGCCGATGGACGATCCACACCCGGGCACGGCTCAGCCGGTTGCCCTGCCGGACATGGTCGGTCAGGTCGGCATAGGCGGTCTTGTCCGGCTCGGAAGCGCTGGCGATGCTCAGCAGTCCCGCCGGTTTCTCGATGACCAGCAGGTCGGCGTCCTCGTGGCGGATGCGGATGCCGCCGGGCAAGACCGTGTCCGGTGCCGCCAGTCCCCGGGCGCGAATCGAGACCCGGTCGCCGGGCTTGAGCCGGTGGTTGAACTGGGTAACCACCCTGCCATTGACCTCCACGGAGCCGAACTTCAGCCACTCCCGCACCTGCTTCTTCTTCGCTTCCGGCCAGGCGAGGAACAGGTAGGGGAGGAGTTCGGCGATTTCGGCGACGGTGCGGGCAGGGGGCATGACGAGGGGAATCTTTGTCGGAACCGCTGCCGAGTGCAGTAACGAATTTAAGCGGCGGGTGTAACCTTTGGGAGGACGGAACGTCTGTAGTGGTGTGAGCACATCAACGCGATCACTCCACCCCGCTTCCTGTCGGCTTGCTCCCAGAGGCACCAACGTGATGAAAAGATGATCGCCCCCATTCTCATTTGCTGGGATACACTGATTGTATGGTCGCTGAGGAAAGCTCGATACCGGACGAGCAGTTGGTGCAAGCAACGCTCGGCGGAGACGACCAGGCCTTCGCGGAGCTGGCGCGACGACACAAAAAGCGGGTCTTCGGCGTGGCCGCCCGTTTCGCCCGCGATGCCGGTGAGCTCGAGGACATCTGCCAGGACGTCTTTGTCCAGGCCTACTTCAAGCTGCGGCAATTCCGCCGCGATTCGCCCTTCGAACATTGGATCATGCGGATCACCACTTTCAAGTGCTACGACTACCTGCGGAAAAAGCGCCGGGAAGGGCCCGTCATCTCGGTCGAGGCCATGCTCGAAACCGGACACGAGCCTTCGGCGGCGGAAGCTCCCGCTGCGCACCCTGATCTGGAGCGCCTTCATGCCGCCCTGGCGGAACTATCGCCGAAAGAGCGTCTCGTCATCACCCTGCTCGAACTCGAGGAACGAAGCGTGCAGGAAATCGCCGGGATTACCGGTTGGAGCGAGTCCAACGTCAAAGTCCGTGCTTTCCGGGCCCGAGCCGCCTTGCGTAAACTAATGGAGAACCGAAAATGAATGAACCAAATCACGACGATGGGCTGGACGCGCTTTTTGCGTTGGCCCGGTCGCGGCGTTATGACACCGACAAGGCGGAGTACTCTTTCGAGACCCGCCTGATGGCGCGACTGCGCGCCGCTAAGGAAGCGGACTCGATCTGGGCGGTAGTCTCCTGGCGATTGATGCCGTTCTTTGCGGCCTGCGTCGTGGGGCTGGCGGTCTGGCATTCGCAGGTCGCCGCGGATGCGAACGAGGCGGAGCAGATGGCGATGACGGACAATCCGGATGCCGTGGAAATGTGGAATAACCTGAACTAGAAAATGACCAGCCATTGGAAGGCCGTCTGCGGCGTCATTCTGGTTTTTATTCTCGGATGCATTTCCGGTTGGATCGGCGCGTCGGTGGTGCATTATCGCCAGACGACGCTGTTCCTGCAGGGCGGTCCGGAAGCGGTCGCGAAACTATTGGAGTCGCGGATGACCCGTAACTTGAATCTCGACGACAACCAGAAGCAGCAGGTGCACCAGTACTTCCTCCAGAACCTGGAACAGCGGAAAGAGGTGCAGGCGGGGATTCAACCTCAGCTCCAAATGCTCAACCGGGAAACGTTCCAGCAGATCAATGCCGTCCTGCGCCCCGAGCAACGGACACTTTTCCGTCAAAACATTGCCTTGTTCCGGCAGCGGACGGGAAAGAATCCACTCAATACGAATCCAGCTCTCGATTCGATGTCGATTCCGGCACCGAAAGCCGATGGAGTTGGGACCAATTCGGGAAACCCTCCTGCGGGGCAGTAGGTTTTCAGGGCTAGAGATCCGCACGGGTGGATTCGATTCGCGCCACTCCGGCACCGCAAGCAACAAATTTCCCTCGTCAGTCGAGGGCGAACTTGGTTGTTTAACCGGATGCTGGCCAAGGTTTTTTCCGCCGCCGTGTGGGGTGTCGATGCGTATGCCGTCGAGGTGGAGGTCGATTGTGCCTTCGGTTCGCCGGTCGTGGTGGTGGTCGGGCTGCCCGATACGGCGGTGAAGGAGAGTCGCGACCGGGTGAAGACGGCCCTGGTGAACAGCGCGTTCAAGCATCCCTACGGGCGGACGACGATCAATCTCGCGCCTGCGGACGTGAAGAAGGAGGGGCCGAGTTTCGACCTACCGATCGCGCTCGGTATCCTGGCCGCTTCCGAGCAGATCAAGCCCCATCATCTCGACGATTATTGGGTGGTGGGGGAACTGGCGTTGACGGGAGAGGTACGTCCGGTCAAGGGCGCGCTTTCCATTGCGCTTTCGGCGCGGAGACATCGCAAGCGGGGCCTGATTTTACCGGCGGCAAACGCAGCGGAAGCGGCCGTGGTGACGGGGCTGGATGTCTACCCGGTGAAGCATCTGCGGGAGGCGGCGGAATTTCTCGGCGGCGGGCAGGATGTGTTTCCGCTGCGGGTCGACCCGGAGAAAATCCTGGGCAACTTCGAAGCGATCGAAAACGACTTCGCCGACGTGAAGGGGCAGGAGCATGTCAAGCGGGCGCTGGAGGTTGCCGTCGCAGGCGGGCACAATGTCCTGATGATCGGTCCGCCAGGGAGCGGGAAGTCGATGCTGGCGAAACGGATTCCGGGCAT
>CAJCII010000230.1 GCA_903970335.1 Bacteroidota bacterium | reverse complement strand
GCGAGGGGTCGGCGGAGGCGAAGGAGATCTCTCGGACGCCGCGACCGATATAGAGGCCGTCCAGGGGGGCGAGAGGATAGGTCTGGCCATCGGCGACGACATGTCCGGTGCCGCCGAGATTGAGAAGGCCGAGTTCGCGGCGCTCGCAGAAGAAGCCGGAGGCGAGAGCGGGGGCGGTGGGCAAGATGAGCGGAGCAGCGGTGGGGACGACGCCTCCGAGGACGGTGCGGTCGGTTTCCCAGTAGAGGAGTTCGACGATGCCGGGGCGAAAGAGGTCTTCAACGAGGAAATGGCGGCGGAGTTCCTCGGTGGAGAGGCGTTGGTATTCGTCCCGACCGATGGCGAAGCGGGTATGCATAGGGCGCGATGTTACCAATCGCGGAGCCTAACGCGAACTTTTTGGAGACGGTCTACAGTTCGGGATCGTCCACGCCGGAGTCGTGAAGGCCGCACTCGCGCTTGAGGCCGAAGAAGCGTGTCTCTTCTTCGGTCATGTTACCGGTAAGAGGACGGGTGGTATGGACATCGCCGATGGAGACATAGCCTTTTTCCCAGAGCGGATGGTAGGGAAGATCGTGCTTCTTGAGGTATTGGAAAACCTGACGGTCGGTCCAGTCGATAATGGGATGGATTTTCGTCACGTCGTTTTGGAGGCGCAGGACGCCGAGGTCCTGACGCGACTTCGATTGCTGGCGACGCAGGCCGGTGATCCAACTGCGGACGCCGAGACGTCGAATCGCTGTCTGCATGGGCTGGACCTTATGGATGAAGTTGTAGCGCTCAATGCCCTCGCCCCCCTGTTCCCAGAGTTTACCGTAGCGGACCTCGCGCCAGGCGGGGCTTAATTCGGGGCGAAAGACTTTGAGGTTGAGTCTGAGTCGTTCGGTCAACTGGTCGGCAAACTGGTAGGTCTCGGGGAAGAGGTAGCCGGTATCGATGAAGACGACGGGAATCTCCGGCCATTGTTGAGTGACGAGGTGGAGGGAGATGGCAGCCTGGGCACCGAAGCTGGTCGAGAGCATGATGTCGGGGCGAAACCGATCAAGCGCCCAACGGACGCGCTCTTCAGCCGATTGTTTTTCAAGCCGGTCGTTCAGCTCGGGCAAACCGAGGTCTTTCTCGCGGAGTTCTGGGTCGAGCAAAGCAGTGGAGCCACTCATTTTATAATAGATAGACTAAGTAGGGAATAGCATCGACTTGTTTGACCAGCTCTGCAAGTTCTTTTGCAGATCGCAGGATAGAGGGAGGAAACCGAGCAGGGACATGAATTGCGAGATAGGAGTTAAGGCTAAACAGTATAGTGGAGTATGGATCACATTGTCTAAGCAATAACCTCGCCAACTTTGCCGAAAGAGAGGGCGGGTGGCGTGGGAGCAAGGAGGGCAAGAGAGGCGGTGTAGCCGTGAGCGAAACTGCGTTCGCCGACGGGGCCAAGCTGGACGTTGGCAAAGAGGCCGGTGACGGGAAGGCCGGGGAAGAATTCGTTGACCTGACCGGCATCGTGGTGGGGACCGCCGAAGAGGGCGCGTCCACGTCCGTGACAGGTGCAGAGGAGGGCGGCGAAGGGGGCCGTGGCCATGGAGGACTGCATATCGCGCAAGAGGCGCTTGAGTTCGTCGGCAGCGACACGGGAGTCGCGGAGTTGGTACTGGAGGGTCTGGCCGACGCGGGGCATGGCGTTGATGGCGACGGCACCGCTTTTGCGGTCGGCCCCGATGATGTTACGAACGAGGAAGTCGCCCCGTTTGTATTCCTCAAGGTATTCGCTGACGGCGAGACCGGCAAAGAGGTGGCCGCGGGCCTGCTCGCGTTCGATGTCGGTAAGTTCCTTGTAGACTTCGCAGAGGACTTCGTAGGCGGGACGGGAGCCGAGCTTGAAGAGGACATTGCGATCGGCCTGGGTGACGGTGAGCGGCTCGCCGATGGGTTTGCACCCTTGGGAGACGACGGAGTGGACGGCGATATCGCCTTCCAGAGCGAGGGCGACTCCACCGGAGACGACGCGACCATCGCAAAAGACCCAGGCTTCGGGTTCGCCGGTAAAGCCGCCGGCATGGCAACCGAACATGGGGACTTTCGGATAGGACTGGCTCCATTGCTTGAGCCAGGATTCGCCGCTGAGGACGAAGGGATTGAGGAAAGAGAACCAGGCTTTGACGTCGGAGGATTGTACGCCGGTTTTTTGCCGCCAATAATCGGCACCGGGGCAGGCCTCGACCATGTCCTGATTGAACGGGAAGGCGGTGGCCTTGCCGCCGGGCAGGGAGACGAGCATGAGGGAAAAGCCGGAGCCTTCCTCCTGCTCAAGGGAGCGTCCGATGAGGCCGGTGCCGCTGCAACCGATGAGGGTGGGGACGTGACCGTAGACGCGGACGAGTTCGAGGAGTTCCTGGGCGTTTTCGGCGTAGTCGGGCGTGACGAAGACGAGGCCGAAGGTGGGCGGGCCGACGAGTTGCTGGCGCAGGTGAACCGCCGTATCGCGGATCAACGCCTCATCGAAGGGGCCGGTGACCAGTTGCGACGCGGCGAATGATGCCATCCCTAATCATCGAACCTGGGCGGTAAAAGTCAATGAAGAGGAGGCGTGGAAGAAAGATAGATTGATAAAAGGAGTAAATTGGCGGATGAACTTTATGCCAAATCGAGAGCATCCGATTTTGATTCCTGGACCGGTGCGGTGAAAGAGGTACCCGAAGCGAAGTCGGAGGGCCAGAGTTCCTGGACCATGCGAAAGCTCTCGGGCATGAGGGTGTAGCCGACATGTCCCTGCGGAAAACAGGCGTAATGGGCACCTCCCCAGAGTCGGGCGAGTTCCTCGATCTCGGCGGGTGGAGCGATGCGGTCGAACTCACCGGCGAGCATGAGGATGTGCTCGGGAGCGAGGAGGGGCTTTTGGCTGGCAGGGCAGACAAGACGCATGCTGCCAGCGGTGTCGCCGGGGCCGAGGCCGACGCGGCGCAGAGCGGCACGGAGCGAAACCGAGCTGGGCGAGCGCCAGATGGCGTTGTCGATATGGAGAATCGGTTCGACGAGCACCATGCGTTGCAGGAGCGGCTCGAAGCAACCGAGCAGGGCCATCATCCAGCCGCCGTAACTGGTGCCCCAGCCGCCGAAGAGTTGGCCGCCTTTTTTCTGGAGTTGCTGCAGGACGATGCGGCATTCCACGACGGACTGCCGGATACCCGCCGCCGAACGGAGCAAGTGACCGCCGATGCAGAGTTCGCCGTGAAAATGCCATGGGAGGCGGCGCGAGTAGTGGTAGGGAAGATGAACGAAAACGGCGTTCCATCCGCGCGAGTTGAGCCGTCGCGCCCAGAGGCGATACCCGATATCGCTGACCGACATGAGGCCATGGGCGAGGATCATGGTGGGGGCGGCCCAGCCCTGACGGCAGGGAAAGAAATCGAAGGCGGCGCGGTTGTTCGGCTCGTGCTCGCCGGGGTAGGGACTGGGAAAGAGGAGCCGCCCACGTTCGGGCAATTCGGGCGGCACGAAGTTGTCGGGGATGCGGTAAAAGTCTTCGACGGGGCGGTCGGCCCACTCGGCGGTAAAGCGGTCCCATTGGGCGCGGAAATCGGGCGGAAGGGGATGCCGGGCATGGAGGAGATTGACGAAACCGAAGCTGACGAAATCAAGCGCCGTGGCGCGGGCCTCGTCGAGTCGCGAAAGAAGCGTGCGCGATTTCATACGTGCATGAGGATGGTCGACCGGGGCATAAAGGGAGGCGTGTCTTATCACAACCGGTCATCATGGATTTGTCGAGGGGGCAATCCTTGAAAAAAATCACGGTCGTCGGCGCGGGCCTGGGGGGACTGGCGGCGGCGATCCGCCTCGCGCGGGCAGGCCATGCGGTCGAGGTCTGGGAAAAGAACGCCACACCCGGGGGCAAACTCAAGGAACGGCGGCAGGAGGGATTTTCCTGGGGTACGGGGCCGTCGTTGTTGACCATGCCACAGGTGCTGCGGGAGCTTTTCGAATCGGCCGGGGAACGGATGGAAGAACATCTGGACTTGGTGCAGCTCGATTCGGCCTGCCGCTATTTTTGGACGAACGGGACGACGATCGACGAGGACGCGGCGTTTTGGCTGCGTCCGGAAGTGGCACGATTTCTCGCCTATGCGCGGGGCATCTACGAGCTTTCCGGCGAGGCTTATCTCAACCGCCCACCGGGCGATTTCTGGCGGGCCTTCACCCTGGGCAACCTGTGGAAACTGCGGCATCTCGGGAAAGTGGCCACGACGCGCACGATGGCCGCCGAGGTGGAACGACGCATTTCCGATCCGCACCTGCGGCAGATTTTCCTCCGCTTCGCGACCTACAACGGGTCCTCGCCTTATCTCACGCCCGCGACCTTCAACATCATTCCCTACGTCGAGGCGGAGTTCGGCGCGTGGTATGTCCGGGGCGGGATGCCGCGCATCACGGAGGCGCTGGCCGGACTGGCGTTGCGCAACGGGGTGAAGTTCCGATTCAATCGCACCGTGACCGCTGTCAAGTCCGTGGAGAAAAAAGCGTGGGAAGTGAGTGCGCAGGACGGAGAGCGGGAGCGTTGCGATGCGCTGGTGTGCAATGCCGATGCGTTGAGCGCCTGGACGGGCTTTCTCGCCGGTCTGCGGGTGAAAGGAGCGCGAAAGATTCTCGAGCCAGCGCTCTCGACCTCGGGCTTTATTCTCTTTCTCGGGATCCGCGGGCGCGATCTGCGGCTGGGGCACCACAATATCTTTTTCTCCGACGATTACCCGCGCGAGTTCGACGAGATCCACCGACAAAAAATCAATCCGACGGAGCCGACGATTTATGTTTCGGTCAGCTCGCGACACGATCCGGGCCATGCGCCGGAAGGGCACGACAACTACTTCGTGTTGATCAACGTGCCCGCGCGCGATCCGCAGCAGGCGTGGACTTTCGCGGAAACAATGCACTATCGGGAGGTGGTGCTGAAACGGCTGGAACGATTCGGCGTGGACCTATCCGGGCGCATCGTGACGGAGAGCATTTTCACATCGGGCGATTTCGCCGCACGGGACCTGGCACACCACGGGGCGTTGTATGGCTGGGCCTCCCACTCGATCGGGACCTCGCTTTTCCGTCCGCCGCTGCGCGCGCAGGGGATGCGGCATCTCTATTTTGTGGGTGGGACGACCCACCCCGGCGGCGGGATCCCGCTCGTTCTGCTCAGCGGGAAAATGGTGGCGGAGATGATCCAGCGGGAGGAATCGTGAAACGGTGGAATCGGCTGGAAATCGTTTGCTTCGCCGCCTTCCTGTTTTGGAGCATGGCGGGACTGATTTTCACCGTCTTTCAGATTACGCCCGACGCGGTCGCGCGATGGTCGATTCCCCCGTGGCTCGACCGTTTCGTCGATTTTTGCCTGGCCACGGGCGATCCGATTCTGATCGTGCTGGCCTTTGCGAACACGCATCTTCACGCCGCGCGACAATGGACGCCGGCGACGGCCCGGCGGTGGGGAATCGCGATCCTGGCCTGTGCGTTTGGCGTGGAGACCGTGGGGGTGCTGATGGGTTTCCCGTTCGGGCATTATGTTTACACCACCCGGTTCGGACCTCTCCTGGGAGCGGTACCGCTGACCATTCCGCTGGCGTGGCATGTGGTGGTGACCAATGCGCTCTTTATCGTGCGCGGAAGGGCGCCGCATCTCTCACGGCAGGCAGAGGCCGCGCTGGCAGGCTTGGTCTGCACCGGCTACGATTTCGTGCTCGAACCTTTTGCGACGGGGGTCAAGTACTATTGGATCTGGACCGGGGGCGGCATTCCCCTGACCAACTATGCGGCGTGGTGGGTGATCGCTGCGGCACTCGTTTGGGTCTTCGCGCCGACGGCGGCAACCCGGTTCCGAAACGATCCGCGACCGTGGGCGGTGCTGGGTTTCACGGTGCTGATTTTCTTGGCGGGACGGGCCTTTACCACCGGTTAGAGATTCTTCGCGTAGTGCCATTGCCGGACATCGACTTCGAGATGGCCGAAGCCGAGATAGGCCTGATCGATGCGTCCACCGATCACCACCTTGGGGCCGAGGGGAAGCTCGAACTTTTCGCTATCGAGCCGGACGGAGCCGGTGCCGTCGGTGAACCAGTAGTTTTCGTCGCCAATTTTTTGCGTCACATGACCGATGAGGGTGACGTAGCGGTCATCGACATCGAGGTTGTTCCTCGTCGCGACCACCCAGCTCACGGTGGTGAGGTGATAGGAAGGAGGGGGTGCGGCATGAGAAGGAACCAGGAGGGCAAGAGAAGCCAAAAGGGGTAGGGCGAGTCGTTTCATGGGAAAAGTATGCGTCCCGGCGATGGTTTTTCAAATTAACTTCGCCTAAGGTTGCCGATAATCGGCAGAAGAAGTCGACAGATTAGTTATTTTTTCGCTCAAAAGTAGAAATTAGATGCGTTATTCGAGCATAACAATGTTTACTTTTTAAAACTTTCTGGCGAAATACGTGTAGTTTTGAGGCTTTAAAGGAAGAGAAAGTCGATGATTCCAAGCACACCCGACACGAATGACCCCTTCTCCGAAAGACTTCGTTTATGGCGAGTCAGCCAAGACTTGACCCAAGCCGAGGCAGCGGAGCGGTTGAACATCGATCGAAGCTATCTCTCCCAGTTGGAGCGGGGCCGACCGCCAGGCAAGGCTTTGTGGACCCGTTACCTGCTCATCGAGAAATCGTCTTCCCTGCGCGTCCGCGACGGTGCCAGCCCCTCGTATGGCCTGCGCAACCTGCCCGTCCTCACTTGGACGCAGGCCGGGCAAACGCTCGATCCGGACAAACTCCCGCTAGACTGCGAAGTCGTGCCGGGCGACGTGAGGGACGAGCGGGCGTTCGGCGTGCGGCTGCGGGGCGATTCGATGGAGCCGAAGTTCTCCGATGGGGACATCGCCATCCTGTTGCCGGGCACCGCACCGACGAACGGCGAGGTCGTGGTGGCGAATGTCCGGAACCAAGGTGTCATCTGCAAGATCATGCATGTCCAACTCGACAAAAGCCTGATCAAGTTCTCCAGCTATAATCCGGCGCATCTTCCAACGGAATATCATCGGGACGAGTTGGCGTGGGTCTTTCCGGTGGCGACCATCATCAAGCACTTGCATCCACGTTAAGGCACAGGCGAGAAGCAAGCGAAATGCCCGTTAAACGAAAACTGACGTAAGCGCGGAATCGATCAGACCTTGGCGGGTTCGACCAGCGCGGGTGCAGCCGTGGGCGGTGCGGCGGGCGGCAGGGGCTGGACTTTCCAGAAAAGCGGCTCGTATTTGGCCCAGTCTCCGAGGATCTCCTTGGCGCGGGCACTCTCGCTCAGTTCCAGATGTTTGTAGATGACGCCCATGAGCGATTTGACCTCGTCCGGGTTGGAGAGGCGGCTCAGAGTCACCATGGTGCGGTTGCAGCGTTGCTCGAAGTTGCCTTCGAGATCGAGAACATAGGCGATTCCACCGGACATGCCTGCGGCGAAATTCTTGCCCGTTTCCCCAAGAACGATCACCTGGCCGTTGGTCATGTATTCGCAGCCGTGGTCGCCGATTCCTTCCACAACGGCAGTCGCCCCGCTATTGCGGACGGCGAAGCGTTCACCGGCGCGGCCCCGGATATAAAGCGAACCGCCGGTGGCGCCATAGAGAACGGTGTTACCGCAGATGGAGTTTTTCGATGGGTCGAACTTCGCCACAGGCGATGGGACAAGAATGATTTCGCCGCCACCCATGCCTTTGCCGACATAGTCGTTGCTTTCGCCGATGAGGGTGATGCGGACACCCTTGACCAAAAAGGCACCGAGGCTCTGGCCAGCGCTCCCGGTAAGGGTCAGGTCGAGGGTGCCTTCGGGCAGGCCCTCATCGCCGTAGCGGTAGGCGATTTCACCCGAAAGCTGGGTGCCGATGCTACGGAAGGTATTCTTGACCTTATACGGAGGGAGTTTGAGCTTGTCCTTGGTCTGCAGGCAGCTTTTGGCATCCTGCAGGATGACATCGTCGAGGGTGCGATCCTGAAGCTTGTCGTTGCGTTCCCACGTGTGGAAACGGGGCGTCATGTCGTCGATCTTCGGCATGGCGAGAAGCCGCGAGAGATCGATCGTGTTCGCTTTCGGGTGGTCCGGCACCTCGCGTTGTTCGAGGTAATCGGCGCGACCGATGATGTCGTTCAAAGTCCGCGCGCCGATGCTGGCGAGATAACGCCGCACTTCTTCCGCGACGGCGTTGAAGAAGAGGACGACATTCTCCGGCGATCCCTTGTATTTGGCGCGGAATTTTTCGTCCTGACTGGTGATACCGACCGGGCAGGTGTTGAGATGGCATTTGCGGACATAGACGCACCCGGTGGCGATGAGCGCGGCGGTGCCGAAGTTGAATTCCTCCGCGCCGAGCATGGCGGCAATGAGGATATCGAGACCGGTCTTCATCCCGCCATCCGTGCGGAGGGTAACGCGATTGCGCAGGCCGTTGAGAAGAAGCACCTGGTGCGCTTCGGCCAGACCGAGCTCCCACGGTCCGCCGGCATACTTGACGGACGAGAGTGGAGATGCGCCGGTACCGCCGTCGTGACCGGAAATCAGGACGATGTCGGCATAGGCCTTGGCCACGCCTGCGGCGATGGTACCGACTCCGGCCTCGGCAACGAGCTTGACGCAGACCTTGGCGCGGGGATTGACCTGCTTGAGATCGTAGATGAGCTGGGCCAGATCCTCGATACTGTAGATATCGTGATGAGGCGGCGGGGAAATGAGCATGACCCCAGGGGTACTGCGGCGAAGCTTGGCGATCATCCCGCTGACCTTGTGGCCGGGGATCTGTCCGCCTTCGCCGGGCTTGGAGCCTTGCGCCATCTTGATTTCGATTTCGGTCGCGCTGGCGAGGTATTCCGCCGTGACGCCGAACCGGCCCGAGGCAACCTGCTTGATGCGGCTGTTTTTCGAGTCGCCGTTGGCCATGGGAGTGAAGCGAACCCGGTCTTCGCCCCCTTCGCCGGAATTCGATTTGCCGCCGATACGGTTCATGGCGATGGCCAGCGTTTCGTGGGCCTCGGGGGAAAGCGCACCGAGCGACATGCCCGCAGTGGTGAAACGGCGGCGGATGTCCTCGATGGGCTCGACTTCGTCTATCGGAATGGGGTTGCCCTTCTTGAGGGATAGGCACTGGCGGAGCGCGACGGGCGCGGCGTCCTCGACGGCGGCAACGTACTTCTGGTAATCGTCCCACTTGTTCGCCTTGTCCATGCCCTTGATCCCGACATAAGTGTGGAAGCTTTGCAAGGCTTGCGGGGTCCAGGCATGGAGCTCGCCGTCGCGACGGTAACGAAAGAAACCCTCATCGAGCAGCTTGGCATCCACCGAGAAAGCGCGCTGGTGCCGCGCGAGGGTCTCTTCGGCAATCTCCCGGAAATTCAGCCCCTTCACTTGCGAGGGAGTGCCGGTGAAGGCGTAGGCGATCACGTCGGGATGGATGCCGATGGCATGAAACGTCTGGGCGCCGCTATAACTGGCCAACGTCGAAATGCCCATTTTGGACATGATTTTGAGCAGGCCTTTTTCGAGCGCGTTGCGGAGATTTTTCGCGGCGGTGGCGGCATCGGCAACTTTCAATTCGTTCTTCGACAGAAGATCGTTCAGCGTGGCCAGGGCAAGGTAGGGATTGACGGCCGACGCGCCATAGCCGAGCAGGCAGGCGAGTTGGTGGACGTCGCGGCATTCGGCGGTTTCGCAGATGATGCCGGTCTTGGCCCGGAGGTCCGTGCGGATGAGGTGATGGTGGATGGCACCGGTGGCAAGCAGCATGGGAATCGGCGCGTGGGCGGCATCGATGTCCCAGTCGCTAAGGACCAGGATCGTCGCGCCATCCCGCACGGCTTTTTCGGCCTCTGCGCAAATGAGGTCGAGATGCTTCTTGAGCCCATCCGGCCCTTCGCTCACCGGGAAGCGGCAGACGATGGTGCTGGAGCGGAAGGGGCCTTCCTTGAGGGAAAGAATCTGGCCGATTTCGGGATTGGTGAGCACCGGGGACTGAAGGCGGAGCAGACCGGCATGGGCGGGGGTTTCCTCCAGCCAGTTGTGGCGCGCGCCGGCGAGAACCTCAACCGACATGACCAGCTTCTCGCGGATCGGATCGATCGGGGGATTGGTCACCTGGGCGAAGAGCTGCTTGAAGTAGGGATAGAGCAGACGGGGCTTTTTCGAGAGAACGGCCAGCGGTGCGTCGTCGCCCATGGAGCCGATGGCCTCTTCGCCGCTTTCGGCCATGGTCTTGAGGATCGACGGGATGGCGCTGAGTTCCTCCTCGGTGCAGCCTGCGGCCAGCTGCTGTTGCAGGAGCGTGGCGCCAGGCGCGGGCTGGGAATCGAGCGACGGCTTGCTCTCGATGTCCTTGATGTTTTCCCGCAACCAGACGCCGTAGGGTTGCTTCCGGGCGTAAATCGATTTGATTTCGTTACTCCGGAGCAACGTGCCCGTCACCGTATCGACGGCGATCATCTCGCCGGGCCCCAGCCGTCCCTTTTCCACGACCTTGGCGTCGTCGATGACGAGAAGGCCGACTTCGGAACCGAGGGTGAAGAGACCGTCCTCAGTGATCTTGTAACGGGCGGGCCGCAGACCGTTGCGATCGAGGCACGCGCCGATGGTGCGGCCATCGCTGAAAACAAGGGCGGCGGGACCGTCCCACGGTTCGTTCAAGGTCTGGTGATATTCGTAAAAGTCCTTCACTTCGGGCGGCGTGGAGGGATCGCCCTGCCAGGCAGCGGGAACGAGCATGAGCATGGAGTGAAGGATATCGCGACCACCCATGACCAGGAGTTCGAGTGCATTGTCGAGGCTCGACGAATCGCTGCCGCCAGGCTGGATGATCGGGCGGAGTTTCTTGATGTTGTCGCCGAAGAGCGGGCTATTCAACTCGGACTCGCGGGCCCGCGTCCAGAGGCGGTTGCCGGCGACGGTATTGATTTCGCCGTTGTGACTCATCATCCGGAGCGACTGGGAAAGCGGCCACGTCGGAAAGGTATTGGTGCTGTAGCGTTGGTGAAAAATGGCGAGTGCCGTGGTGTAGTTGGGATCGTGGAGATCGAGATAGAAACGCTCCAAGGTCGGGGCGGCGAGCAGCCCCTTGTAGACCACCGTGCGACTGGAAAAGCTGGGAATGTAGAAATCCTTGATGCCCTGGCTTTCGGCCTGATCCTCAATCTGGTTGCGGCAGATGTACAATTTGCGCTCGAATTCGTCGTCGCTCATCGCCGACGGATCGGGTCGCCCGATCAGCACCTGCTCGATGTTGGGACATGTCTTCAACGCTTTTTCTCCCAAGACCGACGTGTTCACCGGCACCACGCGCCAGCCGAAAATGAAAAGCTTGTGTTCGGCGAGGACGACTTCCGTGATGTGCCGACACCGCGCCTGGGTATAGGGATCGTTCGGCAGGAACATCATCCCCACGCCAAGATCGGAATCCTGGAAAAGAGTGTGGCCCATTTTCTCCACTTCGAGCCGGAAAAGCTTGTAAGGAATCTGGGTCAGCACACCCGCGCCGTCGCCGGTCTTGGCGTCTGCGTCCATCGCGCCGCGGTGAATCAGCGAGCAAACACAGGTCAGGGCCTTGCGGAGAATCGAATTGGAGCGGACACCCTTGATGCTGGCGACCATGCCAACGCCGCACGCATCGTGTTCGAAAGCGGGATCATAGAGTCCGTGAAAGGATTCCGTACGGTCGAGAATGGCTTGATTGAGAGGCATTGGCTTAGAAATTAGATTGAAGCACCGAAGGCACAAGGGTTATTTGCAGGGAAACAGACTTTTTCCCGGAGATCTTTTACCGACGCACGAATCCCTCCTTTTCGGGCCCCGATTTTGTTCTGATTTTTCGGCATAAACGGGTAAACTGAAAAAAGATGAAACTCCGTCGGCTGGATCTCGAATTGGTATCGCGCGGCGTGGTGGATTCGCGGGAGCAGGCTCAACGGTTGATTTTGGCTGGGGAGGTTTGGGTGGAAGGTCAACGGTGGGATAAGGCTAGCAAACTGTGTGCCGCGACGGCGAAAATCGAAGTCCGGGGCGGAGACCGTTATGTCAGCCGTGGAGGACACAAGATGGAAGGCGCGCTGGCGGGCTTTCACCTCGACATCACGGGCTGGCGCTGCCTCGATGTCGGGGCTTCGACCGGGGGCTTCACCGACTGCCTTCTCCAGCACGGCGCGAAGGAGGTGGTCGCCCTCGATGTCGGTCACGGCCAGTTGCACTGGCGACTGCGCAACGACCCCCGGGTGGCGGTCCACGAGGGGGTCAATGCCCGCGATTTCCGGCTCTATGCAGAGGAGCATTTCCCCGGGGCTTTCGACCTGATCGTGGTCGACGTCTCGTTTATCTCCCTGCGCAAGGTCTTGCCTCCGGCCTTCGATCTGCTTAGCTCCGGCGGACGGGTCTGTGCGCTGATCAAGCCGCAATTCGAGGCCGGACGGGCCGAGGTGGGCAAAGGTGGGATTGTGCGGGACGTTGGCGTAAGGCAACGGGTGGTCGACGAATTGGGTCGATGGCTGGCGGACTATCCGGTGAACAACGTCGGGGTGATCCCCTCGCCGCTGCCGGGACGGGACGGAAACGAGGAATTTTTATGGCTGATGCAAAAACGTTGAACGTCGGAGTGGTGGTGAACCGGTCCAAGCCGGGAGCCCGCGATGTCCTCAACAAACTCATCGAGTTTGCGCAGGACCACCCGAACCTGCGACTCCATTACGAAAAGCGGACGGGAGCGCTCATCCAACGGCCCGGCCTGTCGGAAGTTGCTCTGGCGAAAAAATCGGACATCCTGCTCGTCGCTGGCGGCGACGGCTCGCTGCTCGAGGTCGTCGGCGCGGTGTTCCCTTCGCAGGTGCCGATCCTCGGCGTCAATATCGGCAGCCTCGGTTTTTTGACCGCCGTCTCGGAGGCGGACCTGGAGAGCATTCTCCCCTATCTCGCGGACAGCAATCTGCTCCTGAGTCCCCGCCTCGCCCTGGAGACCACGTTTCACCGCGCTGGCGGAGGTGCGGTGGTGATTCCGTGCGCCTTGAACGATGTCGTCGTCGCCCGGGCCGATGCCACACGACTGATCCGCATCCGGGTCGAGGTGGGCGATTATCTGGTGACGGAATATGTGTGCGACGGCCTCATCGTGTCCACGCCGACCGGCTCAACCGCTTATTCCCTCGCCGCTGGCGGACCGATCCTGAGCCCGGAAGCCGACTCGATTGTGCTTACTCCGATCTGTCCCCACACCCTGACCAACCGGTCCCTGGTGGTGGGGACCGACCAACCCATTCGCCTCCGCTTTGTCCGGCAACCGGGCGTGTCCGCGCCTGTCGTGCAATTCGACGGCGGTTCCGGCGGTCGCCTCCGGCATGGAGACCGGCTGGAAATCAAACCGGCCCAGCACCGGGTCCGGCTCGCCTATCTACCCCATTCCGATTTTTATCGCGTGCTGCGCCAGAAGCTGAAATGGAGCGGCGCGAGCGTATAACCAACGCCTTAGCCTCTTAGGTCCGGCGCTTTCTTTTGCTCCTTGTGGAGCAGGAGCCGGTACGTGCCGAGTCGAAGCTGGTCGCCCGAGCGAAGAAATCCGTCCTTCACCGGAATCCCGTTGATAAAGGTGCCGTTGCTCGAGTCGAGGTCCTTGACCTTGACGTTGTCTTCCCAGACTTCCAGCAGGCAGTGCTTTCGCGAGACCTGCGGACTATCGATGATCACATCGCATTGATCGCCGCGCCCCACCAGATTCGTCATCTTCTCCAGCTTGATTTTCAGTTTCGATTCTTCGTCGGCCACCAGGATGTAGGCGACCTTGAGCTTGACCTCCACCTTGTCGAGGAGGCTCTTGGTCAGTGCCACGGTGTGTTGTTTGGCCCTGGCGGGAGCGGCGGTGCCGACCCGAACGTCCCGCGCAATGGAATTCCTCAGGGCATATTCGGCGATGTTCAACCGCAAGTTCGGCAACGGCGGGCTTTGGTTGGCAAACCACTCGTACGTGGAATTTTCCAAGTGCAGCGCTCGGGTCAGCGCAAACTCGCCGACATCCGTTTTGCTCAGCGCCGCGACCACGAAACCGTCCTCGACATAGACCTGGAGATATTCGTCCGGGTTAAAAACGGCCAGACAACCCTTCAGGCGGTTTTGCCCCAGACGGACAAAGGCCTCTTCTGGAGTAAAGAGCTCCTTTTTGCTTTCGATCAGGACCCGAAGGGGGATCCACTCGGCGCGGAGGCGGTCGTAATAAAAACTATCGGAGGTCAGTTGTCCCTGTCGCCACATCAGCTGAAGCTGGTCCAGGCTGTAGGGGCCCATCTGGACTTTTTTACTGCTGATCCAATAATCCATTGGCCCAAGCATTGAGCAGTCGGAAAAACAAGTGAAGCTTAATTTCACGGAAGCAAGTGGCGATGAATCGGCGCCTCCCGCACACGCCTACCTTGTCTGCAACGACCGGAGGTTTCCCCTCCGGCTGTACCGGGCAAGGTCTGCGGAGGTGTTTTCACCGTCAATAGTTCGAGCTTCGTTTCGCAACTAAGATATGCTGATTTATCGTCATTTATGGCGAGTAAAAGCTATTTTATCGCTTATTTCGCCATCATTGGCGATTTCTATTTCATTTTATCATACATTTTATATCGCCATAACTGGCGATTATACTTGATTTTAAGCTGTTATTCGCCATATATTACGATACCGTGCGGATAACCAATCAGAACACAGACGAAGCGATCCTGGTGGAATTGGGTGGACGGCTGGCCCGACTCCGCCTGGACCGCAATCTCACGCAAGCGGAACTGGCGACGCAGGCTGGTATCTCCAAGCGCACCCTGGAACGGCTGGAAGCGGGTGCGGTGGCGCCGCAGTTATCGGGTTTGATCCGGGTGTGTCGCGTGCTCGGTTTGGTCGATCGTTTCGATCTGCTCGTCCCGGAACCGGTGCCCAGCCCGATCGCGCAGTTGAAGCTGGCGGGCAAGAAACGCCGACGCGCGTCCCGGATAAAATCTCTCCGGGTTTCGGAGAAAAAATGGGAATGGGGGAAAGACCGATGACCCTGGCCGAGGTCAATCTGTGGGGGCGGACCATCGGGGCCGTTTCTCTGGAGGACGGAAGCGCCTTTGCCTCTTTCCAGTACGATCCGGCTTTCGTGCCGAGCGGGATCGAAGTTTCCCCCCTCGTCATGCCCCTGAGCGACCGGGTATATGTCTTTCCGGATTTGCCCGCGAAAACCTTTCACGGTCTGCCCGGTCTGCTGGCCGATTCGTTGCCCGATCGGTTCGGTAATGCCTTGATCGATGCCTGGCTGGCCACTCAGGGCCGGACGCCGGAAAGTTTCAATGCCGTGGAACGGCTTTGCTATACGGGGACGCGCGGGATGGGTGCCCTGGAATTTATGCCGGCCATCGGCCCCAAGCCGCAGCAGGCGAAAAAGATCACCGTCGACGCCTTGGTCAAACTGGCCTCGGAAGTCTTGAGCCACCGCAAAAACCTGAAGACGACTTTTGCCAGGACCAACCGGAAAAACGCCTTGAACGATATCCTGCGGGTCGGCACGTCCGCTGGCGGGGCGCGGGCGAAGGCGGTCATCGCCTGGAACCGCGAGACCAACGAGGTCCGCTCCGGGCAGATCGAGGCGGGAAAAGGCTTCGCCTACTGGCTGCTGAAATTCGATGGCGTCACCGGCAACAGGGACAAGGAACTCGACGACCCCAAAGGGTTCGGAGCGATCGAGTACGCCTATTACCTGATGGCCCGGGCGGCTGGCATCGCCATGAGCGAGTGCCGGTTGCTGGAGGAAGGCGGGCGGCGGCATTTCATGACCCGGCGTTTCGACCGGCTCGAAAGCGGCGAGAAGCTGCACATGCAATCGCTGGGCGCGCTGGCCCATTTCGATTTCAACCATGCCGGGGCCTACGCCTACGAACAGGCGTTGCTGATCGTCCGCCAATTGAATCTCCCGATGGAAACGGTGGAGGAACTGTTCCGCCGCATGGCTTTTAACCTTGTCGCCCGCAATCAGGACGACCACGTCAAGAATATCGCCTTTCTCATGGACAAGACCGGTCGCTGGTCGCTCGCACCCGCTTTCGACGTGACCTACAGTTACAATCCCGCGGGCGACTGGACCGCCCGGCACCAGATGACGATGAACGGCAAGCGGGACGGATTTACCCTGGCCGATTTCCGCGACTGCGCCCGCCACGCCTTGATGAAACGCGGCCGCGCCGGGACGATCCTGGAGGAAGTCCGGGCCGCCGTGGCCCGGTGGCCGGACTACGCGGAACAGGCGCAGGTGCCGGGAGACTGGAACAAACGCATCCAGAGCCATCTTCGGCTGGATTGGCCGCGCAAATAAATTCCCGACCGCAAAAAAGGGTCACCCCAACGGGATTCGAACCCGTGCTACCAATCCGGCCCCCGATTTTGCGTAAACCGTTGTCATTTGGAACAAAATAGACGACAAAAACATAGAAAACGATACCGTCTGTTCTTAGCTACGTTCTTAGTTTTATGGCCTCAATTTGGAAACATCCAGACTCAAAATATTGGACTGCGTGCTTCACGGGACCGGACGGTCGGCGAATGAAGCGGAGCACCAAGACGACCAGTCCACGTGCGGCAGAACGGCTGGCTTTCAAGTATGAGGAAGCTGCGCGCAAGAAGCTGACCAAAAAGACGGCTCGGCGAATCATCGGAGACATCTACGAGATAGCCAGTGGAGAAAAGTTGCCCGGAGAATCAACGCGGAAATTCTTTGAGCTATGGGTTGCTCAAAGTAAAACTCGAGTCAAAGGTGGAACCTGGAGAAAGTATAACGATGAAGCCAAACGGTTCTTGGCATCACTTGGCGAAAAAGCGGAGCGAGATATCAGCACCGTTAATCGCGCTGACATCCTGGCCTTTCAAACGGGGGTGGCGTCCCGTCTATCGGTTGGAACGGCCAACTTAGCGCTAAAAATTATTCGCATTGCGTTGGGTGAAGCAAACAAACAGGGACTAATTGATTTCAATCCCGCTACTAACGTCGGTGTCTTATCGGACAAAAATGTCGAACCCGTGCGTCGTCCCTTCACCCTCCCCGAAATCAAAAAATTGCTCAAGATCGCCGATAAAGAGTGGATAGGCATGATCCTATTTGGCTTTTATACCGGGCAGAGACTCCAGGACATCGCGACCACTACTTGGAAGGCTGTTGACCTCAAAACACAGAGGTGGACGCTTACGACGATCAAAACTCACCAAAACAAGATTCTGCCATTGGCCGTCCCGCTTCTAAAATATTTGCGCTCCCTGAAATCGGCACATGGTCCGAAAACACATGTTTTCCCAATTCTTGCCGCCTCCGTTAAGAAAACAGGCCGAGTAGCACAGGTCAGCAACGCCTTCCATGATTTGCTCGTCGAAACCAAGATGCTGCCTCCGAGGTCGAAGCAGAAAACCGGGAAAGGACGCAGTGAGCGTCGCAAGCTAAACGAACTGTCCTTCCATTGTCTCCGGCATACAAACAATTCGTTGCTGAAGAAGGCTGGCGTTCCCGAATCGGTCGTCATGGCTTTTGTGGGCCATGATTCTCCGGAAATTTCAAAACAGTATACTCATGTTGAAGAAGAATCTCTGGTAAGGGCGGTCAAGGCACTGCCGGACATTTCCAAGTAATATTCCGCTCAAGGTCGAGTTTGTTGAGGAAGTGCTGGGAACCTTTCTTTTGGTATTTTTTGGCTGCGGAAGTGTGTACCCGGCAGTGACGACAGGACGTTGGTGGGAGATTTCCAAGTTGCCATCGTTCAGGGTCTTGGAATTGCCACAGGCATTTATCTCGCCGGAGGCCTGAGCGGCGCGCATCTCAACCCAGCGTACACAATTTCTTTGGCGGATTTCCGCGAAAACCAAACCCTCGACTTATTCGATCCAACGACTAATTGAAAAAAGAAAAGGGGCAACCACCCAAGGCAATAAGGTCCGAGTTTGGCGATAGAGAGACGACTGGTCGGATCGCAGCGGTGGTTTCGTCCCAGCATCGTTAATTGAAGCAGCCTTCTTTGATGGTTTATGTCTGCGCGACTTTTTCATGAGTTCCTTTCGTCAAGATTGCCTAACTTCTGAGACTCGTTGTCCCTATCTCTTGGACACTGGCGATGACGAAAGGTTTCCGGATTAATGCACTCTTAATTTGACCTTCACTTTCAGTCTTCTATTTCTTGCGCTTCCAGAGCTGACTTCAAAAAATGGCCCTCCCAACTCTATTAGAAGAGCTTGTTTAGAGCCATTCCTCGCGTGCTGTCGGGGTTGGTTTCTGGCGGCATCTTAGGCAGGGCGGGATTATTCGGACCGATAGCCGAGCCATATAGATCGGCACAAGCAGCAAGGTTTAGCCGGGGATGGTTTTTACGTCATTCCTTGCATTTTTGTAACGCTCGATACTTCCAAAACTAATGTGGTAGCCTTAACGCCTTACTTGGTATGAGAATTCTACTCGTTGAAGATGAAGAGAAGGTAAGCCGTTTTATTGTCCGGGGACTGAAGGCGGAGAGCTATGCCGTAGATGCGGTATCTGACGGAAAGACGGGGCAGGAATTTCTCGCCAGTTATTCTTACGACTTAGTTATCCTGGACTTAAATCTGCCGAGCCTTTCCGGGACTGACTTGCTCCAACACATCCGCAAGAAAAATACCACCGTACCGGTGCTCATCCTGACAGCACGCGATAGCGTCGCCGATAAGGTGCGTAACTTTGAATTTGGAGCCGATGATTACCTGACCAAGCCTTTCTCCTTCGCTGAGCTATTGGTGCGGATCAAGGCACTTCTGCGACGAGGACCGGTCGAGCGATCTTCTGTATTGCGAGTTTCAGATCTGGAACTGGATCGCGTTGCGCATCAGGTTCGGAGGCAGGAAAAAAAGATCGATCTGACCTCCAAGGAGTTTTCGCTGCTGGAATACCTGATGGTCAACACCGGACGCGTCCTTTCCCGCACCATGATTATCGAACATGTTTGGGACCAAAGTTTTGAGGGTTTAACCAATATCGTGGATGTTTATATTCGGCAGCTTCGGAAGAAGATCGATGAGAGCCATGAACCCAAGCTAATTCGCACCGTGCGCGGCGTTGGTTATTCCATTGACCTGAATGGGGCATGACACATCCCCGTTCCATTAGAGCCCGGCTCATCACGTTGTACGTGGTGACGCTTACCTTGATCTTTATCTGTTTTGCTGGCTACACCTACTGGGGTTTCAAGCAGTATCTGATTCGGTCGCTGCAACAGACACTCACGCGTCGGGCTCATCAGATTGCCAGCACTATTCTGGTTGATATACCGCAAAAGGGCGAAGGCTACGTCGGTAATGAAATTCAAGCCAGATATGCACCCGAGTTAAACGAACGCATCATTCGCATCACCGATCAATCGGGTCGAATCGTTTACGCTTCGCGAAATGCTGACGTTCTCTCGAAGCCACCTTCCGTTTCTTTTGATGGTGCCAATACTGAAACTTTACCGGTTCATCGCGAAGAGACACTTCAAGCCAAGGAAGATTTCCAAGTCGCCTCCATCGGTTACCGGCTTGATAATGGCGCTCGGTACATCGTAGAAGTGGGAACTTCCGAAAATGAGATTTTCAGCGCTCTCAATGGACTCCTTCTGACATTATCGATTGGGTTCCCTGTATTCATCGGCCTGACGTCGGTGGGAGCTTACCTTTTGCTCGGTCGTGCCTTGCGTCCCGTGGATGAAATTGTGCGTTCGGCTGAACGCATCACGCTACAAAATCTGAGCCAAAGATTGCCTGTGCCTGAAACTGGTGACGAGGTTGAGCGCCTGTCTTTGGCACTCAACCGCATGATTCAGCGTCTGGATGAAGCCTTCCAAGTGGCCAGTCGTTTTACAGCGGATGCCTCCCACGAATTACGCACACCGCTGACCATCATGCGTGGAGAATTGGAGGCACTCTTAAAAGAGGGAATAGCCAACGAAGACCAGACCTCCCAGGTCGAAAGCGTGCTGGAGGAGTCCGAACGGCTCACTCAGATTGTCGAGGGGCTGTTGCTTATGTCCCGGTTGGAGGCGGGCGAATCGCAAACCAGCAAAGACCCCATCGACTTCGCCACCCTCGTCTCCACGACCACGGAACAATTGAGTCCGCTGGCCGAAGACAAATCGATCTCTCTCGATTGTGAAACTGGTCGCGATGTCATGGTGGAAGCCAATGAGATTCGTCTTAAGCAGGTGGTTGTGAATCTTCTCGATAACGCGATCAAATACACGCCCGAGGGAGGCAAGATAACCGTCCGCGTCACGGGCGAGCCGTCATGGGCAATTCTGGAAGTCTGCGACAATGGCATTGGCATTTCCAAGGAAGCGTTGCCACATGTCTTTGAGCGCTTTTATCGCTCCGAGCAAATCCAGGCACGCAAGGCTCGTGGAACTGGACTGGGGCTTTCGATGGTTCAATCCATTGTCGATGCCCACGCCGGTAAGGTGGAAGTAGAGAGCCGTGAGAATGAAGGTGCAACCTTCCGCATTCACTTGCCACGGCTTCAACTCCAGATGGCCAGGAAATTGAATCTTTCTCCTCTGGATTAATCCGCGACCTGAGAGAGGCAGAAACGAACATGAAGGGTTTTTAATCTGGATTGAGGCTTCTTTTCATCCAACCGCCATAGATATGGTGGATGCGAGTATTGCTAGTTGAAGATGAAGAAAAGGTCGCCCGGTTTGTGGCCCGAGGTCTTAAGTCCGAACGGTATGCCGTGGATGTGGCTGCGGACGGCAACAGCGGTCTCGATCATGTTCGTGCCTACGATTATGATCTCATCGTTCTTGATCTAAATCTGCCCGGAATATCGGGAACGGATTTGCTGAGACATATTCGCAAGAGTCACCCACATGTGCCGGTGCTTATTCTGACCGCTCGGGACAATATCGCGGACAAGGTAAAGAATTTTGAGGAAGGGGCGGATGATTATCTGACCAAGCCCTTTTCCTTTGCCGAACTATTGGTTCGCGTCAAGGCCCTGCTGCGGCGGGGGCCGGTAACAAATTCCACTACATTGAGAGTGGGCGAGTTAGAACTTGATCGTGTTGCTCATAAAGTGAGGCGCGGCGAAAAGCCCATTGATCTGACCTCGAAGGAATTCTCCTTGCTTGAGTACTTGATGATAAATGCTGGGCGAGTGCTCTCGCGGACAATGATCGTGGAGCATATCTGGGATCAGAGCTTCGAGGGGTTAACGAATATCGTCGATGTCTATGTCCGCCAACTTCGCAAGAAAATTGACGACGGGCATGAGCGGAAACTCTTCCGAACCGTGCGTGGCGTGGGTTACAGCATTACCGAGGACGGCGCATGAAGCAGACTTGTCGGTTAATTCAACTTGTGAGTTTGGGCCTAGTTTTATTCAACTTGGTCGGGTGTAATTCCGAGCCTGACCTTAAAACATCCGTCCCAACCGTCACTTCATCCAGCGACGCGCCAACGGTTGCCGTCACTCATCCAACCCGGGAAGACCTCTCGCGCGGCGTGACTCTTACCGCCGAGTTTCGACCTTACCAGGAGGTGGAAATTCACGCAAAAGTCGCTGGTTACGTTCAGCAGATCAATGTGGATGTCGGCGATCATGTGAAGACGGGCGATGTCCTGGCGGTACTGGAAATTCCAGAATTGGAAGAAGACCTTCAGAAAGCTGAAGCGGCTGTCCTTACGGCAGGGCAGGAAGTCAAAAGCGCGGAGGCAACCTTCGAGGAAACCGATCAAGTTCTTAACAGACTTCAAGCGGCCGGCAAGGAGGCTCCCGGCCTAATCGCCCAGCAGGATTTGGATACGGCTGCGGCTCGTGACCGGGCCAATGAGGCCAATCTCCAAGCTGCCAAGCAGAGAGTCGCGGAGGCTCAGGCCAATGCTGACCGGTTGCGAACCCTGCTTTCTTATTCAAAGATCACAGCGCCATTCGATGGCGTAGTGACCAAACGATATGCTGACACCGGGGCCTTAATTCAGGCGGGCACGGCTTCCACGACGCAAAGCATGCCTCTCATCTGTCTAGCAGAATTGAAACGACTGAGGCTGGATTTTCCCGTACCCGAATCGGCGGTGGCAGATATTCAGGTGGGCAATTCGGTCGAAGTTAGTGTTGTTTCCCTGGGACAGACTTTTTCAGCCAAGGTTTCGAGATTCGCCCAAAAAGTGGACAGTTCCACCCGCACAATGCTCACAGAGGCGGACGTGGACAATGCCGATTTTCGGTTTACGCCAGGCATGTATGCCACGGTCCGGTTAACTCTGGCCGATAAAAAAGACGCTCTGGCCATTCCCATCCAGTGTGTTTCCAGCGGCGATCATCCCACGGTTTTCGTTCTCAACAATGACCACAAGGTTGAAGAGCGTCCTGTGACTATCGGCTTGGAGACATCTTCGATGGCTGAAATTCTTTCCGGTCTAAGCGACAAAGATCTCATCGTCATGGGAAGTCGTAGTTCAATTCAACTCGGCGAAACGGCTTTGGCCAAAGAAATGGATGGGAGAAAACTCTGATGCACGGATCAATGATTAGCCCTCCACGGTATTCGGTACTGACCAAAGAAGAATTTCAAGATTTGAAACAACTCGATTCCTGCGCGGTGGCGAACGCCATCGAAAGGTTTCGAGTTCAGCTTCGCAATGAAGGTTATTCCGAAGGAGGCTTGGTTTGCCGGTATCCTGCCATGCCGCCGGTTTTGGGATATGCCGTTACCTTGAAAGTGAGGTCTTCATCTCCCCCCAGCAAAGGTCGGACTTTTTTTGAACATACGGATTGGTGGGATGCGCTTCTCGCCGTGCCGTCGCCGCGCATCCTAATCTTGCAGGACATGGACCGCCTGCCGGGGGCTGGGGCGCTCATTGGCGATTTACATGCCTGCATTCTCAAGACCCTCGACTGCACAGGAGTTATCACCAACGGGGCCGTCCGCGATGTCAAACGAATCAAGAGCTTCGATTTCCAAATGTTCTCGGGAAGTCTCAGCGTTTCTCACGCCTACAGCCATATCGTTCAGGTCGGCGGGCCAGTTCAAATGGGCAATTTGGAAATATCTCCGGGCGATCTGATTCATGGCGATTGCCACGGAATCGTTCGTGTCCCCAAGGAACTGGCTACCCGTATCCCCGCGACAGCTTACGCGCTTCGAAAGAAGGAGGAAGAGGTCATGTCCTATTGTCACTCCTCTGATTTTTC
>CAJCII010000229.1 GCA_903970335.1 Bacteroidota bacterium | reverse complement strand
GAATTTGACTTCTTTTTTGGGCATGCGGTCGAAGAAGAGGAGGAGGATGACCTTGGGGACGCGGATTTTAAAGGAGACGGTGCTGACGACGTCGGCGCCTTCGTAGCCGCGGGAGAAGTTGTACCATTGGTCGAAGTTCATGGTCTGGAAGGAGCCGCTGTGGGACTCGACGACCTGGGCGTGGCCCTGATAGAGGAGCATGAAGGCGCGTTTAACGCTGCAGATGTTGACAGCTTGCCAGAGGCGATTGAGCACGAGGACGTTGTTGCTCAGGATCGCTTCCATGGATCCCTCAACTTCGAGCGGCCCGAGGCCCTCGACGAACTGGACGTGTGGTTGTCACGCTGGGAAGGTTGTTAGCAAGCCGGTGAATAAGTGTCAATGCAGAGTGCGTTACGTTGGGGTGACGGGCGGACGACTTTTGACGGAATTAACCAGCTTGGGGAAGCTTTTGGACAGGATTAACAAGATTCGGAAAAGCCAGGGGAGGCAGAGTTACGGAATTACCAAATTGACCAAATTTATGGAATTTTTGAGGGGGAGTTTTGGATAGGATTAATATGATGAGGAGGATTGGGGGAAAGGATGACAGGATGCTAATGGAAGAATTTGTTGAGGGCCTTGTTGATGGCGTTTTTGAGCTGGTTGTTCTGGAGGAGGAGGCGGGTGGGGAGGTCGGTCTGGGGGTTGGTGGTGGTGCCGGTGACATGAAAGGCGATAAAGCCGGAGCCGTCCTGCTTCTGGACGAAGGATCCGGCGATTTCCTTGGGGATTTTGGCCATGGCGTCGCTGGGGAGGGTGAGGACGAGATTGGCGTCGAGGGTGCCGTCGAAGCCGACGGTGCCGTCGCCGGTGAGGTTGAAGACGGGCGAGACAAGCTGGAGGCCGATGAATTTGGTCTGGCGGTTTTGGACGAGGAAATGGGTCTGGGCACTGGTGATGACGAGGGGGGCGGTGAGTTCGTCGATGCGGAGGATGGCACCGGCGTCCTGGAGAATTTTCACGCCTTCGAGTTTGCCGTTGGCGAGCTGGGCATCGCCTTCGCCGTCGAGGTCGCCGGTTTCCGCGCCACGCCATTTGCTTTGGACGTCGAGCGCGCCGCTGAGTTTGGCGGTGGAGGCTGAGACGGTGGCGGCGGTGAGTTGGAGGAGGTCGAGGCCCCTGGCGTTCAAGTCGAGGACGGAGGGGCCGGCGTTGCCGAGTAGATAATCGCCAGCGAGGCTGCCGCCGAAGGCCGCGGCGGAGAAGGGAGAGGCCTGGAGCGAGGACGGGCGGTAGACGACGGGGGTGGTGAAGTTGGTGACGTGCAGGTTGGACGGGAGGGCGATGTCGGCGATCTTGAGGGTGCCGGTGACATCGCCGCCGGAAACGAACGCAGCGGTGTTGGCGTTGGCGTCGATCCCTTGCAACTCGACGATGGAGGCACCGGTGGCATCGCGGACGGAGAGGGAGCCACCGGCGATTTTGGCGGTATCGAGGATGAACTGGAAGGGGAGCGAGGCGGCGGTGGACGGCGGCGGGGCGGTTGCGCCCGAGGAGAGGGAAGGGGCTGACGCGATCGGGCCGCTGGGGGTGGAGTCGGTCGAGGGCGTCACGGGCGAAGCGGCAGGAGAATTGTCGGGCGGGGCCATGGGCGCAGTGGCCTGTTTGGTGAGGACGATTTGCGGCTTATCGAGGACGATGCCAGTGAGCTTGAGGCGGCGGTTGAGCAGCTCCGACCAGGAGTAGGTGCAGTCCACCCCGGCGACTTGGACCAGAAGCGCGCCCTGACCTCCGGCGTGGGCGGGATCGAGCTGGGTGACGAGGCCCTGGAGTTTGACGCCGTTGAAGAGGTCGAAGTCGATGGTATCGACCTTCACCACGCCGCCGAGAGACTGTGAGGCGCGGGACTCGACTTCGGCTTTGAAGGCGGGAGACCGGATGTAGGTGTTGAGCCATGCGGCACAGGCGGCTATAGCTACGACTGCCAAGATGAGAACGACGGTACCCGAGATAACGATCCAGCGAAGAGCGCGCATGCCGCAGAAGCTAACTTACCTTTCCTCCCCGAGCCAATCATGAATCGCACCTGTATTATCGCGAACCCGGCGGCGCGGGGGGTGAAGTCCCGGCTGGACGTTTTGGAACGGCTGGCGCGCCATGCGGTGATCAAGACGACGCAGGGTCCGGGCGATGCGGAGGCGCAGGCGGAGCGGGCGGTGGATCAGGGTTACGAGACCATCGTGGCGGCGGGGGGAGATGGGACGATCAACGAGGTGGTGAACGGGATCGGGACGGCGCCGGTGGCGCTGGGCATCCTGCCAATGGGGACGGTGAACGTCTTCGCTCTTGAGCTGGGGATTCCGTTCAACCTGGCCTCGGCTTGGAAGGTGATCCGGCAGCACAAGGTACGGGCGATCGACCTGCCGAGCGCGAACGGGCATTATTTTGTGCAGATGGCGGGGGTGGGGCTGGACGCGCAGATCGTGGAGCGGAACAGTCGCCAGATGAAGCATGTGCTGGGGCCGCTGAGTTACCTGCTGACGGCGACGCAGGTGGCCGCGGAGAAGCCGCCGCGCCTGCATGTGACGAGCCCGGGACAGCCGTCGGTGGAGGGCTCGTTCGTGCTGGTGGGGAACGGTCGGTTTTACGGGGGACCGTTGGCGCTGTTCAACGAAGCGGACATGCAGGACGGCCTGCTGGACATCTGCGTGTTCAAGCACATGAACCACCTGGCGCTGATGCGCTATCTGCGGGGGGCGCTGTTCGGGTCGCTCTCGAAATTTACCGACGTGCACTACTTCAAGGCGCGACAGCTCACCGTGACGGCGAACCGGCGGGTACCGCTGGAGGCCGACGGCGAGATGGCGGGACACGTGCCGGTGGAATTTGCGGTGCGGCGGCGGAAGCTGCGGGTGCTGGTGCCGGAGTGAGGTGCGGCAGACGAAATCGCTGTCTTCTTGAAGCGACCTAAAACGATTTTTCAGACAGTTTCTTCAGCGCATGAAAACGACCTACGACCGGATCGCGGGCACGAGCGTGGAGCGGCTGGCCGCGCTGAGCGACGGCATCTTCGACGTGACCAAGTGCTAGTACCGCCGACGGCGAACAGACCGGCGGGCACCGAGGTAGCAAACAACGATAAAGACGATCGGGCCGGGAACGAGCACGGCAAGGACGAGTTCAAGCATAAGGATTTACAGGTTAATGGTTGATGACGACCCGGCCATCTCCCGCTCCCCGAGTGGGCGGAGTTCCAGAGTTGATCATCAAGTTGTATCACTGGGACAAGACAAACGAGTTCGTGTTACGAAACATTTTTAAGTCGTAGACAGATAAGCCTCTGACCAGGACAAAAGGATCACGGCATCCGTTCTTGAACGGGTAGTTTCCGGTTATATTGCTTATTCTTCGCTGTCCATTTTGAATGCGGGGGCGGAGGTAAAGTGCTGGAGGCGAGGCGAGGGCGGGAATCGAACCCGCGTATTCGGCTTTTGCAGAGCCGTGCCTTACCACTTGGCTACCCCGCCGGGAAACCACGCCCTACTTCCGGGGCGCAGCAAAAGAGTTAGAGCGGCAGGAAGCGGAGGGTACCGTCGGCCATGCGATAAGCGACCCGTCGCGCCCGGTCGGTCGACCCAAGCGGGAAGAGGCTTTCGCTGGCGAGGTTGAAGACCCAACGCCCGTCCTTGCCGTTTTGTTTTCGACAATCCCGGTGACTCCGGCGAGAGGCTTCGCTGGGGTGGTCGTGACGGGATTTTTTTTTCATAAGCGCAAGTGGGAAGGAGGCGTCTTCCGGAAGGTGAGGCCCGCGAGAGGCAGGACCGGACAAGGCGGAATGGCGTAGTACCTTTGCAGCAGCTAGTTGGCCAAGTCTTCGATTTTCGAGAAAGAAAAGAGAGGAAGAGAAGCCGTTCATGATTGGGAGTATGGCGCGATTGTAATATAATGTCAATAGATATAATAGAGATTGTTGGGGATATGGGCGGCGGAAACACGATTGACTTGCTGGCGCAGTCGTAGAGACGCTTGCTCGCCAAGCGTTTTCCAGTCTCGCCAACTTTTCGGCGAATGATTACGCTGCCCGGTGATGTCTTCCCCCCGGGGTACCTACCGCATGGTTTCCGCGCCACGGCGCTGGATTGGCGACCTGGTTGCGCTCAGTCGCTCCATTCCGATTGCCGCGCTGGAGCATCGTCTGCGCCTGACGCCGGTCATCGTTGCACGCGAGGCCCTGCCGCAACCGCGCCCCAGTTGGGTTGCGCTTTTTCTCAAGGCCTTTTCGTTGGTGGCCCGGCGCCGGGCTTGTCTGCGCCATGCCTATTTCAACTTTCCCTGGCCCCATATCTACGAGCATCCGTTCAACGTCGCCGCCATCACCGTCGAGCGCGACTGGAAAGACGAGCAGGCCATCTTTTTCGCCATGCTTTCCAAGCCCGAGACCATGGGTCTGATGGACGTGCACGAGTTTTTGCGGCGCCTGAAAACCGATCCCATCGAAAGCGTCCCCACCTTCACGCTTCTGCTGCGCAGTTGCTACCTGCCCCTGCCGTTTCGGCGTCTCCTCTGGCGTTACTACTACTCCCTCTCCGGTCCGCGTCGCGCCAATCGGATGGGCACCTTCGCCATCAACGGCGGTTCCCGTTTCCCGATCCGCCCCGTGACGACCACCGGTGCCATCGGCCTCACCCTCTACTTCGGCTTGTTCGACGACGACGGATCGACCGATGTCTGCCTGACCTTCGACCACCGCGTGATGGATGGCGGCGAGGTGGTGCGGACGCTCGACGAACTCGAATCGGTGCTCAACACCGATATCGTGATCGAGTTGAACGCCTTGGCCGCCGCGCGAACGGAAGCCGCCACCGCTATCGGTTGAACGCCGCCCGCAACAACTCCGCCCGCTTCGCCCAGGTGTGTTGGCCCGACCACTCCCGCGCCAATTCGGCCCGCTCCGGTTGGTAACGGAAATTTCCGAGCGCCTCGCTCCAGGCCGCGCGTGTCGGCGACGTCACCTGCGTGCACCATGGCCCGACCTCGAGACTCTGCAGGGACGGCAGCGCCGTGACGATGACCGGCAACCCGCACCGCGCGTAATCGAAAAGCTTCATCGGGCACGAGTAGGCACCGGATGGC
>CAJCII010000228.1 GCA_903970335.1 Bacteroidota bacterium | reverse complement strand
TGAAGTGCCAACTGGCGACCATGGTCTGGCCGGAGTCGGCGTCCTTGACGCGGATGCTGATGGCGACGGTGGACTGAACGAGGTCGCGCGCGAGGTAGAGGCGGATGGTGGAGGTCTTGGGGTCGAAGTCGTGGCGGACGACGCCGTAGTTGCGGACCTCGGTTTCGATGGACTTGGGGTCGAGGTTGCCGACGTAGCCGAGGACGGCGGTGATGAGGGGGCGGGGGTTGGAGATGGTGGCGCCGGGGGCGGGATCGGCTTCGGCGACGCTGAGGGCACCCTGGCGGAGGAAGGAGGCGAAATTCTTTTCGTCCGGCTGGGTGATGACGTAGCGGCCGACACTGGATTTGTCGGTGGTGGTGTGGACGGGGTTGCCGGCGACGGTGAAGATGGCGTCGTAGCCGGCGGCGATGGCCTTGGCTTGGACGACTTTGTTCCAGTCGCCGTAGGGGTAGGCAAAGTAGAGGACGGGCTTGCCGAGTTTTTTCTCGAGGAGGGCCTTGGATCCGGCGGTTTCATTGGTGAGGAAGGCGTCGTATTCCGTGTCGGTGAAGGTGTGCCAGACGCCTTTGATTTGCTGGTGATGTTTGGTCAGCATCGGGTGAGTCATGGAGTGGGACTCGATGTCGACGCCATCGGCCTGGAGGGCGAGGAGGTCGTTCCAACTGGCGGCACCGACGCCTTCGTTGACGGTGATGAAGTCGGGATAGACGAAGTAGGTCCAGGGGTAGCCGTATTTTTTGAGGACGGGAGCGGCCCAGACGATGGCGCTTTTGTAGCCGTCGTCGATGGTGATGGCGACGGAGTTGGGAGGGAGGCCGATTTGGCCCTTGATGAACTTGACGACGTCGGCAAGGGGGACGACGTGATAGCCGTTGTCCTTGAGGTATTTCATTTCCGATTCGAAGACGTCCTGTTTCATGACGTAGATGTTTTTCGAGGACTGACCGGGGCCGACGAATTGGTGGTAGCCGAGGACGATGACGCTTGCTTCGACGGGGACGGGACGGGCGGGGCCGGCATCGGCGGGGGCGATGACCGGGGCGGCGTTGGTGGTGGCGACGGGAGCGGGAGGCGCAGGGGGCGGAGCAGGGTTGAGGGCGGTTTGAAATTCGGCGGTATGAAAAACGATGCCGTCGGCAGGCTGGTAGCTGGCGAAGCGGAAGGGGGAGCCGGTTGGCCGCGGCTCGTTCATGGTCGAGGGAGGCGGAGTGGGAGCCACGGGCGGGGTGGTCGGAATGGAATTGGAATCGGGCGGGGTCGGAGCGCTGGGCGGGGTGGAGTCGGGCGGCGTGGGGGCGCTGGGAGAAGAGGAGTTATCGGGGCTGGAGGTATCGGGAGCGGAGGGGGGCACCGGGCCGATGAGGGTATTGGTATCGGGGGCGGGAGGCGGAGCGGGCGCAAGCGGGGCGGCGGCGGAATCGGGAGAGGGGGCGAACGGAGCCGGGGCGGCAGGCTGGGAGGAGTCGCTGGCGGTGAGGACGGTGCCATCGACGCCGTATTTGGCCCGTTCGCTCTGGAACTGGCCCTCCATGGCGGAGCGGGCGAAGTAAAAGTGGCCGACGTAGACTCCGAGAAAAAGGATGACGCAGGCCGCGAGAAAGATGTACCGCTTGAAAAGCATAAAGGGGGTGATGGTATCAGGAGAGGAGGCGAGCTTCAACTACTTCCAAGATGACGTGGAGGGCCCAGCCGTGGAGTTCCTGGACGCGGGCGCCGGTCCCGGAGGGGACGATCCATTCGGCGTCGGCGAGACCGGCGAGTTTGCCGCCGCCGCGTCCGGCGAGGGTGACGGTGGTCAGGTGGCGCGCTTTGGCGGCTTCGAGGGCGAGGAGGAGGTTGGGGGAGTTGCCGCTGGTGGTGAAAAGGACGAGGACATCGCCGGGCTGGCCGAGGGCCTCGATCTGGCGGGCGAAGATGCGGTCGAAGCCGAAGTCGTTGCCGATGCAGGTGAGGGTGGTGCCGTCGGCGGCGAGGGAGAGGGCGGGGAGGGCGCGGCGGTTGTCCTTGTAGCGTCCGACAAGTTCCTCGCAGAGGTGGAGGGCGTCGGCGGCACTGCCACCATTGCCGGCGGCGAGGATTTTTTTACCGGCGAGGAGGGCATCGGCAATCGTCCCGGCACAGAGGTCGAGGGCGGCCAGACCGTTCCGGGCATCGGCGACGGACTGGACGAGTTCGTGGTATTGCTGCTGGACGATGGGATTCATAAAATGAGAGGATTATGCCCACGCTTGGGCGCAGTCATGAAGATTTATTTTCGGTACCTCTTTGTCCGGTTGCTCGTTCCGTTCAGTGTCACGCTGTTTTCGTGCACGATCTTGTGGATCATGGTGGACCTGTATGGGAACATCGACGATTTCCTGACGCATAAGATCAACCTCCTGTTGATCGCCCATTACTATTTGTTGCAGATTCCGATCATGTTGGTGCTGGTGCTGCCTGCGGGGCTGCTGTTTTCGTCGCTCTGGACGCTGCTGGGGCTGAACCGGCGGAGCGAGCTGGTGGCGTTTCAATCGGGGGGGATGGCGCCGATTTTGCTGTTTGCGCCGTTTTTCGTTTTTGCGGTGATTTGGGTGGCGGTGCTGGGCTACGATATGAGCGGTCCGGAGGCGGAGGCGCAGGTGACGCGGGACCGGCTGTTGCAGCAGGTGAAGGGGACCGATGCGCAGCGGAATGTCTTTAAGAACCTCCCCTATGTGGACCGGCTGAACCACCGGGTCTGGTTTTTCCAGAAACTGGACATCAACCGGGGGACGGCGGAGGGGGTGGAGATTCTGTTACGGGACGAGAACGGACACGATTTGCAGAAATACTTTGCTCAATCGGCCCGGTGGTCGGACGGACAATGGAAGTTGAACGGGGTGCAGGAAATTATTTTCGCAGCGGACGAAACGGTTTCGGACCAAAAGACCTACGAGGAAAAGGACATGGACATCACCACGCCGCCGTCGCAGTTGTCGCTGATCGTTTCGCAGCCGGAGCAGTTGACGGTGGCGCAGTTAAGCGACTACATCCGGACGAGCACCTCGACGCCGGAGCACTTGGCGGCCTACCGGACGGAATGGTGGTACCGGGTGTTGTATCCGGTCAGCCCGCTGGTGCTGCTGCTGTTCGCGCTGGTGCACGGGACGCGGACGACGGACCGGCGGAGCGCGGTGGCGGGGGTGGTGGCGGCGATCCTGGTGTTCTTTGCCTATATCATTTCGATGAACGTGTGCATGACCTTGGGGCGGTACAAAGGGATGCCGCCGTTCCTGGCCGTGGCGACGACGGAGGCGCTCTTCGCAGCGGTAGGCCTGTTTCTTTTGGCGAAACAGAATGGCTGGTGGTGGCAACTGAAGCAGTTGTGGAAGAAGGCGCTGGCGCAGGCGGAAGCGGACCAACCGAAAGAAATTTAGCCGGGCAGGAGTTCCTGGCCCTTCGGGGTGTCCTTGACCTTCCAGCCAAGGTCCTCGATGGCTTGGCGGAGTTCGTCGCTCTTCGCAAAATTTTTGGCTTTGCGGGCCTCGGCCCGTTGGTCGAGGAGGGTCTGGACTTCGACAGGGATGACGACGGTGGCGTCGCCGAGACCGAGGATTGAATCGAGTGCGGTCCAGGCGGCGGCGAGGGCGCGGGCCTCACCGGGAAGAATCTGCGCTTTGTCCAAGGCACCATTAGTCTGGCGGACAAGCTCGAAGAGATGTCCCAGGGCGCCATTGATATTGAGATTGTCCGCCAAGGCCGCATCGCAGTGAGCAACGAATTCCTGAGCGGGTAGAGATGAGGCAGCACCATCGGACGGGGGGCCTTCCGCGGCCTTATCGCGCACGCGCTTACGCCACTCGTCGATGCGGTGAAGCGCAGTCTTCGCATCTTCCATGCCCTGCCAGGTAAAGTTCAGGTTCTTGCCGTAGTTCGCGCCGCTGAGGAGGGCATAGCGAAGTTCGCGTCCGGTGTAGCCGCGGGCGAGGACGTCGCGGACGGTGTACATGTTGCCGAGGGACTTGGACATTTTCTGGCCATCGACGAGGAGATGCTCGACGTGGAACCAGTGGCGGACGAAGGTCAGGCCGGTGGCGGCCTCGCTCTGGGCGATTTCGTTTTCGTGATGCGGGAAGCGGAGGTCGGTGCCGCCGCCGTGGAGATCGATCTGCTCGCCAAGGTGCTCCATGCTGAGCGCGGAACACTCGATGTGCCAGCCGGGCCGGCCCTTGCCCCACGGGGAATCCCAGCCGACGTCGCCATCGGCGGGCACCCACTTTTTCCAGAGAACGAAGTCGCCTACGCCTTCCTTCTCGTACTCGTCTTGATTGACGCGGGCACCGGAAATGAGGCTGGAGAGATCGAGATGGCAGAGGCAGCCGTACTTGGGAAACGAGGCGATGCGGAAATAGACGGAGCCGTCGTCCGAGACGTAGGCCGATTTTTTGTCGATGAGCTTTTGGATGAGCGCGACCATCGCCGGGATGTGGTCGGTGGCGTTCGGCGTGCGCGGGGGAACTTCGAGGTTCAGCGTTTTTGCGTCGTCGAGGAAAGCCTGGCGGAAGATGGCGGTGAATTCCTTGAGCGGCAGGCCCTTCTCGTGCGCACCGCGAATGGTCTTGTCGTCGACGTCGGTGAACTGCATGACGTGATCGACCTCAAAGTCGAAGTGGCGCAGCGCGCGGCGGAGGATATCGACGGCGACGTAGGTGCGGAAATTACCGATGTGGCCGTAATTGTAGATGGTGGGGCCGCAGACGTAAAGGCTGAGCCGTTTCCCGGCGCGATCGAGCGGGACGATCGGCTCGATCGCGCGGGTCATCGAGTTAAAGAGCTGGAGGGGCGGGCGGGGCATGGGAGGATCAATGATTAACCGGAAATACGGAATTCCACGTTACGAGATATTTGATAGAAAAGACGTTTATGGCAACCAAGACCGTACGGCCCCCCGCCAAGTCCAAGCAATGCCGAGTGATGTCGCCACACGAAAAGTTGCGCAAATTGATCGAGAAGCAACAGGCTTTGGCCAAGGATTTTTTGGAGTTGATGGAAGAATTGGAAGATGCCGAGGATCACCGACGGCTGGAGGCGGCGATCAAACGAAACGCCGGTAAACCGGGCATTCCCTGGGAAGAGGCGAAGAGAAAGCTCGGTCTCAAGTTCGATTAACCCGGTAGGGTCACACAGGCAACGGCCATGGCGGCAATGCCTTCGCCGCGACCGGCGAAGCCGAGCTTCTCGTTGGTGGTGGCCTTGAGGTTGACGCGGTCGGTGGAGATGCCGAGGGCCTCGCCAAGCTTCGCCTTCATTTTCTCGAGATGTGGGGCGATCTTGGGGGCCTCGGCGATGACGGAGGCGTCGATATTTTCCAGGACCGCGCCGCGCTTTTCGAGCAGGAGCCGGATTTCGCGGAGGAAGACGAGGCTGCTGACGCCGCGCCACCGTTCGTCGGTGTTGGGGAAGTGATGGCCGATATCGCCCGCGCCGAGCGCGCCGAGGATGGCGTCGGCCAGGGCGTGGATGAGGACATCGGCGTCGGAGTGGCCTTCGAGGCCCCTGGGGTGAACGAGCTCGATGCCCCCGAGAAAGAGTTTGCGGCCCTCGACGAGGGGGTGGACGTCATAACCAATGCCTACGCGATTCATAAGAACCGCCGATCATGCCCGGAAAACGGGGCGACCACAAGCGGGGAGGTCAGGTCGGTTTTCCAGTTGTTTGTCATGGCTAACATTAATTGTTGACGCATACCGACTTTGCTGCCACAACGTGAGCATGTCGAATCGAAACGTCGTGCCCCAGCCTGTGTGGAGAAGGACTGCCGGCGAAGTTTCTTTGCCCGAAGTCCACCGCAGCATCGGTGTCCCCGTCGGTTCGTCGTTCTGGAAAAAGCTGGCCGCTTTTTCCGGCCCCGGTTTTATCGTCGCGGTCGGTTACATGGACCCCGGCAATTGGGCGACCGATTTGCAGGGCGGTGCCGAATACGGCTTCCTGCTGCTGAGCGTGATCATGATCTCCAATTTCATGGCGATCCTGCTCCAGCATCTCTGCATCAAGCTCGGCGTGGCCACGGGACGGGACTTGGCGCAGGCCTGCCGGGACCATTATTCGACGCCGGTCGTCTGGTTTCTCTGGATCTTGTGCGAGATCGCCATTGCCTCGTGCGACCTGGCGGAGGTGGTCGGCTCGGCCATCGGGCTGCAACTGCTCTTCGGCATCCCGCTCGTCTGGGGTTGCCTGATCATGTGTGTGGACGTGCTGGCCGTGCTTTACCTGCAAGACAAGGGGTTTCGCTATATCGAGGCGCTGGTCGTCACCTTGATCGCCACCATCACCGTCTGCTTTGCGGCGGAATTGTTTTGGGTCAAGCCCAGCCTGACGGGCGTCCTGCTCGGCTTTGTCCCCAGCATCGCCATTCTGAAGGACCCGCAAATGGTCTATGTCGCCGTCGGCATTGTCGGGGCGACGGTGATGCCGCATAATCTTTACCTTCACTCCTCGATCGTCCAGACCCGCAGTTTCGAGCGCACCGGGGAAGGAAAACGGGAGGCGATCAAGTTCGCCAGCATCGACTCGGCCACGGCGCTCATGCTGGCCCTCTTCATCAATGCGGCCATCCTGATCCTGGCGGCGGCGGCCTTTCACTGGTCGGGCCATGCGGACGTGGCTCAGATTCAGGACGCCTACCATCTCCTCACTCCCATTCTCGGCGTCGCGATAGCCCCCATCATCTTTGCCTTTGCCTTGCTGGCTTCCGGGCAGAACTCGACCCTGACCGGGACGCTGGCCGGGCAGATCGTCATGGAGGGGTTTCTTAATATGCGGTTGACGCCGTGGCTGCGGCGCTTGATCACCCGGGGCATCGCCGTCGTTCCTGCGGTCGGGATCATGGCTTTTTATGGCGAAAGCCACGCCACCGACCTGATTGTCTGGAGCCAGGTGGTGCTGAGCATGCAACTCGGCTTCGCCATCTGGCCGCTGATGCGCTTTACCGACGATAAAAACAAGATGGGCGAGTTTGCCAATCGACCCTGGCTGAGAATCCTCGGCTGGACGACGGTGACCGTCATCATCGTGCTCAACGTCTGGCTGCTCTTCACCTCGCCCTTGGTGCCGGATTCCGTCCAGAACCCGGCCTTTCGATTCCTGGGCTGGCCGGTACCGGCTTCCTGAGACGAAACAGGTTTGTCTTTTTGCTTGTACTTTCCCGCGATTCTGCTTGGCTAACCACTCCGTTTAACCGAAAGACCACTATGTCCCAGCACCGCAGCCTCCGTTCCTCCAGCACCATTGCCGCCAAGCGTAACGTTTTGAAGCGTTTCGAGCGGGTCGATTTGCTCAAAAAGCGCGGCCAGTGGAAAGAGGGTCGCAGCGTGATGAACCTGCCGAAGACGAAGCCGGACGCCTAAAGTTATTTCGGGTATTTTCGACCCGTTATGCTGGCTTGGATTGCTTTTTCCCGTCATTTAGGCCAAGTCTAAGTCTGTGCGACTGAACCAATTTCTTGCCCGGGCCGGTTTCGGCTCCCGCCGTGCCTGCGAAGAGTTGATCCTGGAAGGGGCGGTGACGATCAACGGCCACCGCTT
>CAJCII010000227.1 GCA_903970335.1 Bacteroidota bacterium | reverse complement strand
CGGACCGTAAAACCAGTTCCACATACCCGCCGAAAACTGCCCCCTCCCCGCCCCCTTGGCAACCCCTAACCCTGCCATCCCGAACCCGCTCTCATCCCAAACTTATCGCAAGATCGGTTCGGCCCGGCTCCAAATGTAGCGCCGCACTCGTCTGCCTTCCTGGAGGGCCAGGCCCCTGCCGAGCCAGCCGCGCCGTCTTCACTGGGAGCCGCCGTCTTGGGCAGGGTCAGCCGACAAGTGTGCCTGCCTGCCTGACCCATTCCAAGGTAGCGAAAGACGTCCTTTCCATGGAGGGATCGGCTCCGTCCGCGCCGTGCCGTCCTCCGTAGGTAGCCGTTGACCTCCGGGCAACGGTCCCCGAGCGCAGCGAGCCACCCCCCCCTCAAAAAGTCGAAGTAATCCGGGCACGGAGCCGGAAATCGCAGTTCATCATCGAAATTCAAAAACGCCCGCGTGCCTGTCGCCTTTTCTCTCACACAAAAAGCATGTCTGCGAAGAGGCCCTGACCCCGATCGCCAAGGCGGCCTTTAGCGAGCATAAACTCAGTAGGAGCTCACCTGTTAGATTCCGGTTCCCACCCTATGCGACCGGCCTTATACACACGATGCTATCAGGAGAATCAGAGCGAAGGTTAGAACGCTGATACGGATGGCATGAAGCGTATCCCAGCGCTGCCGCAAGGCCCGCCAATTGGACGGTAGTGAATCCGGCTTCCAACGGGCGATCTGGTCATTGATCGGCACGGGTAGAAGCAAACTGTAAACAATCATCGCGGCGAAAAGGGCGGCTGCGCTTAACGCTAACCAACGCGGCTTGCCCCACGTTGAATGTGCGATGAAAGTCACGGCGAGGCTCAAAAGGAGAGTCAACGCATACCAGAACGGCATAGCTTTACCAAGGCCACTTGCCAAAGTTTGAGCGGTTTTAACATGCGTCTCATCATCGAGCCGACTAATGCGTGGATGAACAAAAAAAGCCACGGCCATTTCATTGCCGGTCATAGTCCCTGCCACGGCAATGGCACCAATCTCAAGAGCTTGGTGGAAATTCATCGGGAGAAACTAAGCGCGAGTTCTGAATTGTCAAATTCGTCGAAAATTCCTTTCGCCGACTGCAGGCCGCTTCGTGAACAGGCACACCACCAAGGGTGACAAAACCAAGGCGAAATCCAAGACCGCTATTTGCCCTTGCAGTTTGCCTTCTCTGGAAAGGGGCGTCGTCTCCTGAGGGAAATCTTACTCATCGTTTCTTCATGGGTTTAGCAAGGTACCCCTCACGTTTCCCACCGTTGCCGTAAGCCGGATTGCCGACTAACGGGACGCCAACTACCTGCCCGTCCTTTTTACCTTAACCGGCCCTAACCTCCATGCGGTAAGGCCGCGCTTTGGGAATCGGGCAATCGATCGGTAGCGCCAGACCTTCGCCCGGCGGCATCGTCGCCATGGAGCGAATGATGTCCTCATCGCGTGGCGCATCGCTTTTGAAAAAAGAATTGAGCGAGATGCTACTCCAATCCGCGCTTGCACCCCTCCCTTGCCCCAAGCGCGTCACGGCGCGAATGGGCTGCTTGGAGACATTCTTCAGCACGGCCTGAACTTTCAGTTGGCCCCCCTTTACTTGGTAAGGCCTCGGAACGATCAAGTGCAAAGCCAGACCGTTTTGCTCGCTCAGTGAAACGGCGGGGCCATCATCGGCGCACCGGTCTTCGCCGGTAAGCACGAATGCAAGGCCGGCAAGAAACGCCACCCCAAGGATAATTTTGGGATACATGGCCTTGGAAACTCTCCCGGTCTTTTTCCGCGCCGCAATCTATTCGCGGCCATCGTATCCTCCTAACCGCATCCATCCCATCCAAAACCTCCCCCTCCCCTGCCTCCCCTTCCTAATTTCATGCCTTCATGTTTTCCTGTTAAAAGCCCCCCTCCGAAATCCCGTCAATTTGGTCAATTTGGTCATTCCGTAACTCTGCCTCCCCTGCCTTCTCCCAATCCTCCAAATCGTATTAATCCTATCCAAAACCTCCCCCTCCCCATTCCGTAAATTTCAGCCCAAATTTGGTAATTCCGTCAAAAAAACTCAACCCGCCGCCTGCCGCGCCGGACGCAACAACTCCTTCTTCACCCGGTCCAGCAACCCATTCACGAACTTGCCCGACTCCGCCGTACTGAACTTCTTCGCGATCTCGATCGCCTCGTTGATCGACACCACCGGCGGAATCTCCGGCCGGAACAACATCTCGTAAACCGCCAGCCTCAGAATATTCCGGTCCACCACCGCGATCCGCTCGAAGTCCCAGTTGTCCGCCAGCGTCCGGAGCTTCGCGTCCACCTCCGGCAGCTTCTCCAGCGCCCCCCGCAGCAAATCGTTCGCGAAGTCCCGCACATTCTGCGGCTCCTCATTCTGCTTCCAGAACGCCGTCAGCGCCTCCTCCACCTTCTCCGGACGATGCGTATCGCACTGGTAAAGAAACTGAATGGCGGCCTCCCGCCCATCGCGACGAAGTCCCATGATCAGCGCTTCCCTTCCGCCGCGCCCATGCCCAGCAACGACAACGCCGCCTCCGCCGCCTCGCGCCCCCGGTTCAGCCTCGTCCCCATGCACCGCGCCCGCGCCTCCGCCTCCGTCTTGATCGCCAGCACCTCGTGCAGCACCGGCACATCCGTCTCCAGCCCGATCCGCATCAGCGCATCCGTCACCGCCCGCAAAATCTCCTGCGCATGGTGCGTCCGCCCCTGCCAGATCAGCCCCAGCGCCAGCACCGCCTCGTACCGCTTCGTCCGCGCCAGCCGCTGCACCTGCAACGGAATCTCGTACGCCCCCGGCACGCGCACCACCGTCTGCTCGTACCCCGCCAGCGCCGCCTGCGCCGCCGCCAATAGCGCGTCCGTGTACTCGCGATTGTACTCGCTCACCACCAGGGCAAAGCGGGGTCGGTTGGTGCGGGGTATGGCCATGGGAAACCCCGACTCTACCCTGCTTTGCGGAAACCTAAATTAAAAAGATCGTCCCGTAACACAATCCCTCCCCAATCTCGCCTCAATCTCCTCTCTGGCCACTCTGACCTAAAACGATAGGCCATTTAAGCCAATCTTAGCCCCCGACCTCGGCCAGATAGGACAGAACCTGCTTCGCGGCCTGTACCCCGTCCAGCCACACGTTCTCCACCGTCGACTCGGCCCGGGAGTCTCCGCACAGGAAGGCCCCCGGCGGCAAATCCACCCGGTGCCGGTGGTCGTCCTGCGGCCGCGCATGAACCCAGAGGTGCCCGAAACTGGCCGTCGCCTTCTCCGCCGGAACCTGCCAGAGCGCCTCGTTTTCCCGCGCCAGCAGGGGCAGGTACTTTTCGGGCGGGGACGCGGCATGTTCCCGACTGAACCGCGGCGCGGCCAGCACGACAAAGACCGTCTTGTCCCCCACGATCCGCCCGACCTTGTTGTTCTCGCAATAGGAGGAGAAAATCGGTTCCCGGCCCTCGGGCAGCAGACGCGCGTAGCAGTGCCGGGCCGAGCCAATTCCGGTGCCCGCGTACTCGAAAAGACCGACCAGACAGGGCACGTAATCGGTGGGGGCAAAGGGAAGGTCGAAGAGCCGGGCGGTGAGCGGGCCGGGCAGGGCGCTGACCACGGCCCGGTAGGTTTCGCCCAGGCACTCGAGGCCACCGGACGAAGGGCGAACGGTCTCGACGGCGGTGTTCAGCCGAAGGTCGAGACCGAGGGACAGGACATGGGCAAAATAGTTGTTGCCCTGGAGCACATAGAAGCGGGGCCCGGTTTCCGCGCTGACCACGTTCTCGTTCTGGTCGAGGATGGGCGAGATGATGGGGCGGAACTGGCGCAGGCGGGTCAGGAGTTCCTTCTTGAATTCGTTGGTCTGCGCGGTGAAGTACTGGACGCCAAGATCGACGAGATGTCCCTGCCAGAGACGGGTGGCGCAGCGTCCGCCGACGGCGGAGGCACGCTCGAAGACGCGCACCTCCACGCCAGCCGCACGCAGGGCCTGCGCACAGCTCAGGCCCGAGAGGCCGGCTCCGATAATCGCGACAGGTCCGGAATTTTTCACGAACCGCAATTTACGAGACGGAGGGCAAAGAGCAATCTTCGAAAAGGCCAAGGGCAACCGGCCTTCGCGGCGGCCACCCTTGCGAGAGAGTTGCCAATCCGTCGCAAAAACGGTTACATCCCCCATGGCCAGTCTTAAGCAAACCACCGTACGCGAACCCCAATCGGTGAAAGGTTTCGCTCTTCATACCGGGGCGAATGTCACGCTGACCGTCAAACCGGCGCTGGCGAATTCCGGCTACGTCTTCAAACGCATCGACCTGCCCGACGAGCCGACCGTCACCGCGCATATCGACCATGTCAAACAGGTGGAGCGGGCGACGACGCTCGGCGAGGGGAGTGTGAAGATCCACACGGTCGAACACCTGCTTTCGGCCTTGCGCGGGTGTGGGATCGATAATGCGTCGATCGAGCTGGACGCGAACGAGCCTCCCATCGGCGACGGCAGCGGGCTTATTTTCATCGAGCTGCTGGAGAAGGCGGGGAAGCAGGAACTCGACGCCATCGTGGCCGAGTTCGAGTTGCACGAACCGGTGCGGGTGACCGGGCGCGACGGGGCTTATCTCATTGCCTGGCCTTCCGACCGTTTCGAGGTGAGCTGCACGAACGCGAACCATCTCGGCAAGCACACGCAGTTTCGCACCTGGAATCCCGAGACGGGCAATTACGCGAAGGAAATCGCGCGGGCGCGGACCTTTGTTTTTTACGAGGAAGTCCAGCCGCTGATGGAGAAGGGTCTCATCAAAGGTGGCAGTCTGGAGAACGCGGTGGTCATCCGCGGAGACGCGATCCTTTCCCGCGAACCGTTGCGCTACGAGGACGAATTCGTGCGGCACAAGATTCTCGACATCATCGGCGACCTGAGCCTGTTTCCGGCACGGCTGAAGGCGCACATCTACGCGGTCAAGCCGAGCCACGGGCTCAACGTGGAGTTGGCCCGGGAAATCTACAAACAGTACAAGCAACGTCAGTCCCAGCGGATGCCGTTCGAGCAGCAGCTTTTCGGCGACGGGGGCATGGACACGACGGACATCATGAAGATTTTGCCGCACCGCCCGCCATTCCTGCTGGTCGATCGGATTCTCGGATTCGAGGGAGACAACAAGATCGTCGGGCAGAAGGCGGTGACGATGAACGAGCCGTTTTTTCCCGGCCATTTTCCGGGACATCCGGTCATGCCGGGGGTCCTACAGGTCGAAGCGATGGCACAAGTCGCCAGCATTTTAGTTTGCCGGGCCAGCGGCGTGGCGGGGAAGATCGGGTACTTCATGAGCGCGGACAAGGTGAAATGGCGCAAGCCGGTGCTGCCGGGAGATACGCTCATTATCGAAGTGGAGCTGACGCGCTCGCGCGGCAAAGTCGCACGGGCCTATGGCGTTTGCCGGGTGAAGAACGAAATTGTCTCGGAAGGCGAATTGATGTTTGGTTTGGTCGACCCTTGAAACCATGATGACCGATTCAAAATTACATCCCACCGCCTCGATCGATCCGCAGGCCCGGCTGGGCTCGGGCGTGGAAGTCGGCCCCTATGCGGTGATCGGGGCGGAGGTCGAACTCGGCGACGGTTGCCGGGTCGGACATCACGCCACCATCGACGGGCCGAGCAAGATCGGCCCGCGCAACGAATTTTTTCCCTATGCGGCAATCGGGTTCAAGACGCAGGACCTGAAGTACAAGGGAGAGCCGACCTACCTCACCATTGGCGAGGGGAATGTCTTCCGCGAGTTTTGCACGGTGCATCGCGGGACCGGGCGCGGCGAGAAGACGATCATCGGGAGCGGGAATCTTTTTCTGGCCTACTCCCACATCGCGCACAACTGCGTGGTGGGGAATTATACGATCTTTTCCAATAATGCGACGCTGGCGGGACATGTGATGGTGGACGATTACGCGATCGTGAGCGGTCTTTCCGCGGTGCATCAGTTTTGCCGGATCGGCGCGTATGCGATGATCGGGGGGTGCGCGAAGATCGTGCAGGATGTGCCGCCGTATTTGATCGCGGACGGAAATCCGGCCCAACTGCGGGGCGTGAACCAGGTGGGGTTGGAGCGGCGGGGCTTCGAGACGAGCGACATCAAGGCGTTGCGCCGCGTCTACCGCATCCTGGCCGACAAGACGCTGAATTTTTCCCAGGCGGTGGAGAAGATCGAGGCGTCCGAGGATGCGGGCAATACCTACGTGAAGCATCTGAATCAGTTTCTCAAGTCGACCGAGCGGGGGGTGATTCGCCCGGAGCCGCTGGCGGGGGGGTGAAAGTTTTTTTAGACGGAATTACCAAATTAGGGCTGAAATTTACGGAATGGGGGAGGGGAGTTTTTAACAGGAAAACATGTAGGCATGAAATCAGGAAGGGGAAGGGAGGGAATCCGATCCTTCGACAACGCCTTCGACTTGGGTCGAGATACGGTGTCGCTAATGCGAAAGTTGTTCGGGGGCTGATGCCTCGACAAGCTCGGGATGACAGGTAATTTCGTCAGTATGTCCGTGAGTCGCGCCAACTTCCTGAAGTCGCTCGGGAAATCGGTCGCCGGGATGGACGGAGAAGAGATGTGGGAAAGCTTCCGATAATTGCCGGTCTGGCGCTGGCGTGCCTTGCGCAGGCCAAGGCCCAGCCCGGATGGTTGCCGCCGCATTTCTCAATTCCGTCCGATACTATTTCGCCCGACGGACGCTACGGAGTGATGATGCCGGACGCGGAGACCGACGGACCGGACAGGCTTATCGATATGAGAACGGGAAGGTTGGTGGTCGATCTCGCGGGTGTGCCTGGATGGAGGGAAGAGGATCATTCAATGCGATGGGGTGAAATGGAGGCGAGGTGGTCTGCGGACGGCACCGCACTTTGCTGGATACATCCCGACAAGTGGTTTCCAGAAAGCTATGTCGTCCTCAAGCTAGAGAATGGTCGATTGGCGTGGCAGGTGGAATTGATGAAGGCCGCAGACCGAGAGATCCTCGCCCGCACGGAGGCGGCGGCGCCTTTGAATTTCGCCATCGCGAAATCAGATAACGCCGAAGACGGGAGTGCCTATCCCGAGGGATTCACGATAGATGTATCCGAGCCTGGAGAGAAATTCTCTCTTCCTCTGGAATGCAGCGTGACGCTGACTTCCGATCCAAAAGAGGACGACCCGGTAGAGAATGGCGTGCAAGCTTCGCTAACGATGACGGTCGGTACGGACGGGAGCCTGACTTACTCCGAATTCAAGGTGAAGTCGGGTCGACTTTCGGACGACGCGGCCAAGAGAGTAAATGAACACTCGGTAAGCACTCCCTTAGTCGATACCGACATGGGAAAGGCCATTCTATTTCCGGGCCTCAGTTCAAAGGACGGGCGGTATGCGGTGGGCTGGACCGTTCAAGCGGCAAGGAAGGATGAGCCGCCGGTGGATTGGTCCCATTGGGATCCAACCGACCCCGACAAGTTGCTACGGCTCTACGACTGGCAGCGTTATACCGAAGAAAATGGGATGACGATCCCCTACGAAGCGATCGATTTTGTCTTGGAAACGCATACGGGAAAGACCGCCAAGTTGCCGACAGAGATGCCAAATTGGCCGGGGAAAAGGAATGGTTGGGAAATGATCGCCAACTGGTGTTCCGGGCCGGCCGGGCGACGCTACGGGTTGATCGAAAGCGACCAGGAAGACATCGACGATGGAAATTTCTGGCTGGTGGTTCTGAGCGGAACGCAAATGCAGGTGAAAGACGTCACGACAACCATGAGGAAGGCGGTGGACGGCCTTTTACGCGAACGGAGGCCCGAAGTTGCGGCCAGCGATTTTTTGGTTTCCTACCGGCTCAAGGCGGGCGAAGAAGCGACAGATAAAGGCGATCTCGTCGAGGTTCCTTTTGTGGCGACTGCGCCAGTCTCGGACCAAGGGGAGTTTCAATTGAGCGGGACGGTGACGATCCGGATCTCCGACGGCACAGTGGCGGGCGTATCGAGCGAGCAAAAGCGGCTCGAACCATTTGTCACCAACGAGGCGCTAAGGAAGGCGGATGAGTCGTTGAACACGATTTTTCAAGCGGCGCTCAAATCGATGCCGCCGAAAGAGGCGCAGGCATTTAAACAGGAAGAGCGCGATTGGATCGTCCAGAGGGACGCGGACGCCTCCCAGGCGGTGAACATCATGCCCTTCGGTTCGACGCAGCAGGCCTATGAGGAGGCGAGGGAGAATTCACTGTTGGAATCGACAAAGAAGCGCATCGAGGAGTTGAAGCGTAAAATTCGATAGGAACGGAGATCATCATGCAATCCATGTATGCGACCTTCGACAGCAGCCTTCCGGACGATTCGCAGGAGATCGGCAACAAGTTTATCCAACCCGGGTTTAACGTAGCCAGGCGGGTGCAGGACGGGCTGAAGAAGCGGGGCCTTCCGGTTACCGAGGTGGAGAATCACGAGGACTTTGGCTGGTCTTTTCATGTCGGACCACTCGGTTTATTCAGACGCAAGCCGAGCGTGTGGTGTTTGTTCCAGGTACCGGATAAATGGCTTCTCATCACGGAACAGTCGCCTGGATTTTTTTTCTTCAAGGACGACGCTTATTACAAACAGGTCCTCGACGAGATCAGCGCGATTTTAGTCGGCGATCCGGCTTTCTCGACGGTGACCTGGCTTTCCGAAAGCGAGTATAATGGACCGAAGGCAAAACGGGATGTCGTTTTTGAGCCCGTAGCCAAATTTTTCCAGCTCTGCATGGTCTTACTGATCATCGGACTCTGTTCTTTGCCGCAGTTTGGTTTCATTTTAGCGATTGTCGTTTTCGTTTCGCTGGGGGCAAATTTTGTGTGCAACGCCGCCTTGGGCGCTGGGTATTACGATCGTCATGAATGGCCCGTGTTCCTATCGCTGATGGTTTCAAGCGCGATGGTCTGGAGCATTGGAGCCCTGCTCGCAAAACGAGCGGACCGAAGGATTGTCGTGATCGAACAGAAGACGGGCAGAAGAGCGAACGCGAAGGATCCGGCAGTAGACTGGCTGGTTTGGCCGATGAAATACTGGTCGGCAGCCATTTTGGCGGTGGGCCTGATTTATCTGGTGGATCGAGCGTTTAAGTGACAACGGTCTGTAGGTCCCATCACGGCTGCTACCGTGGAGACTGGGGCAGGCCGGAGGCTGCCCCTCCCCAATCAAGTAGGAGGTCGCTCGACAAGCGCGGGAGGGGAAGTAGTTTTGCGGGTATGTCCGTGAGTCGCGCCAACTTTCTGAAGTCGCTCGGGAAATCGGTCACCGGGCTGGCGCTGGGCACGGGAGTAGCGACGGCGGCTCAAGCGCTGGCGGGGAAGTTTGGCCCGATTCGCGAGGCGGAATCGACTTCGCCGCCGGTGGAGAAGGCCGTTCCCTTTCACACTTCGGGTCCGGGTGAGGGGAACCGGATCGCTTTGACGTTCGACGACGGTCCGACTCCGGGGGTGACGGAGATTGTCTTGGAGGAACTGGGGAAGAGGAAGCTGCACGCGACGTTTTTCATGGTCGGTCAGCGAGTGCTGGAGGCTCCCGAACTGGCGCGGCGCGTGGCGACCGAGGGCCACGAAATCGGCAACCACACGTTCAACCATTTGAAACTGACCACGCTCTCCGACCAGCGGGTGGATGAGGAGCTGCAACAATTACAGGAGACGCTGGGCGAGACGGTGGGTTTCCGGCCCGTCTGGCTGCGGCCACCCTATGGGGCGTTGCGCAAGAACCAGGCAGGCATCGCGGAGCGGAATAATCTTGGCGTCGTCTTGTGGAATATCGATGCGCACGACTGGTCCCAGCCGGGAGTGGATGCCATCGTCGAGACCGTTTTGACGGGAGCGGCGGCGGGCTCGATTGTTCTTTGCCACGATCTCCACCGACAGACGGCGGAGAGTCTTCCGCAGATTTTGGATGGGCTGCAGGAGCGCGGTTTTAATTTTGTCACGGTGTCGAGACTGCTCGGTTCGGTGGAACGAGAGCAGCGAGCCTGAAGCGGAACTCGTGTAGTGGGTCGTACATAAGGCACCGTGCGGTTCGTAGCCTTCGCGGCAAGGCTGCACCGTCGCTCTGGGATCGACGGCTACCTTGGAGAATGGGTCAGGCCGGGGGGTGACCCTCTCCAGGAATAGTGGTGGCATGAGGCTATCGATTTCTTTCACTTAGTGATTTCTGTGTTCCCAGAGTGAATCGGACGTATCAATTGGCTGAGTGAAAGAGTGCGGATATTTCCATAAAAGGGTGGATTAACTCCATTTTTCATCAAAATATTCATTGACTAAAGCTTTCGAATTATGAATAGTGGAAGCCATGGAAACGATTGATCAAAACACACACTTAGCCGAAGAGCTGGCGGAGATCGCTACACAACTGCAACGTTCCTTTCTGGTGGAGCTTTCCACGGAAGTGAACCGCGGGAATATCTCGATCCCACAATACACGCTCCTCGGCTTTCTTAACCAGACTTCCGGTCTGAACATGTCGCAACTGGCGGAACTGATGCGGCACACGACACCTGCGACCACTGGATTGGTGGAGCGGCTGGTGGAAGCGGGCTTGATCGAACGGTTCAGTCATCCCAAAGATCGCCGTCAGGTTTTGGTTCGGATCACCGACAAAGGCCGCGAACTGGTCGAGGGTCTCAAGCGCGGCATCGTGCGCAATCTTCAGGAACTTTTCAAGGACCTGAGCCAGGAAGACATCGAAGCCTGGTTGCGGATTTATCGTACGATCATCCGCCGCAGCACGCAGCAGCTGCCGAATCATGCGGTGAAGATTTAAGTTCGGGACGGCCCGATTTCGAACGATACCCCGCCAGGTTTTGGCGGGGTCGATTCCTCAAGCGTGTCTTGATGCGAGGCAGGTTTGTGGGATAATGGGGCTATGGAGATCGAGACTTTTCCGGCGTTAAACTTCGACGGGTTGCGGCATGGTTTTTCCACGCGGAGCTCCGGATTGCCCGACAATCTCGAAAATGAGCTTCTGGCCTCGTTCAAGGCCAAGGGCTTTCCGATGATCGATGCGGTTCAGGCGGAGCAAACGCATGGAAACCGCGCGCAAGCGGTCTACACGCCCTGCGGCATACCGGTACCGGGGGTGGATGCGCTGGCGACCTCGGTTCCGCGGATGCCGCTGGTGGTGCGGGTGGCGGATTGCGGAGCGGTCTTCTTTTACGATCCGGTGGAAAAAGTCATCGCGCTGGCCCATTCGGGACGGCGGGGCACGGAGGGGAACATGGTCCGGGAAACGATCCGATGTCTGGAAGAGATGTACGATTGCCGGGCGGAAAATCTGGTCGTGCAGTTGGGGCCGTGCATTCGTCCGCCGCATTATGAGATCGACTTCGCGGCGGAGATCGAGCGGCAGGCGCGAGCGTGCGGGGTGCGGCATTATCACGATTGCGGCATTTGCACGGCAGCGCGGCTGGACCGGTATTATTCGTATCGGGCGGAGAAGGGGAAGACGGGGCGGATGTGGGCGGTGCTGATGATCGACGAGGCTTGAGTTTTCAAGCTGTGATTTTCGGATGGCGTGTCGGCCCGATTGCGTTAAAATGCTGGCATGAGACAGCGTGGACTCGGTCCGGTCGTGCTGACGATCGTCTTTTTCCAGAGTATTTCCGTTTATGCGGAGACATCGCTCGACGTGTTGGAGCAGGATTTGAATCAGGTTCAGAAGGATCGCGAGACGGCCAGTTCGGAGGCGTTCAAGGGCATTCTCGACCAGCTCAATACGGCGGCGGCGAGTCCCGATGCGGCGCTGGCGCTTTATCAGCAGGCGGGCGGTTTGATGCCGGTGGCGAGGCCTGCGCCCCGTAACCCGAACCAGACCGAGACGGCGGACCAGAAAGCCGCACGCGAGCAGGAGAACGAGGATGCACAGGCCCGGCTGGCTGCGACCTTGCAGGCGCACTGCCAAGTCATGCGATTTGCGGTAATTTTTTCCAGTACGCCGGACCAAAAGGGCCTGCAGGACGACTGGCTGACGTGGTTGAAATCGGTCGGGCCGGTCTATCCTCAGCTTCACGGTACCGGAAACATGCGGGGACGACGTGATCCTAACCAGACGACGACGGATGCGGCGGCGACCGATACGGACGCCACTCCCGATGCAACGACTTCCGATTCAGCCACCCCGACTACGAGGGACAATAGCGACGAGAACAGGAGAAGGAGGTTTCAGCAGGAACAGGGAGGACAAGGCGAGGAACAACTGGAGCCGATCGGGAACTGGAAAACGATAACGATGGGCGAATCGCAGATCGGCAAGTATCTGGGTTACCATGGTTGGGAAGGAAAAGACCAGGCGGAATGGGCCGTGAGCAGCATCCCGGAATTATATCTGGCCCAGGTCCTCAAGCCGCTGCAGGCGACACCCTCCGCAGATACCCTGACGGCCTGGGACGTCTACATCGCGATGGAAAACGCCGATCAGCCCGACACGAACGAGTGGAACCAGGTGGAGTACCCCTCACTCGCCTTCGACCGGGGCTGCGACGACTACAAGATCAAGCCGAGCATGGACAAGTTGCAGACGTTGATCACCATCATCAAGGCCGTGCCGACTCATCCCAAGCTGGAGGAGATGATTTCGCGTCTCCACACCTATGTGGAAGATTTCCGCACGCACCACGCCAACGGCGGCGATGGGACGGGCGGTCAACCTGCGGCGGTGGCAACGACGAGCGATGGCGGACCAAGCACCGATGGGGGATCGACCACGCCGAAAGTGACGGTGGAGACGACGCAGGAGGGGGACATGACGGTGATTACCACGCGGACGAACGCGCCGCCGAGCAATCCCACGCCTCCCTCGGCTGGGCAGTAGTCGCTGCGCTATTCGGGCGCGTGCGGCTTCGGATTTTCGGCGAGCCACTGCGCGTAGGTCGGGCGTTTCAGGAGGAAGGGATCGCGGGTGCGGCTGTAGCCGCCGGTGAGGCCGCCTTGGAGTCGACCGATGATGCCCATTTTTTCGGTGTGGACGCGCAAGGTGGACGCATCGATGAATTCGTCGCGGATGTGGACGAAGAGGAGTTCGCCCATGACGACCTGGTTGCCGCCAATGAGGAGGGTCTGGAGTTCGCGACCCTCGATTTGGGCCGGGGAGACGGCGATGCGGGGCGGCTTGACGAGGACGGACGGCTCGGTGGCGAGGCCGAGGGCGGTCACTTCGCTGACCCCGGCGGGGAAATCGGTGCCGCAATAGCTCATGGCCTGGGCGTTCTCCTCGGTGACGATGTTGAGGACGAATTCGCGGGTGCGGTGGAGGTTGCGCACCGTGTCCTTGGGGATGCCGCCGGGGCGCTTGCCGATGCCGAGCACGACGAGCGGCGGATCCTCGCCCATGAGGTTGAAGTAGCTGAAGGGGGCAGCGTTAACGCTGCCGTCCTCGTTGAGGGTGGTCACCCAGGCGATGGGCCTGGGCACGACGAGGCTGGAGAGGAGGTGGTATTTCTGGGAGCCGGAGAGGTCGAAGAGGGGGAGTTGCATGATTCAAGAAAGCCGTCAGTCCGAAGTTGTCGAGGGCTGAATTTCAATTCGGAGGCTAATCGTCCAGGTTGAATTTCCAGCTCAGTTGTTGCGCGATGATGTAATCGTACTCGATTTGATGTAGATTTTGATCCGAGTAGGTTTGAGGAGAATCGACGAGAAAGCCGAGCACTCCACCGCCATCCATAACGAAAAGAGGGTGATTTCCAAAATCGATTTCCTCGTAAGTAATCCATGATTTTACCGTTTTTCCGTCTTGGTATTGGACGCACAAATTTATTTCGGGCATTAGTCGATAGAATGAGACATGGTCAACGAACTGTCCGTTGTAAATGGGTCTGGTGTCCGTTGCAAACGGCACCCCGAAACGTTTTTCCACTTCCTGTCGACTTGTGCTCGACGCAGGTCGAATCAGGCCGTTGATCCTGGCGACCCTTTGCAATAGAAAATCGTAACGCTTTTGCGGGGTCGCGGAATGGAGAGCCAGCGGCAGATCGAAGACCGGTGTGTGGGGTGGTTGTTCGGATGTATGCCAAAGTTCCACGGCGATAATCGCCATGGCGGATATCGTGGCGGCGATTAGGAATGGGCGTATATGCTTATCCCGTTGACTCCCGTAGTGTCATTTTCTCGTAGCCCAAGGCAATTTTCCTGGTGGCCAGCCCCAGCAAAGTCTGGAACGCGGCCATGGGAGTCTTGCGCCGGTTGAAGCGAAACACGAATTCATCGAG
>CAJCII010000226.1 GCA_903970335.1 Bacteroidota bacterium | reverse complement strand
GTTTGGCGAGAGGGATGCCGGTAAAAGAGGAGGGATTTAACAGGAAAACATGAAGACATGAAATCAGGAGGGGACGAGGCAAGGGGGACCGATCGACTTCGCTTCGCTCAGCAAAGATCGTGAAGAAGGCAGGGGATTTTTTTGATAGGATGAAGAGGAGGAGGAGGATTTTTTAAAGGCAGGGGAGATGGGCGCGAACGAGCGTTTCGCGGGGAACAAGGAGCGTTCCCAAGCTCCTGCGGAGTGCAGTAACTTGGGAAAGATCTCCGGCGGAGGGCAGTTCTGCGGAGGGCGGTAGAATGGGGCAGGCCGGAGGCTGAGCCTCCCCAGAAAGGGCTTCGACTCCACGCGGGAGGACAGAAATTCTAGCCGTTGCGGGTGTTCCAGGCTTGGCGGGCCCAGGCGTAGGCGTGGAGGATGCCCTGGCCGGTGAGGGTGTAGGATTGGCCGGTGCGATGGGCGAAGGTTTTCCAAGCGAGCGGGAGGTTGTGGGACAGGAGGCTGAGGAGGACGAGGACGGTCAGGAGGTTGAAGAAGAGGATAACGACGATGGAGAAGGGGTAGCCTTCGCGGGAGAGGTCGGTCTGGTGGGAGTGGAGGATGCTGTAGGTGAAGGTGAGGTGGAAGGACCAGAAGAGGCCAATACCGAAGTAGAGGAGGGGCTGCCATTGGCGGAGGGGGTAGTAGAAGTCGACGGTGAGCCAGAGGCCGATCCAGATGAGGGCGTAGATGGGGACGAAGTAGGGGGAGAGAGCGATCCACCAGTTGACGCGGTCGGTCATGACGTGGCCGCCCTTGGAGGAGACCTTGAAGGCGGTGACTTTCCCCCCGGCCATCATGGCGAAGAGGGCGTGGGTGAATTCGTGGCCGAGGACGTAGAGCCACATGGTGCGGGGGAGGAGGTTGAAGATGAAAAACCAGGTGAAGAAGCCGGCGGCGAAGCTGACGAACCAGGCGGAGGTCCATTGTCCGGCGGGGATGGAGGCCCGGGCGAGATCGAAGACGGTCCAGACTTCAGCGGCGACGAGCGGAGCGAGGGCCAGGGCGATGAGGGTCTTGAGGACGTGAGCGAACATCGCGGGGAGAGTTTTTGGACAGGATTAACCAGATTGGGGGAAGGCGGTTTTAGACAGGAGGGACATGAGGTTCATGAGGGGAGGCGGGGGACACCGAATGACGGAATGACCAAATTTACCATATTGACGGAATTTAGGATTGGGGGTTGGCAAGAGGGACACCGGTAAGAGAGGAGATTTTTAACAGGAAAACATGAAGACATGAAATCAGGAGCGGATGGGGCACGACTTCGCTTCGCTCAGCAAGGGTCCTGAAGGGAAGCAGGGGAGTTTTTTTGATAGGATTAAGATGAGGGGGAGGATTTTTTAAAGGCAGGGGGAGAATGGCGCGAAAGAGACTTTCGCGGGGAACAGGAGGATGGGGCAGGCCGGAGGCTGCCACTCCCCAGAGCAGGGAGGCCGAGCCGGTTTATCGGAGAGCTTTTACTTCGGCAGGTTGTTGAGTTTGTCATCGACGGATTGTTTGGCCTTGGCGGCGTCATCCTTGATTTCCTGCTGAACCTTGGGAGCCTCCTCCTGGACATTTTCCTCCAATTGTTTCGCCTGGGGGAGGAGGTAGAAGCGGCCGAGGTAATAGTAATAGGCAACGACCTCCCGGACGATGTTGTGAAGGTCGCCCGTCTGGGGGGTGCCGACATGGATGGTGCCGATATCGGTGATTCCGGCGGCGGAGAGGGCGAATTTCATGCGAGAGATGTGGTAATAGTGGGTGACGACGATGACGGAGTGGAGGTCCCTCCGTTTCATATAGCGGGCGAGGTCGCTGGCGGTCGCGGAGGTGTTTTCGCCGTGAGGGTCCTTCACGATGGCATTGGGAGGGACGCCGAGACCGACGAGGTATTTGGTCATTCCTTCGGCTTCGTCATAACCCGCGCCGCGTTTGGCCCCACTGACAAAGATGAGGGGGAAATGGCCTTGAAAATAGGCCTTGCCGACGCCGTCGAGCCGGGTGCGGAGGGTAGGGCCGGGCACACCGTCGGCGGTAAGCGCCATGCCGGGGACCACGGCGAGATCGGCCCGGTCACCGAGGTCGTTAAGGCCGTCGTAGATGAGCCAAGCGGCGGTGAACGCGCCGACGATGAGGACGAAGACAGCCAATTGCAGGGTTAGTTTAAGGATGCGGCGGATCATAGATTTTTCGGAAAGTCTCCCGGAAATTTGCCTGAAAGTCGCCGGAAGTGCGAGCAGAGTTTGCGCGGCTCGTATCGTTAGTTTTTTACGGCAACGGTATCGGGAGCCACCGGATCGTCGGGGAGGAGTTTTTGCCGGATGGGTTCGATTGGCCCAGCTTTGGTAGCCTTCCGCCGTCAGGTGGAGGAGGTCGAGCCCGAGGTGTTTCCAGTGGTCGCCGACCGGAGGCATTGGGGAAGAGAGAGCGACAAAAAAGGAGCTGTCCGCAGAGGGATTTGGTGGAGCCGAGAGAAGTTGTTCACTTTTCCCTTGCTCCCTGCGCAGAGTCTGCTTTAATCGACCCTCACCTTATGGAAGCTGCGCAGAAAACGGAATACACCAAAGAGTTCAAATTGCACGAGAAGGACACTGGCTCGGCCGATGTCCAGATCGCGCTCCTGACTCATCGAATCAACGATCTCACCAAGCACTTGCAAAAGTTCAAGAAGGACCATAGCTCGCGCCGGGGATTGCTGATGATGGTGGCCCAGCGCAAAAAGCTTCAGGATTACCTGAAGAAGTCCGATTCCACGCGCTACGATAAGGTCATTCAGAAACTAAATCTGCGTAAGTAGTCTGTCGAGCCGCGAAGGGCCCTTCCGCCTGGCGGACCGGGCTGTGCGGAAAACTTCAGAGTACAATCAACTTCGTCGCACGGCCCGGTTGTTTTCATCGAGCAGGCCACCGATTGAGTTTATTGTCCTCTGCGTTTTCTTTTCCGGTCGGGAGCTGCGAGCGCTCCAACCTAGAAAAGAACAACATGTCCACCATTCATACGGTGTCGGCTCCGTTTGGCGCCCACCCCATCATCATCGAAACCGGCAAACTGGCCAAGCTGGCCGACGGCGCGGTAACGGTCCGCTATGCGGACACGCTCGTCATTGTGACTGCGGTTTCCGCGACCAAGATCAAGGAAGGGCAGGACTTCTTCCCGCTGACGGTCGAGTACCGCGAGCGCGCGGCGGCGGTCGGGAAGATTCCGGGCGGGTACTTCAAGCGCGAGGGGCGTCCGTCGGAGAAGGAAATTCTGACGTGTCGCATGACGGACCGCCCGTTGCGTCCCCTCTTTCCGAAGGGCTACCTGTACGACACGCAGATCATCACGACGCTGCTCTCGGCGGACGGCGAGAACGATCCGGATATTCTGAGCATCAACGGCGCTTCGGCGGCACTGATGGTATCGGACATTCCGTTTGGCGGACCGGTGGGCGCAGTCCGGGTGGGACGCATCGACGGGAAGTTTGTGACGCAGCCGAGCCATGCGCAGATGGAATTGAGCGACCTCGATTTGGTCTATGTGGCGACGGAGAACGACATTTTGATGATCGAAGGTTCGGCGTTGGAACTGCCGGAGGAGGACTTCAAGGCGGCGCTGGATTACGCGCAGAAGGAAGCACAAATTGTCATCGGCCTGCAAAAAGACCTGGCGGCCCGCGCGGCGAAGGCCAAGCGCAAGCTGCCGCTTTATACGGTGAAGCAGGAATTGGTCGATCTGGCCTATGAGATCGTGAGCACCCGGATCGAGGGCGCGATTTACCGTCCGAGCAAAGTCGAGCGTTATACGGCAGTCGGCGCGCTGAAGGACGAGGTGGCCGTGGCGATCAAGGCGAAGTATCCGGAGGCGACTTCCTTCGATATCAGCTCGGCCTTCGATCAGGTGCAGATCAAGGCGTTCCGTACGGCGATTCTGGACCAGAAGAAGCGGAGCGACGGTCGCGGCACGACGCAGATTCGTTCCCTTTCGGGCGAAGTGGGTCTGCTGCCGAGGTCGCATGGTTCTTCGCTCTTCGCGCGCGGCGAGACCCAGGCGCTTTGCCTGGCGACGCTGGCCCCGAGCGACGAAGCGCAGGAACTGGACGGCTATACCGGCGGCGAGGTGACGAAGCGATTCATTTTGCACTATAACTTCCCGCCGTTCTCGGTCGGGGAGACGGGACGCGTGGGCGGACTGAACCGGCGCGAAATCGGTCACGGCGCGCTGGCGGAGCGTTCGCTCGTGGCGGTAATCCCGAGCGAGAACGACTTTCCCTATGCGATTCGCGTGTCGTCCGAAGTAATGGAATCGAACGGCTCGACCTCGATGGCCTCGGTCTGCGGCGGCTGTCTGGCGCTGATGGACGCGGGGGTGCCGATCAAGTCGCCGGTAGCGGGCATTTCGGTCGGTCTGGTAACGGAATTCGACGAAAACGACAAGATCAAGCGTTACCTGACGCTGGCGGACATTCTCGGATCGGAAGATCACTACGGCGACATGGATTTCAAGCTTTCGGGCACGAGAGAAGGCGTCACAGGCTTCCAACTCGACCTGAAACTGGCGGGCATCCCGCTTTCGATCATGAAGGAAGCGGTCGACCAGGCGAAGACCTCGCGGATGGAAATCCTGACATTCATGGAATCGGTGATCAACTCGCCGCGGACGGAGCTGTCGCAGTTTGCGCCGCGGATCGAAACGATCCAGATCAACCCGGAGAAGATCGGCCTGGTGATCGGCCCGGGCGGGAAGAACATCAAGAGCATCGTGGCGGAAACGGGTGCGGAAATTAACATCGAAGACGACGGACGCGTGAAGATTTACTCCACGAACGGCGACGCGATGGAACGGGCCAAGGAAATCATCCTCGGGATGGTGGGCGACATCGAAATCGGCAAGCTGTATCGCGGGCGGGTGGTGACGCTGAAGGATTTCGGCGCATTCGTCGAGGTACTACCGGGCAAGGACGGACTGGTCCATATTTCGGAGTGGTCCGATGCACGCGTGAACCGGATGGACGACGTGGCGAAGGTCGGCGACGAAGTCTGGGTCAAGTGCATCGGGCAGGACGACAAGGGCCGTTCGAAGCTGAGCCGGAAGGCCGCCATGAAGGAACGGGCCGCCGCCGGACTGGACGCTCCCGTCGCAAAGAACGCTTAATCGACCAACCTCAAACCAAGGAATACGTCATGCCACTGACCATCGGAACCAAAGCCCCGGACTTCACCCTCAAGACCAAGACCGCCCAAGGTCTGGAGGACGTTAAACTCAGCGATAATTTCGGCAAACGGAATACCGTGTTGCTGTTCTTTCCCCTCGCCTTCACGGGCGTGTGCACGCAGGAAATGTGCGACGTGACGGGGGGGATCTCCGTCTACGATTCGCTCAACGCCGCCGTATATGGCATCAGCGTGGACAGCCCCTTCGCGCAGGAAGCATGGGCGCTGAAGGAAAAAATCGGCATTAAACTGCTGAGCGACCTGAACAAGACTACGACCAACGCTTATGAGGTGGTGTTCCCGAACCTGGCTGGAGTCGGCGATACGTCGGCACGCGCCGCATTCGTGATCGACCGGGAGGGGGTCATCGCCTATGCGGAACAGACGGCGACGCCGAAGGACCTGCCCAGCTTCGATGCGGTAAAGGCAGCGCTGGCCAAGCTTAAGTAATCGTAACTTGGGAAGGTCACGGGTTGGTGCTTATATAATCCACTCATGAGCACCAACCATGACTCCTCTCCTCGTGCCGATGCTTTGAAGGCACAGGCGTCCGAAACCGTCCGGAAAGTCAGCGGCCAGATCAACGATCAGGCGAATGCCCTGCGCGATGTAACGACAACCATTCGTTACAATACGCAGGAGTTCATCGAGAATAACCCGTGGCAATCGGTGGCCATGGCCGTCGGGCTGGGCTTCCTTCTCGGCGTCATCGTGACGCGACGTTAGTCCGTAAAGCCGGGGACAATCCGGGACCGGCCATTTTATCCCGTGTTAAAAAAAATCCCGACCATTGCCATTACCTTGGGCGATCCTGCGGGCATCGGGCCCGAGGTCGTGGCCAAAACACTGAACGATCCGGCGCTGCCGAAGGGGTTTGATTTCGAGGTGTTGGGGAAGACAACCGGAGCCGGGGTGCGACCGGGGAAACTGACGCGGGCATCGGCGCAGGCGGCGTTGAAAGCCTTAAAGGAGGCAGCGCGCGGGTGTCTGGCGGGACGTTTCGCCGCCGTGGTCACCGGGCCGGTAAGCAAGGAGCCGATTGCGCGTATCGATCCCAATTTTTCGGGTCAGACGGAATTTTTCGCGAGGGCCGCAGGGTTGCCCGACAAAGCGGCGGTGATGTGCCTGACCGATCCCAAATTGACAGTGGCGCTGTGTACGAATCATTGCTCGGTGCGGCAGGCACTGGAGCGGCTGACACCGGAACGGATTGTCTACGTGACCCAAACAACGCGGGATTTTTTGCGGCAGCGGGGCATCAAGAATCCACGCCTCGGTTTTGCGGGAATTAATCCACACCTCGGCGAAGGAACTCTTTTTGGCGATGAAGATTTCCGCATGGTCAGCCCGGCACGGGCAAAATTGGCCGGTGAAGGTATCGCGCTAAACCATGGGCCAGCCGACACGATTTTTTACCTAGCGGTGAAGAAGAGAGCCTTCGATGCGGTCATCTGCGCCTACCACGACCAGGCACTGATTCCGTTCAAGCTGGTCGCCTTCGAGACGGGGGTCAACGTCACGCTGGGCTTGCCGATCATCCGCACGTCGCCGGACCATGGGACGGCGGTGGAAATCGCTGGTCAGGGTGTGGCGAATCATCGCAGCATGTTGGCGGCGGTGCAACTGGCCTGTCGGCTGGTCGCGCACGCCCGGAAAGAAATAACTTAATGAAAATTGGACGCATCACCCTGAGCAAGCCGAACGCAGCCGACCCGAAGCAGGACAAAATCGACGCCGAGATCGAGCGCGTCATCACCACGTTTTTCCTCGATTCGATTCAATTTGTCAGCGTGGTGGTCCCACACGACCGGGAAAAACTTCGCGCGGCGTTCGTTCGTTTATGCGACGAGGAGAAATGTCCGCTCGTGCTCACCTTCGGTGGCACCGGCCCCGTGGCGGACGACTTTACTCCCGACATCTCGCGCCAGATTTTTGACCGCGAGATGCCGGGGTTCGGCGAAATCATGCGCTACTATTCCTACGAGCGATTCAAAGTTGCGGTCTTGTCCCGCGCGACCGCGGGCGTACGCGGCCAGAGTCTGATCATCAATTTTCCCGCCAAGCCCTATGCGGTGAAGTTCTGCCTGAAGCTGCTGCAGGAGGGGATCGTGGAAGCGTTGGACCAGCTTGGCGGAATAACCGTGACGCTTCGTGGAGACGAGATCGTGGTCCCGATGGAAAAATATCTCCCGTTCCTCAAGTGGATCAGGCCGCCGGTGGACCCAGACGGCGACCGGCATCCCATGATCAAGTAGGGCTACCAGTCGACCGGCACTTTTTCGCGGCGCTGGGTCTTTTTGCTGAAGTAGAAAACACAGCCGTACTGGCGACCGAATTCGTGGACGAGGCGGGTGGCCTTGACATCGTAGCAGCAGTATTTGGCGATATCGGCGAGGCGGCCTTCCTTCCACCACCTGAGCGCTTCCATGCCGTCGGCGGTCTTGCCGCAACCAAGCGTTTGTTCGCTGATGGCGTCGAGGCCGACGCGCATCCCGATGGTTTTCTCGACATCCTGCATGAGGTCGAGGACAGGCACCTGGCTGAGGTCGAAGACGGTGTAGGGAGCGAGCACCTCGAAGTCGAAGTCGATGACGTTGTAGCCGATGACCCAATCGGCGCGCTGGAGTTCCTGGAGGAGCTGCGAAGCCTCGTTTTCCCGGTAAATTTCGTAGGTGCCGCGCTGGGTGCTATAGGTCACGCCGAGGGACATTTTCATGGCGCGCTTGTTGTGCCAGCCACCGACTTCCGCAGCGCTTTTCTGGGTTTCGAGATCGAAATAGACGAGATTGGGGGCCGACATATCCAGAGGCTGTCCGAAAAGTCGGCACGGGTCACGCCGAAAGGAATTTTACGCCCGCCCGCAGGACCTTGTCGGTCACGCCTCGCTTCGGCCCAAATTTGGCTCGTTACGTGGCCCACGCCAACTTTCGGACAGCATTTGGGGTTCTGCTTGAAGGATAGGCGAATCCGGGCCTAAACTAGTCGACTCTTGACATCGCGCTTGCCACCTTTAGTCTAAGCGGTTTAATCGCCCCCTCAAAAAACTATGGTTCCCATTTCACAAGCCTGGACGGTCGCCTCCTACGTCATCTCCCAAAAGCTCAAAGGCCGCAAGCGGTATCCGCTGGTCTTGATGCTCGAGCCGCTTTTTCGCTGCAACCTGGCCTGCGCGGGCTGCGGTAAAATCCAATATCCCGATCACATTCTCAACAAGCGACTGACGCCGGAGCAATGCTTCGCCGCCGTCGAGGAATGTGGCGCACCGATGGTGAGCATTCCCGGCGGCGAGCCGCTGATCCACCCGGAGATCGACAAGATCGTCGAGGGGCTGGTGGCCCGCAAGAAGTACATCTATCTCTGCACCAATGCCTTGCTGCTGAAGCGCAAGCTCGATCTCTTCAAGCCCTCGACCTATCTCACCTTCTCGGTGCACATGGACGGGCTGAGGGAAGACCACGATACGGCGGTGTGCCGCGATGGCACCTTCGATACCGCCGTGGAGGCGATCAAGGAAGCGGTGAAGCGGGGCTTCCGCGTGACGACGAACACGACGCTGTTCTCCGGGGCGAATCCGGCTCATGTGCGCGAATTTTTCGACCAGATGATGGACCTAGGCGTGGAAGGCATGATGCTTTCGCCCGGCTACACCTACGAGAAGGCACCCGACCAGGAGAATTTCCTGCATCGCGACCAGACGAAGGCGCTGTTCAAGCAGATCCTGCAGAATCCGAAGAAGGGCTGGCGGTTCAATCTGTCGCCGCTGTTCCTGAAGTTCCTGCAAGGCGATCTTGATTTCGAGTGCACACCGTGGGGCAGCCCGGCCTATAACATCTTCGGCTGGCAGAAGCCGTGTTATCTCCTGCAGGACGGCTACGTGAATACCTTCAAGGAATATCTCGAGCTGACCGATTGGGACAACTACGGGAACAAGAGCGACAACCCGAAGTGCCAGGACTGCATGGTGCACTGCGGCTTCGAGCCCTCGGCAGTGGACGCGACGTTCGGTTCGATGTCGGGTTTCCTGCAAACGGCGAAGGCGACGATGGGGGTTTAGTCCTTCCGTCCTTCCCATTGGTCTCGATTTTTTCCAAGGTTACCTATGCCCGCAGAAGTCAAAACTCATCCATCAAATCACCGTCCGGCCTCGCTGCAAGGCGCGGTCTTCACCTTTACCACGGAGCAGGAGCGGGTCGAGGCGATCGACAAGGCGTTCGATTACCGGGGCGACGTGACGCTGACGGTGAACGGGGAGCAGATCGAGGGGTATATTTTCAATCGCAACGCGAAGGCGAGTCCGCCGCGGATCGAGGTCTTTGTGAAGGGGAGCGAGGTGCCGAAGGTCATCCCGTATGCCGAGGTGACGGCGATTGCGTTTACGGGGAAAGATACCGCGGATGGGAAGTCGTGGGATGCGTGGGTGAGCAAGAAGGAGTCGGAGCGGAAGGCGGAGGCCGATAAGATCAAGGCCGAGGCGGAAGCGCAGGGGCATCTCTAAGCTGCCCCCCGCGTACCCAAGTTGTACTTGGGAACGAGGAAAAAAATCTGTCATCCTTCTCCAGCCGCGGCAGCAAGCCGCGCCCTGAGAGAAGTCGAAGGGGTTGTCGAAGGATCAGCCCCCGGTCGATCATCGCAACCCTCGGGGGATATGATCCTTGCCTTAGCTCCCCTCCATTCCGCTCGGCAACTGACAGAATCCCAAGAGAGACTTTAGCAAAAATCTGTGCTAACGTTTCGTCCATGCGGGACGCCGATCCTCAAACCGAACCCCGGTTGGAAAAAGCGAACTCTGGCCCCAAAGTCGCCACGGGACACGTCGATCCCTGCCTCGTTTTTCTGGAGACGACCTTGCCGGGGGAGATTCCGCTGCTGGGCGTGTGTTGGGCGGCTTGGTCTCGTCAAAGTTGCAAACCAGGCGAAAGCACATGCTTGACCATCGACAACGTTCGCGTCTTTAAATTTGAGCGGACAATGCTACCCGATCCGGCGAAAGCGGCACGACTGAAAGGGCAACCTTCCTGGCATTTCCATGATTATCTGCATGTGAGCCTTCTCTTAACGTCACAGGGTGATGCTTTTTCGGTTCAGACCCTGACGGGCGATCCTTTTCTAAGCCATTTGCAAAGCCCCCCTCCCCTCGCCTTTAAAGGGTCGATTCGTTTCCTGGACCGGAAAACGGAAAACCATTTGCGCACATGCTTGGCGGAAGAATCGAGCGCAAGTCTTGCTAAAAATCTTCTTCGACTGGCAGAGGTCCACTGGCCTTCGATTGCAGAGGCCCTCGCATCCTTGGAGAGAACCGAGCCTGCCCAAGATCGCTCAGACCGCGCATCAATCATACAGCAGGTCGCCCTCATCAAGCAAAAGTATGCCGAAAGGGCGCAAAGACGTAGTTCTCTTCAAGAGGCGTTGTTACAACCGAACCAAGATGTTCTCAGCTACTTTATGGGTGACGGTCTCTACGAGATCGAAGAGTACAAACGAGCCACCGGGGAGTTGCAAAAGGCGCTCAAGCATCCGGGCGTCCGTTACGAGGCGCTCAACAAGCTGGGCCTCTGCTACATGAAACAGGGCATGTTCGACTTTGCGGTGAAGCAGCTTGAACTGGCCGAAAGCGAATTGTTGGCCATGGACGATCTCAAGAAGGAGATCGTCTACAACCTTGGCCTGGCCTACGAGGCGAGCAATCAACCGCAAAAGGCGTTCGAACAGTGGAAGAAGATTTACGAGGTCGATATGTGCTATCACGATGTCGCAGAGCGAGTCGAAGCGGCTTACGATTAGCTGCGCGGGGCTTTCGGAACCGGGTGGAAAATTGTAGTCTTTGTCGTTATGGAAATCGATTTCGTCGAGATCAGGATTGTCGGGCTGGAGGAGGAGATGACGGTGGAGTCTCCAGTGAATCCGTCGTTGCGGTACGTTTTTTTACGGCTATCGCAAACGCCCGTGCCGATCTGGCAATCGTACTTCAAGGAGTCGCGCCGGGTTTCGCGTCACCCGCACTGGCGCAGCGCGTGGATCGACCGGCGATTTATCGTGGTGGAGTGCGTGCCGCAGGAGATCGAGACGACCCACCTGAGCGATCTGCGGGAGGATGTGGCGAAGGCGAACAAGCGCTACCGGGAATATTTGCTCCAGCAGGCGCGGGAGGAAATCCGGCAACAGAAGTCGCGACTCCAGGAGCGGAAGCACCTTCGGGAGATGAAGGACCGGCTGAAGTTCGATTGAGGGGCAGGCACCAGAACCTGTCCCTCGAGAAGTTCAGGCTGAAGGTTCGTGGACCTGTTTGACGAAGGCTTGGGCGGCGGTGCGGATGGCGGAGGCGATGTCGGCCTTGGCGACGGCGAATTTGGGGCGGAACCAGGGGAAGGCGCCGACGAGATCGTGGGTGACGAGGATCTGTCCGTCGCAATGGGGTCCGGAGCCAATCCCGATGGTGGGGATGGAGACGAGGGCGGTGATTTCGCGGGCGAGCGCGGGTTCGACGAGTTCGAGCACGAGGGCGAAGGCGCCGGCTTCCTGGACGGCGAGGGCGTCGGCGAGGAGCTGTTCTTTTTGTTCGGCCGAGCGGCCCTTGATTTTGTAGCCGCCCTCTTCCTTGATGTGCTGGGGCAACATGCCGATGTGGCCGACGACGGGGATGCCGGCCTGGCGGAGGGCGCGGATTTCGGGGACGACGGCGAGGCCGCCCTCGAGCTTGACCGCCTCGGCCCCGGCCTCGACGAGGACATGGGCGTTGGCCACGGCGTTTCCGGTGGTCTGGTAGGTGTGGTAGGGGAGGTCGGCGACGACGAGGGCGCGGGTCTTCGCGCGGGCGACGGCGGCGACGTGGTGGCGCATTTCGGCGAGGGTGACCTGGGTGGTGTCGGGGTAGCCGAGGACGACCATGCCGAGGGAGTCGCCGACGAGGAGGAGGGGGACGCCGGCTTCATCGAGGAGGCGGGCGGTGGGGTAGTCGTAGGCGGTGAGGGCGGGAATGCGTTCGCCGCGGGCCTTGGCGGCGCGGATGAAGTCGGGGGTGATTTTTTCCGTCGTGTCCATGAGAGAGCTTACCGACATGGGGGCAGTTGGCAAAGGGGGATGCGGGTTAAGACGGTGGAAAAAGGTGCCCACGCCGTCATTCTTACGGATAAGGCACTTCCGGCGAGCGACAAATACCGCGGGCGGTGTAATCGTTCACTTTACGATGGCGCGGAACTGCAGCGGCCTTCACGGCTCGGCGGGCACCTCGCCCTCCCGTGCCGGGTCGGAAGTCGATGGGTTACCGCCGAGGGCGGTACGGCACGGCGCGAAAGGGAGTTTCGCGGGGAACGAGAGCCGATGGCTACCTACCAAGGAAGTCAGGAGAATGGGGCCGGCTGGAGGCTGACCCTCCCAGAAGGGCGGCTACCTTTGAGGAGGGGTTATTCGATGTAGCGTTTGAGGACGAGGAGCAGTTCGCGGAGGCGGCACTGGCCTTCGGCGGGGTCAGAGGCACCGGCGATGCAGCTTTCGGTGTGTTGCTTGATGAGGACTTCGGCGAAGGACTTGAGGGCCTTGCGCACGGAGACGACCTGGGTGAGGACTTCGGCGCAGTCGGTGTGGTCGTCGACCATGGTTTCGATGGCGCGGACCTGGCCAGCGATTTTGCGGAGGCGTTGGCGGAGCGCCTTCATCTCTTCCGGACTGTGATGATGATGGGGGTGGGGGTGCGCGTGGTGGGGATCGTGGGCCATTCGGTGTAGATATAAACAATAGTCGCAAAAGGCACTACTCTGGAATTTTCAGAGGAAGGGGGGAAGGGGTATGAGGGACGAATTTTTAATTGCAAGGGGATTTTTTTGAATCCACGGTAGGTTTGACGATGACGACAACAGACGTAAAAGGACGGGTGATCGCGATGTACGCGTTTCTCGCGGCGGCGAATGTGGGGGCGTGGATTTGGGCGCTGGCGGCTTTTTACCATTACCCGGTGCTGCTGGGGCTGGCGTTCACGGCGTATCTTTTCGGGCTGCGTCATGCGGTGGACGCGGACCATATCGCGGCAATTGATAATGTGACGCGGAAGCTGATGCAGGAGGGGAAGAGGCCGGTGGCGGTGGGGTTCTTTTTTTCGCTGGGGCATTCGACGATTGTTTTCGGGTTGTCGATTGCAATTGCGCTAACGTCGGTGGCATTGAAGGACAAGTTCGATTGGCTGGAATCGACCGGGGGGATGATCGGGACGCTGATTTCGGGCTTTTTTCTTCTGCTGATCGCGATTGCGAATATTTTCATTCTGCTGGCGGTGTACCGGACGTTTCGGCATGTGAAGAACGGGGGGGAGTATGTGGATGAGGACCTGAACCGGATTCTTTCCAAGCGGGGATTCTTCGGGAGGATTTTCCGGAATTTGTTCCGGTTGATCGACCATAGCTGGCAGATGTACCCGATCGGTTTTTTGTTCGGGCTGGGTTTCGATACGGCGACGGAGGTGGGGCTGCTGGGGATTTCGGCGACGGCGGCGGCGAAGGGGATGTCGATCTGGTCGATCCTGGTTTTCCCGACGTTGTTCACGGCGGGGATGGCGTTGATCGATGCGACGGACAGCATCCTGATGCTGGGGGCGTATGGGTGGGCGTTCGTGAAGCCGATGCGGAAGCTGTATTACAATATGACGATTACGTTCGTCTCGATTGTGGTGGCATTGTTCATTGGGGGCATCGAGGTGCTGGGGCTGGTGGGGGACGAGTTCGGGTGGACGGGGGCTTTCTGGAAGATGATGGATACGCTGAATAGCGACGAGAATTTTGGGAAGATCGGCTTTGGGATTATCGGGTTGTTCGCGGTGAGCTGGGCGGTTTCGCTGCTGATTTACCGGGTGAACAAGTACGACGAGATCGAGGTACGGACGGCGGGGAGTTGACGGGTGGGACGGGGGATTTTTGGACAAAGTTTTTCCCGGGCAATTTGCGAAGACCGTTCGGGGGCCGATCCTTCGACTTCGCTCCTCATGAATCCTTTGGTCAGGCGTTCGTGATCAAGACAAAAATCGCCAAGCGTCTTCGCGTCACAAGATGACAAATGATGATGGGACGTTTCGGCTCGCTGCGCTCGGGCGCCTCGGCAGGCGCCTCGCCCTCCAGTGCTCCTCATGACGCCTTTGGTCAGGCCTTCATGATCGACACAAAAAACCCCAGCGCTTCGATGTCTGAGGATGACGGAATCTTGTTTTGAGGATGGCAGGCTCGCTGCGCCCGGGGACCGTCGCCCGGAGGTCGACGGCTACCTTCGGAAGGCACCGCCGCTCGGGAGGGACACGTCCCATCGCGGCGGCTACCCGCAGAGGTACAACGGCTACCTAGGCGAAGGGGATGCCGATGGCGGTCATAGACAGATGTCACTCCGCCATCTCCTGTCCTAAGTGTCTATAAAGTAACGTTTTGTTACCGAAACGGCAAGGCGTTTTTGGCAAAAAAACGTTAGAAAATGCAACGGTTTGTTATGCATTTAGGTGCACGGTTGTTATGCGGCGAAAGTGGCTAATCCACCGTTGAATTGATGATTGAAACGAACCGCGCAGCTCCCTTGGAGAGAGGCGAAACCTGCACAAGGATTATTGAAGCCAACTGGTTTCCGCCGGGAACAGGATGGCCGCAAGTGGAAAACGTTCGGCTACATGCGAACGCGCTTCTTCTTCGCTAGCCGTGCGAATGCTACTGATTTTTGCGCGGCTATTATTCCCGCAGTCTTTGGAAACGCTGACCGCGAAAGCGGATATAGTCGGCCAGTTCGCGGGAAAATTCCTGCTGGAGCCGGTAGGCATACTGGCGGGAAACGCCGTGCTCGCGGGCGCACCAGGCCGCCGAAGGGCGCTTGCAGGGCAACATCTGCGGGCAAACGCACAAGGTCACGATATCGGAGCGCAATCCCCGCTGTCTCGGGCCGCCATGGCCCCGCGTGATCCACTCCTGAACGCGGGTGATGCCGAAACTGCCGAGAGCAAAGGCCAAGTCTCTCGTGGTGTTGTCGAGACTGGCTGGGCGTTCGTCAAAATAGGTCTCAATCGGCAACGGCCGCGGACGAACGCGCCTCACGGCGTTTCTCCTTTGCGGATTACCTGTCGCCAACGATGCGCCGCCAAGCTGCGGTGGGTGACCAGATATTCTTTAACCTCTTGCGGAACGAATCGAACGGCCCCGCCCAGCTTGAGAAAGGGCAAGCCGTTTCTGCGCAGATTAAAGACGGTTTTGAGACTGACGTGAAGGTATTGGGCCACTTTTTCGCTCGTCCATAACTCGGAATCAGTTTCGCCCGGAGAGGAAACGGAAGGCTGGTCGGGAGTGCTCATAGATGAGCGACCAGTAAATCATAGCCAAAATCGCAAATTCCATGACTACTTCCGACTACTTGGTAGTGCCGCCAACCCCTTTTCTTACAGAATCTTAACCTCCGGTGGCGGTTCTTTTCGTGACATCGTCAGGCAAGTTGCTTGTGTATTGCGGTTTCGGCGTTTTCACCCAAGGGGCAAGGTGAAGATAAACGTCTGCGTTGATTGCCCTTAATCGCCAATTGGAGTTGAAACTGTGGCAGAATCTTATCTTAAAGGGTTGGAAGAAATTACGGCCATCGATCCCGAGAGTGGACCGGCCTTTGTCGAGGAGTTAAAGACGATTTCACCCGATTTCGCGGAGTATTTCGTCGGATTTGCCTGGGGAAAAATCTACGCTCGAAATGTCCTCGATCCGAAATTCAAGGAGTTGATCGCCATCGCCAATCTCATCTCGATCTGTGACGGCAAATCGCATTTGAGGCTTCGGATTCAGTCCGCGTGCCGGGCGGGATGCACGAAGGAAGAGATCATCGAGGTCATCATCCAGAGCCTCGTCTACGTTGGCTTCACGAAGGCGCTGAGGGCGCTCTATCTCGTCAAGGAAGTGTGTGACGAATATGACGGTTTCCCTGCGTCATCGGAAGGATCTGTCGACGGCTGACGGATTCCGTTCGCCACCGAGGGGAAAAAGCACCCAAAGAGACCGAGCAACCCGAGAGAGGAAGGAGGCTGGGGGCGGGAGCGTAGCGGACGCCGGGGCCAGCGCGACGACCTTTCTCTTCCTTTTCCTTCCCTCAACCGACCCGGCGGCGCAGCGAGCGGCCCCCCGGTTTCCCAAGGGGCCGCGAGCAAGCTGCGACGAAAGAAAACGGGGCAAGCCAGTGGCGTGACAGCTTCGCTGGCGCGACACTGGCAGCGGGGTGCAGTCATCGGAGCAGAGGGGCCACATTGCCTGCGAAAAATATCCGAAGCGGCAAAGCGGAAAAATTAATCCCAAAAAAAAAGCAAGACCGACAGCATGGCAAAGAACCACGGCAATCCCAAACTTGCTAAGGATAGTAGGGGTGGGCAATCCACGCGAGAATCGGCGCACGATTCACCGGATCAAGACAAGAGACGGCCTCGACCAAATCAAACGTCCAACCCTGCTCGCGGGCATAACCTGGATTCCAGACGGTCAGAATGAAATAAGCAGCCTGACGCTCGCTACTTGACCACCCTCCAATCATGTCATGGAAATCATTGGCATCAAAGTTCGCCGGATGCCACCACTGAAGTTTGGGCTTCAGGCAAGGAAACGAGCGTGCCAGCGCGAGAATATAATTGGTGGGAGTCTGTTTCATGGGTGCTTGGGATGCTTCGGCCTGACGGCACGAGGTTTAGGTTTAAGGGGCTTCCCTTCGCTGACATACCGGTGAGGCCAGCGGTTTTTGGCGTTGAGGGTGGGCCGTTGGAGATTTCGGTCCTTCCAATAGTTGGTGATGGTGTGACAGGCTTTGTCGAACCAGGCTCGGTCCTGGTTGAGATGGTCGAGTTCCCACGAGAGGAAGAACTTGATGCCGTTTTCGGCTGGATTACCCAGGGGCTTGAGCATCCTGGAGCCGATGAGGATGGAAATCTCGCGGAGGCTGAAGCCGAGATGCCAGCCAGCCTCCTCGGCGGTAACCTTTCCTGGCTTGGTACGAAGATTGAGGTATTTCTCGCGCTCGGGATTCACGGACTTAGGTGGAAATGGGGATGGAATCGGCCACCTCCATCCATACTCAATCCGGGGCGGGAAATGCCATGACGTCGGGTAAGGAGTTGGCATTGCTGCCAACTCCTTACCCGACGTCATGCGCTCCTTTTGCGCCGGAAGTAGCGGTACCTAAAAGACTTTCATGCGCGGCGTAAACCTCAAACGCCGACCGACTGATCGTCTGTCTGATCGAATTTCGCTTCGACGCGCCGGATGGTTTCTTCGACGGTCATGCGGATGCTCGGCTTCGCTGCCAGGTCCGCTGCTATTTTGGCGTCGTAAGCGGCTTCGGCGTCAGTCCAAAGGCTCGCATGATGAGGACTGCTGATGTGGTAACGCTCCGGGCTGTCGGAAGCCAACTGCCCCATGAAATGACAAATCCAATTCTTACGCTGACGTACCAGCAAGGGTATCGCTTTTTCCGTTAGCTCCTCGACGGATATTGTCCCTGCGTTATAGAGGTCGATAAGATTTTCCAGCGTTGGTGGTTTTGTTTTTCTTGAAGTAGATTTGCCCATGCCGGTGTTAAATCATATTCGGCAGCTTCGTCGCCATGACTACTAAGTAGCTTTTAGTAGTGCGACGTGAGGTCGCATCAGTAACTGTTCAATATGAAGAAGATACCTCCATAGAATGAACCTGCGGTTCCGTCCGCAGTAGCCTAGTGGCACAGGCGAGACCGGCAACGGTCTGGTCTGAAGCTGCCATGACAACG
>CAJCII010000225.1 GCA_903970335.1 Bacteroidota bacterium | reverse complement strand
CCAGCGAGTTCAGCCCCACCGGCCCCCCGTCGAACTTGTGGATCAGCGCCTCCAGCAACCGTGTGTCCATCTCGTCCAGCCCGTCCTGGTCGATCTCCAGCATCGCCAGCGCCGCGTCCGCCGCCGCCGCCGTCACCGGTGGCTTCGACCGCACCAGCACGAAGTCCCGCACCCAGCGCAACAGGTTGTTCGCGATCCGCGGCGTCCCCCGCGACCGCCGGGCGATCTCCAGCGCGCCCTCCGGTTCCACCTCCAGCTCCAGCAGGTGCGCCGACCGCAGCACCACCTTCTGCAGGTCCTCCGCCGGGTAGTAATCCAGCCGGTTCACCAACCCGAAACGCGACCGCAACGGCGCGCTGATCATCCCCGCCCGCGTCGTCGCCCCGATCAGCGTGAACCTCGGCAGGTTCAGCCGCACGCTCCGCGCGTTCGGTCCCTGGTCGATGATGATGTCCAGCCGAAAATCCTCCATCGCCGGGTACAGGTACTCCTCGATGTTCTTGTTCAGCCGGTGGATTTCGTCGATGAAAAGCACGTCCCCTTTTTGCAGCGTGGTCAGCAGCCCGGCCAGGTCGCCCGCCTTCTCGATCACCGGCCCCGAGGTCGTGGTGATATTCGCCCCCATCGCCTTCGCCACGATGTGCGCCAGCGACGTCTTCCCCAGTCCCGGCGGTCCGCAAAAGAGCAGGTGCTCCAGTGAGGCGTCCCGGTGCTTCGCGGCGGCGATCAGCACGTCGAGCCGCTCCTTGATCCGCAGTTGCCCCACGAATTGGTCCAGCAACGCGGGCCGAAGGGTCATCTCCAGGCGCGGGTCGGGCGGGATGGCGTCGAGTGGGGTTTTGCCGGACATAGCGAACGACGTTACACTGCCGCGTCCGCTCCCTCTTGTCGAGGATCGGCGAACCTGCCGCCCTCTCGACAAACGCACCTCCACAACGGTAAATTCCCCGCTTGAATCCGTCCTCTCTTCCCATTACGTCCCTCCGCAGCGAGCTCGCCCGCGTCCTGCGTGGACACAATCGCGTGGTCGTCCAGGCCCCCACCGGCTCCGGTAAATCGACCCAGATTCCGCAGTATCTCCTCGACGACGGCCTCGCCGGCCACGGTTGCATTGTCGTGCTGCAACCGCGTCGGCTCGCGGCGCGACTTCTCGCCAAGCGCGTGGCGGAGGAACGGCGTGTCCCGCTCGGCGGCGAGGTCGGCTTCCAATACCGGCTCGAAAACGTCTCCGGGCGCGACACCCGGATTCTCTACGTGACCGAGGGCATCCTGCTCCGGCAGATGCAGGAAAGCTCGACTCTCCCCGGCGTGAGCGTCCTCGTCTTCGACGAATTCCACGAGCGCCACCTCGAAGGCGATCTCGCCCTCGCCCGCGCCCGGCAAATCCAGCAAGGCGCGCGGCCCGATCTCAAGATCGTCGTCATGTCGGCCACGCTGGAGACCGGCCTGCTCGTCGAGTATCTCAAGCCCGTCGAGGTGCTCGAATCGGCCGGGAAGACCTTCCCCGTCACGGTCGAATATCTGCCCAAACCGAGCGACGCCCCGGCGTGGGACCAGGCGGCGGACGCCTGCCAGCGGCTGCTCGATTCCGGGAAATGTCCCGAGGGCGACCTCCTCATCTTCATGCCCGGCGCGTACGAAATCCACCGGACCCTGAACACGTTGCGGGACAGCCTCGGTGCGCGCGATTTCGCCTTCCATGCGCTCCACGGGGAATTGCCCCCCGCCGAACAGGACGCCGCCGTTTCGCCCGGCGGGAAGCGCAAGATCATCGTCTCCACCAACGTGGCGGAAACCTCGCTCACCATCGACGGCGTCCGCGTGGTGATCGACAGCGGCCTGGCCCGCGTCGCCCGCTTCGATCCGCATCGCGGCATCAACACCCTCCTCATCGAGAAAATCAGCCGCGCCTCCGCGCAGCAGCGGCTTGGGCGCGCGGGACGCACCGCACCGGGGCATGGCGTGCGACTCTGGACCGAGCGCGAGCACGACCAGCGTCCGGCGCAGACCCTGCCCGAAATCCGCCGACTCGAACTCAGCGGTGCGCTCCTGACCCTGAAGGCCAGCGGCATCGACGACCTCGATTCCTTCCCCTGGGTCGAAGCGCCGGAGCCAAAATCCTTTTCCCGGGCGCGCACGCTCCTCCACGATCTCGGCGCGCTCGACCGCGACCACCAGCTCACCGCGATGGGCCGTCGCATGGCCTCGTTCCCGGCGCATCCCCGGTACGCGCGGATGTTGCTCGCGGCGCACGAACTCGGCTGCGTCCGGTCGGCGGCGCTCATCGCGGCCCTTTCGCAAAGCCGGGGCATCCTGCTCAAGAGCGAGGGCAAGCGGATGGACGAAACGCGCGAGGACATTCTCGGCGGGGAGGGGAACTCCGATTTCTTCACCCTCATGCGGGCCTGGCGGTTCGCGCAGGGGAGGGGATTCGACGCGCAACGGTGCCGACCGCTCGGGATTCACGCCGGGTCCGCACGCGAGGTGGGCGGGACCCTCGATCAACTGCTCCGGCTCTCCGAGCGGGCGGGGCTCGACGTGAGCGACCGGCCCGCCGAGGCCGAGGCGATCCAGCGTTGCGTCCTCACCGGATTTTCCGATCAACTCGCGCGGCGCATCGACCAGGGCACGCTCCGCTGCCGACTCGTCCACCAGCGCACCGGCGAACTCGCGCGGGAAAGCGTTGTGCGGAAGAGCGATCTTTTTGTCGCCGGGGAAATCCGCGAGGTCGAGTCGCGCGACGAGTTGCGTGTCCTCCTCAGCCAGGCCACGGCAGTCGAGGAAGCGTGGCTGCGCGAGATTTTTCCCGACGATTTCTCCGAGGGAACGCAGACCCTCTTCGACGCCAACCTGCGCCGGGTCGTGACGCGGCGCACGCGCCTCTTCCGCGATCTCGTGCTCGATTTCACCGAGCACGACTGCACCGATCCCGAGGCCGCGGCGGGCCTGCTCGCGGACGAGGTCCTCGCCGGACGGTGTCCGCTGAAGAACTGGGACGACGCGGTCGAGCAGTGGTTCGTCCGCCTCAACTGCCTCCGCGCCTGGATGCCGGAACTCGAGTTGCCTGCGGCGGACGACGAGGCCCGGCGCTTCATCGTCAGCCAAATTTGCCATGGTGCCTTTACCTACAAGTCGATCAAGGACGCCGAGGTCCTGCCCGTCCTCCGTACCTGGCTCTCCTCGCAGGGCCAGCGCTGGCTCGACCAGTTCGCCCCGGAGCGACTCGAATTGCCCGGCGGTCGCAAGGCCAAGGTCGTCTACACCCTCGGCAGCGCCCCGATGACCGCCGCCCGCATCCAGGACCTCTACGGCGTGACCAGCCTCACCGTCGCGAAAGGCCGCCAGCCCGTCACCATCCAGATCCTCGCCCCCAACCAGCGCCCCGTCCAGATCACCACCGACCTCGCCAACTTCTGGAAGGAAAGCTACCCCAAGATCAAACAGGAATTGCAGCGCCGCTACCCGAAGCACGAGTGGCGTTAATGCTTCCTTGGAGGGCGCGGCTCCGTCCGCGCCGGGGCTTCCTCAGTTGGTGTCCGCCGCTGCCTCATTTCTCGGGTATTTCCCAGGCTTTCCCATCGTTCTAACTTACCCATGTGAGTACGATCACCCTCATTCTCGAACCGGAAGCCGATCGCAAGCTCCATTTGCCGGGGCCCGAGGAATTGAGGCATGGCAAAGTTGAGGTTGTTGCCACGTTGCGCCCGGCACCCGGGCCAGCCAGTGCCTTGAAAGCAGGTTGTCTCAAAGGATTTTGGACCGCATCCGATTTCAACGATCCCTTGGAGGACTTCAAGGATTACGTGGGATGAACCTCCTGCTGGATACGCAGGCGCTCATCGGGTTTTGGAGGGAGACTCCCGTCTGACTCCCACCGCACAAGAGGCGATTGAGAATCGGGAGAATACCCGAAGCATGAGTGGAGATAAGGCTAATAGTCATATTGCAGGTGCTCCCATGAGTCTTTTGCGATTGGTACCTTGATGCTCAAATACTTGAATACCCCTTCCTCGATCACAAAATGGAGGGTTTTTTCCTGCCAATCATCGACGGTGACTTCATGAGGAGCCGTGGCAACGAGGTATAAAAGCTTGCTGTGCTTGCGAACGGATTCCTCATCCCTAAATTCCCATCGATTGACATAGACGGGGCCTGCGTCCTCCAGTGCTTTTTTCGGCAGGTCAATTCGCGTTGATTGCAAGAGACCAATTTTATATTCTATCACGATTCGCGAGATTCTTCGGGATAGCCAAGCCTCGCGTTCACCAGTTGCTTCAATTGTCGCTGTTGCCTCCCCGAAAAAACGTGTTTGGGCAGAAAGAATGATTCGATTGGTCGCACAGCAATATTCTTTCGACATAAAATTGGCGAGTTAAGCTTAGGTGGTAAACGAGATTAGTCTAATCACGAAGGCAGCCGTTATTATTGCAGGCGTTTCCGTGGAGAAAAGGCGCTATCGGGACATGCTCGGATTCGCCACCTCAAGAAGCCGAGACCGCCGGATGCCGGACGCGGAGTTCGGCGCGGCTGAGTTCGCCCCTGCTTTTGAGGTAAGCCAGTCGCTCGGTGCGACTCATGGCATCGAGTTTGCGGCTGGTCGCTTCGCGCCACTTGCGCGATTCGGGGTGGCTTCGGGGTGGCGAGCGGGGTTTGACAGAGGAGACTTTTTGGGTGTAAGGTCAGGACATGGCAACCGCGAAGAAACAACGGGATCAGCTTCCTTCCCAGCATCCTGATGATGCCGATCCGGTCACTTGGTCACAGATTGACCGTGACCGAGCCGGCTACCGTGCCGGGAACCGTGGTTATTCTCTCGAAGAGATGAAAGCCCGTCATCCTCGGCCCGATGCTGCAGTCGGGCTTTAGTCGAATCCGAACCGGCCCAGCCTAGTCTTCGCTAGGCGGTCGATCGTCTTTCGTTACGGCGAAAACCACAATCTCGGTTTCGAACAACTCGTAAAAGATGTAGTACGGGAATTCGCCGGTCACTACGAGGCGGCGTATTCCCTCATGGCCTGGCACAGCAGGGGCGGCGTGGTTGAATTCCTAGATAAAATCACACTTGTCGAGGATCGTGTGGTAGAACTCGTCGCCCTTGGGCGGCCCGAAGATGTCGTTGTACCAATCCCGCATTCTTTCGAGTCGGGCAGCGGTGTTTTCGGAGAGGCGGACTGGTAAGGACAAGGGGGATTTGGATGGTGCCGGTCTGCCCTAAAATTATAGGCCATTTAGGCCGATTTTGCCCCCGCCTGCTTCAGTTCGGTCATGGTAAAGAGCGGCTTCAGGACGAGCTGGGCCGTGGCGAGGTTGGCGGCGCCGCCCGATTCCCGGTCGATGACGCAGATCACATCCGAGAGGTGCGCGCCCTCGGCGACGAGGGCCTTGGCCGCGTCGAGGATCGCCCCGCCGGAGGTGACCACGTCCTCGACGATGAGGAGCTTGCGGCCCCGGACCTGGCCGCCCTCGGAGATTTTGCAGGTGCCGTAGTCCTTGGCCTTTTTGCGGACGAAGAGGGCGGGCAGCCCCGTGAACTGCGAGAGGAGCGTGGCGATGGGGATGCCGCCCATTTCCAACCCGGCCAGGGCGTCGATGCCGGGGGGGACGAGCGGCACGAGCGCCTGGGCAATCTCGCGCAGGAGCTGCGGGTTGGATTCGAAGAGGTACTTGTCGAAGTACTCGGTGCTCTTGGCCCCGGAGCGGAGGGTGAACTCGCCGGTGATGTGGGCGGTCTCGAAGATGCGGCGGGCGAGGGCGGTGCGGGCGTCGGCGCTCATGCTTTCACCTGGGCGATGACTTCGATTTCGACACGGGCGTCGCGCGGGAGCCGGGCGACCTGCACGGTGGAGCGGGCGGGGGGCGTGCCGGTGAAGTGCCTGGCGTAGACTTCGTTCATGGCGGTGAATTCGGCCATGTCGGC
>CAJCII010000224.1 GCA_903970335.1 Bacteroidota bacterium | reverse complement strand
TGCGAGGCGGAGAAGCTTTCGCGCAGGGTGATGGCGACGCCCTTGAACTTGAAGCGTTCGGTGAGTTGGGTGGCGACCTCAACGTAGCGGGAGTGGTCGATCTTGCCGGCGGTGACTTCGGTGGCCCCGGCCTTGATGCCGAAGACTTTTTCGGCGTCCTCTTCGTTGGCGATGCAGATATCGACGAATTCCATGAGACCGGCCATGACCTGTCCGGCTTTTTGGGTGGACCAGAGTTTTTTGCGGAAGTTCAAATCGCAACTGACGGTGAGGCCGAGTTTTTTGGCGGCGCGGGCACCTTCGAGGCAGGCCTGGGCGGCCTTGTCGGAGAGGGCGGGCGTGATGCCGGTGAAGTGGAACCACTCGGCCCCGGCGAGGATTTTTTCCCAATTGAGGTCGGCAGGCTCGATCTGCGAGATGGAGCTGTGGGCGCGGTCGTAGGTGACGGTGGAAGCGCGCTGGGAGGCGCCGCTTTCGAGGAAGTAGATGCCGATGCGTTCGCCGCCCCGGAGGATGTGGCGGGTATCGACGCCGAGTCCGCGGATGCGCTGGATGCAGGCGTCGGCGACGTCGTTCTTGGGCAGCCGGGTGACAAAGGCGGCTTCGTCGGCGAGGAGGGCGAGGGAGACGGCGACATTGGCTTCGCCGCCGCCAAAAGTCATTTCGAGGACCGGGGTCTGGTTCAAGCGCAGGTGACCGGGAGTGGCCAGGCGCAACATCACTTCTCCAAAGGTAATTGCTTTCATGACGATCTAATTCCTTCCGAACGGGTTAAGGGTGGAGAGGAGATTATGAGCCGTTCGGGGCGTGACGTCGAACGTGTTTTTTATTGGAGCGAAGTAATTTTTCTAATGGTCAGTCGGGACCCGAGACGATGACGAAGATCAGCTGGAAGCGCGAATATGCCCCAGCACAAAGCGATGCAGCGTCTCGAGTGACTCTTCCAGCGGAGTGGTTTCCGTGTTGAGCGTGAGGTGGGCGTGGAGAGGCGGCTCGAAAGCCGATTCCTTACCGGTGAAGTGGGGGACGAGGCCCTCCTGCGCTTTGCGATAGAGGCCCTTCACATCGCGCTTTTGGCAGGTCTCGAAGGAGCATTCGATGTAGATTTCGAGGAGGTTTTCCGCGCCGATGATCTGGCGGGCGAGTTGGCGGAGCGATTCCTTGGGCGTGATGAAGGAGTTGAGGCAGACGAGGCCGGACTGGAGGAAGAGCTTGGAGACTTCGGCGACGCGGCGGATGTTTTCCTCGCGGTCGGAGTCGGTGAAACCGAGGCCCCGGTTGAGGCCGTCGCGGAGGTTGTCGCCGTCGAGGAGCGAGGTGACGAAGCCGTCATTATGCAGGCGATGTTCCAGCGCGGTGGTGAGGGTGCTTTTGCCGGAACCGGAGAGGCCGAAGAGCCAGATAACTTTGGCGCGCTGGCGGAGTTTTTTTTCGCGGTCGGCGCGGCTGAGCATTTTGTCGTAGACGGGATAGATCATGGCAGCGGTTCCTAATTTTGCCTTTGCCGCTGGAGGAATTCGCGGGCGAGCTGGCGGTAGCTTTCGGCGCCGACGCCGACCGGATCGTAGACGATGATGGGTTTGCCGTGGCCGGGGGATTCGCTGAGGCGGATGGAGCGGGGGATGATGGTGTCGAAGACTTTTTGGCCGAGGTGATCGCGGACATCGGAGACGACCTGCTGGCTGAGGTTGGTGCGGGAATCGTACATGGTGAGGACGATGCCTTCGAGTTCGAGCGCCGTGTTGCCGCTGACCTGCTTGATGCGTTCGATCATTTCGAGGATTTTGGCGAGGCCTTCGAGGGCGAGGTACTCGCACTGGAGCGGGACCAGGACGGAGTCGGCGGCGGCAAGCGCGTTGGTCATGAGGACGCCGAGGGACGGCGGGCAATCGATGACGACGAATTCGACGGCAGGTCCGCTGGCGCGATAGTGGTCCAGCACGTGACGCAGCCGGACGAGGCGGTTGGCGTCGGCGGCGAGCTGGATTTCGCAACCGGCGAGATCGAGTTCCGCGGTGACGATGTGGAGGCGCTCGATGGGCGTGGGCTGGATTTGTTCGGCGAGGGAGAGCGAGCCCGCTTCGTCGGTGAGGACGGCGTGAAGGCTGCGGCCCTCGGTAGCCTCGACGCCGAGCGCGCTGCTGGCGTTGGCTTGGGGATCGAGATCGATGAGGAGGACGTTGCGTCCGGCCTCGGCGAGGCAGGCGGCGAGATTGACGGCGGTGGTCGTTTTGCCGACGCCGCCTTTCTGATTGGCGATGGCGATGATTTTCATGAAGTGTGCGCGCTCATCACGCACCTCGACGGAGCTTTGGGCAAGATTAAACCTGTGTAAGAAAGCATGGAGCAGGCTGCGATAAACTTGACACTTGAGGCAACCACTTTTCTACTAGGATGGCGTTAACATCTCTTTTACCGCTATTCATCCGTTTTATGATCGAAGTTGAAAATCTCTCCAAAACTTATTCTGGATTTCGCGCCGTGCAGGGCATCAGTTTCCATGTCGACAAGGGCGAGATCGTCGGATTTCTCGGGCCGAACGGCGCGGGGAAAAGCACGACGATGAAAATCCTGACGGGCTATCTGCCGCCGACGGACGGGAAAATCCGAATCGCCGGGTTCGACGTGGTGACCGATTCCATCGAGGTGCGCAAACGGATCGGGTACATGCCGGAAAATGTGCCGCTTTACACCGACATGCGGGTGAACGAATTTCTGCGCTTCCGCGCGGAGTTAAAGAAAGTGGCGCGCCGCAAGATCAAGGAGCGGGTGGAGATCGTGAAGGGGCTTTGTCACTTGAAGGACGTGGAGAACAAGATCATCGGCACGCTCTCGAAAGGGTACCGGCAGCGGGTGGGGCTGGCCGACGCGATGGTGAACGATCCGGACCTGTTGATTCTCGACGAACCGACGATTGGGTTGGACCCGAACCAGATCCGCTCGGTGCGCGAGTTGATCAAGGACCTGGGCAAACACCACACGATCTTGCTGTCGACGCACATTCTTTCCGAGGTCGAGCTGACGTGCAGCCGCGTGCTGGTGATCAATCGCGGGCGCATTGAGGCCTCCGACACACCGGCCAACCTGACCAAGCTGGTGCGGGGGGGCGGCTCGATCCTGCTCGAAGTGCGGGCACCGAGCGCGGACATTGTCGCGAAGATCGAGGCGTTGCCGAATATCGAGGACGTGGAGATCGTTCTGCCGAACGACGGCGAGTGGGTGCAGGCGACCATTTTCGGCAAGCCGGGAGTCGATATCCGCGAAGACGTGTATAACGTCGTGCGCGCGAACAACTGGCCGTTGCGCGAACTCGCCCGCAAGAAGGCGACGCTGGAAGAAGCCTTCGTCGAGTTGACGCAGGACTAACTTTCACCATTTTTCCGAACGAAAAAACTTATGGCATTCTGGACTCTTTATAAACGCGAATTCACCAGTTATTTCAACTCTGCGGTGGCGTATGTCGTGCTCTTCGGCAGCGCCCTGGTGCAGGGTGTCCAATTCTGCTTCATCCTCAGCGCGGTGACGGCGGAAAACTATAAGGACCAGAGCATCATGCAGATTTTTTTCGACTGGCCGCTTTTCTGGCTGCTCATCCTGGTGCAGGTGCCGTTGATCACGATGCGGGTCTTCTCGGAGGAGTTCAAGCTGGGCACGATCGAGATGTTACTGACCGCGCCGGTGCGGGAGTGGGACGTGGTGCTGGCCAAGTTTTTCGGCGCGCTGACGTTCTTCCTGATCCTCTGGTTGCCGGTGGCGCTCGATCTGACGGCGTTGCAACTTTTCTCGGTGCCACCTCCGCCAGTTTATTGGAGCCAGATCGGGCTGACCGCTCTGACCATCACCTTGGTTGGAGGTTTCTACATTTCGCTCGGGGTCTTCACCTCGGTCCTGACGAAAAACCAGATCATCGCCGCTGTCCTGTGCTTCGCATTTTTGTTTGCGGCTTTCGGCGTTTCGCTGTTGCGCTGGATTCAGCACACCGATGCGACCGTACTGGACTGGGTGTCGTACGTTTCGACGCCGGAACACCTGCAGAACGCGGGGGTGGGTATTTTCGATACCCGTCCGATCGTCTTTTACATCACTGTAACCGCCTTCATGTTGATGCTGACGAAGAGCTTCCTCGAGGGACGCCGTCTTAAGGGATAAGCCCAGGGATTATTTTGCCATGAAAACCGATACTCCTTCCGCCCGTTCCTCTCGTCGCTCCGCCAGTTTCCAGAGCATCCTCAACGTGGTGTTGGCGCTGGTCATCTTGCTCACCGTCAATTATCTCGGATTCAAGCACTATTACCATCGGGACCTCTCGCAGTCCCAGTTCTACACGCTTTCGCCGAAGACCCTGGACGAGCTGAAAAAACTCGATGGGAAATTGACGATCTACACGTTTCTGGACGACCGGAATCCCGGGCAGGAGGAGCAGATCAACACGCTGCTGAAGGAATACGAACGGGAGGGCAGGAAAAATGTCGATGTCGAAAAAATCGATCCGGCCTTCGATCCGGCCCGGGCGGAGGATTTGTATAAGAAATTGCACTTCGACGCCAACGACCACCTGGTGATTTTCGTGTACAAGGACGGGGCGCCGCGGTTCGTGAAGCAGGACGATTTGTACGACTCGAATCCGATGACCGGGCAGGCTGGCGCGTTCAAGGGCGAGCAGCAATTTACGGCGGCGATTGTCAGTCTGGTGGAGGGAAAGGTTTCCCGGGTCTACTTTACCGAAGGGCACGGAGAGCACGCCTGGCAGGACAGCGACGCAGGAACCCCCGGGTACGGTCTGGTGGGGCAAACGCTGAAGGACGAAAATATCGAGGCCCAGAGCCTGAATCTGGGCCAGAAGGGGGATGTTCCGACCGATGCGGACGCGGTGGTGATCGCCGGACCTTCGACCGCTTTTTCGCCGTTGGAGGTCGATGCCCTGGACCATTACTTGGCGAGCAACGGCAAGTTGCTGGTTTTGGTCGATCCGTATGTGGACTCGGGGCTCGACAAGTTGTTGCAAAAATACGGACTCAAGTACGATGACGACATGGTGCTCTGCCGGGCCATGACCCCGACCGGCACGGAAGAGACGGTCCCGCTGGCGGCGATCTATCAGGGAGGTTTTTCCACGCAACCGATCACGGCGAAGCTGGCCCAGGCGAATTTGCAGCTCCTCATTCAGGAGGCCCGTTCCCTGACGCTTTTGACGGACGACAAGGGGCAACCGAACCCGAAAGTGCAGTTTCTTCTCCAGACGGATCCGAACGCTTGGGGCTGGGTCAATAAAGCCGGGCCAGTACCGATCGACCAACTGACGATCAACCGGGCCACCGACCTGCCCGGTCCCCTGACGATTGCGGCGGCCTACGATGGAGGAGAAATGACCGATCCCGATGGGAAATCGACGATGACGGCGACGCGGGTGGTGGCATTCGGCTCTTCCACTTTCCTCGAAAACGACAAGTTGGGAGATGTCGGTGCGAATATCTTTGCGAATTGCCTCGATTGGCTGGTGAAGAAGGATGCCGTGCTCGATATCAGCCCCAAGAAGCCGCAGGAATACGACGTTTCGCTTTCCCCGATGCAGTATCGCACGGTGGTCTGGTGCGCCCTGGCCATCATCCCGGGCGCCGCGCTGGCGCTGGGCATCGCCACCTGGTTTTCTCGACGGAAATAAACCGGACGTTCCGTTTATGCTTCGAAACAGCTCCACTTATTTTTACCTGGCCGTGGCCCTCGGGCTGGTGTGCTACGTCACGTTCATCGATAAGAAATTGCCGGGTACGAAGGACCAGGAGGCGGACGAGAACCAGTTGTTCAAGTTCGATCCGGAGGAAGTGGTGATGTTGGAAGTCACCAATGTGCACGGCACGTTCATTTTTCAGAAAAACGACAATCATTGGGAAATCAAGAAGCCGGTGGCCACCCTGGCGGACGACTCGACGGTCGAGGGGGTCATCGACCAGATTTCGGACGCGCAACCGAGGCAGATCATCGATGCGGACAAGTTCACCGACGACAACCTGAAAGACTGGGGACTGGCTCCGACGGCGGAGGAACGGGTCGTCATTCACACGAAGGACAAGCAGTTCGAATTGCTGGTGGGGCGCAAGGTGGCGATCAACGACAGCGTGTATGCGCGAGCCTCCGGCCGAAAGAACGAAGCGGTGCGGGTAATCCCGAATACGGTGAAGGAAGCCCTGCAAAAAGACCTGTCGGATTTTCGCAGCCGGAATGTGTTCGATTTCGAACTGGACAAGGTGACCAAGATTTCGACCCGTCTGGCCGATACGGCAGCCACTCCCGGGCAGCAATGCGAGGCGGACCTGAAAGACGGCAAGTGGACACTCCAGATGCCGCTGGTGGCGCGCGCTTCCACGACCGACGTGCAGTCGCTCTTGAGCAAAGTACTGGGTACGCGCGCGATCGATTTTATTACGGACGATGCGAGCAACCTGACGCAGTACGGGTTGACCACACCCGCCGCCACGATCTCCGTTTCGGTGCATTCGGACAGCGCCGCGCCGAACCAACCCGACGAGGAGATGGTGTTGCAGATCGGAGGTCCCGTTCCGAACAAGCCGGACCAGATCTACGCGCAGCGGTTGAAGTCGAATTCGGTCTTCACCCTCTCCAGAAGTGCTGTCGACGACGTGCTCAAAGGCCTGCCGAATGTGCGCGACCGACACGTTTTCCCCTTTAACCCCGGCACTGCGAGCGGGTTCAGCTACTCCTATGGAACCCGCAAGGCGCAGGCTCGCCACGATCAAGGAACGTGGAAGACCACCGGCTATGCAGAGGGCACCGGCGATGTCGGCAAAATCACCGATATTCTCTCCCGGCTGAGTCAACTGGAGACGACGCCGCTGGTCAAGGACTCGGCCCCGGACTTGAAACCGTTCGGCCTGGACAAGCCGCAGGGCAAAATCACGATTGAATCGACCGAATTCAAGCCGGAACCGACGCTCAGCCTGCTGATCGGCAAGGCGGAGAACAAACTCCTCTACGTGCGAAACTCCGCCGAGCCGTTTATCTACACGATTCCCGACAATGCGCTCGATTTCCTCGCCCCGAGCAACCTCGCGCTGCTCGATTTACAAGTGGTGAAACTCGATCTCAACAACGTGAAGGGCATGACCGTTCTCGCGGCCTCTCTTCCACAGGTGGTGCTGACGCGGAGCAGCGGAGGCACTTGGAGCGTCACCAACGTCAAGGACCGGATGGTCGATTCCGTCATGGCCGACCGGCAGGCAAGTCTCTTTTGCCAACTGCTGGCCAAAAGCTGGCTCGGGCCCGTGTTGCCTGCCTACGGTCTGACCAAGCCAGTGTTGACGGTGAGCGTGCAAACCGACAAGGGACCGACCGTCCTGCATATCGGCGCATCCCTGCCGGATGGCGGACGGGCCGCGCAGGTCGAGGGACAATCGACCGTCTTCGAGATTGCCGAGCCCGACTACGACTTGCTCAATGCCAGTTCCCTCCAGCCGATTCCTGCCGCTCTTTCCGCCACCAACGCCCCGCCGGTCGCTCCGATTGCTCCCGCGACGAACGCCGCGCCGGTGAAGAAATAGCATCGCTCAGCCTGCGGCGGGACGTCGCTTCGGCGCGCGCCGTTTCGGTTGCACCGTCTTGATCTGGGACCGCGACTTTTCGCGTGCCTCGGTCGTTCTTCCGCGCAGGACAAACCGGAGCGGGCAGCCGCGCAAATCGAAGGCCTCGCGCAGTTGCAGCTCGAGATACCGCTCGTAGGCGGGGGTAAGCAGGTCGGCGCTGTTGACAAAGAGCTGGAGGGTCGGAATCTCACGGGCGTTCTCCTTGGGGGCAAGTTGCGCGGCGTAGAGGACCTTGAATCGCCTGCCATGCACGAGCGGAGGCGCATACTTTTCCATGGCGCGGCCGATGACGCGGTTCAGCGGCCCGGTCTGAAAGCGGAACGTGCGGTTTTTGGCGATGGTGGCGACGGTCTTGAGCAGGCCATCGATGCGCTCGCCCGTCTTGGCGCTGAGAAAAAGCACCGGTGCGTAGGAGAGAAAAAAGAGGTCCTGCTGCACCTGTTCGTAGTATTCCCGCTCGCGCGTCTTGCTCGCGTCGCCCTGTTCGCGGGCAATGTCCCACTTGTTGACGACGATCATGCACGGCGCGTGGGCCTCCTGGATCAGCCCGGCGATTTTTTTGTCCTGCATGGAGACGCCGGTCGTGGCGTCGACGACGAGAATGCAGACATCGGCGCGATTGATCGTGTGTGCGGTGCGACCGGTCATGGCCCGTTCCAGTTCGTCCTGCATCCGGCGCTCCTGGCGCATCCCGGCGGTATCGATAAAGAGGAACGGCTCGCCCTTCCAGGTGTAGGCGATATCGACGGCGTCGCGCGTCGTGCCGGCCACCGGGCTGACGATGGCGCGCGGCTCCGAGACCAGCGCGTTGATGAGAGACGACTTGCCGACGTTGGGACGCCCCACAATGGCCAGTCGGGTGGGCCGGGCCGGGCGTTCGGTCGGTTCGTCCTCGTCTGCGGGGGTGGGCCAGTCGGAGCTGATGGCCAGGCGAAGTTGCTCCAGACCCCGACGGTGCGCGGCGGAGACGGGGTAGACACCCTTGAAGCCGAGCCGTAAAAAATCGCCGTCGAGATTCGCCTGCTTGTCTCCATCGACCTTGTTGGCCGCAACGAAAACAGGGCGCTGGCTCTTGCGCAGGAGCCGGGCCACGGTCTGGTCGAGCGGGGTCAGCCCCTCGCGGGCATCGACGACGAAGATGATCTCGGTCGCAGCGGCGAGGGCGAGATCGACTTCGCGGGCGATGTCGTCGCCGAAGCCGTCCTTGTCCTCGACGCCGATGCCGCCGGTATCGATCAGCGTGAGGCGATGTCGGTCCCAGCGCGCGCTGGTGATGAGCCGGTCGCGGGTGGTGCCGGGGCGGTCGAAGACGAGCGAGATGTCGCGTCCGGCCAGGCAGTTAAAGAGGGCGGACTTGCCCACATTCGGGCGTCCGACAATCGCGACGGTATGTTCCATGAGTGTAGAGGCTGTCCGAATAATAGGCGGGGGTCACGCCGAAAGGATTTTTTGCCTTGGGGCAAGGAGTCGAGCGAGGAGCATACCCTCTGCGGTACGTGACGAGCGAGCGACACCGCCCCAAGGCAAAAAGACTTCGGCCCGGAGGGTAACGGCGAATTTGGGCCGACTCTTCGTCGCTCACTCCTCACGTAGCACTGCGGCTATGCTCGTCGCTCGCGCCTCGATTCGGCCCAAATTCGACACGTTACGTGGCCCCCGCCTATTATTCGGACAGCCTCTTGTAGCGGCGGTTGATCGACCCCGCACTTTAAATTGCGTCAACGCCTGCCGTCCTCCGCCGAGAAAGGCCTCAGCAGCACCTCCAGCATCTGCTCGTGTCGGTTGAGGAAATCGCGTGTGACGCGAAAGTGCTCCGTATCCGTATAGGCCACCTGGCCGATTCCCTCGGAAGTGATCTGATAAATAAGCGCGCCCGGGTAGGCCATTAGAATGGGAGAGTGCGTGGCGATGATGAACTGCGAGCCGTTATCGATCAGCCCCTTCATCAGCACGAGCATACTCATCTGCCGCTGCGGGGAGAGTGCGGCTTCCGGTTCGTCGAAAATATAGAGGCCGTTGCCGGTGAGGCGATTCGTCAGCAGGGCGAAGAACGATTCGCCGTGGGACTGCTCGTGCAGGGCGCGATCGCCGTAACTCGGTCCAATCGCCATCCCTGCTCCCGGCTCTTTGTCCAGTCGCTCGATTTCGCTGGCGACATTGAAGAAGCTCTCCGCCCGCAGAAAATAACCGTCGGTCGGTTTGCGGCGGAAACAGCGGTCGAGCACGAGATAGTCGTGAAGCGGGGTATGACTCGCCCGTGTGGCAAAGTCGAAATTGCGACTTCCCCCCTCTGCGTTAAAGCCGCTGCGGACCGCCAGCGCTTCGATCAACGTCGATTTGCCCGATCCGTTGTCTCCGATGAAAAACGTAACGGTCGGGCTCAGTTTCAGCCGGTCCAGGAATTTTACCGCCGGATTCGAAAATGGGTATTCGGCAAAGGACGGAACCGCATCGCGATCCAACCGGAAGGCGTTGATGAATCGGGGTGGTGGTAGCATGTCGTCCCGCCTGCGCTACTTCTTACCGGTTGTCCGTGCTTTGGTATGGCCGCTGTGGCCCAAGAGAGTTAACCCCTGCCGCACATAAATCACCGTGCAGACCAAGGCGAAACCGGCCCCGAGTGCACACAGGTAAAAGGTTGCGTTCGCCCCGAGCTTGAAGAGCACCGCCCCGATGGCCAGCAGGGTGAAAAATGTGCTCAACTTGCCCATCCAGTGCGGCTTGATCTCCATCGGCACCTGAAAATGTCGCAAGATGGCATAGCCGCCGAGCAAAAGGGCATCGCGGCTGATGATGATGGCGGGAAACCAGAGCGGAAAGGGACGCAGGTTATCGAGCGGGATGAGACCCAGCGTCACCAGCGCGGCCAGGAGCAGGAGCTTGTCCGCAATCGGGTCGAGCAATGCGCCAAGGGCGCTCCCCTGATTCCAGTGGCGGGCGAGGTAACCGTCCAAGGCATCGGAGAGGGAAGCGATGATAAAGGCGGCGATGGCCGCGTAGCGCCAGATTTCCTCCCGCGGGGTGGTGTCGTCATAGGTGATGATGAGCGTGACGAAAACCGGCACGAGAATCAGCCGGAGAATCGTGATGCGGGTGGCCCAGGTCATGGTTGTCTGCGGAGAGGGAAAGAGGAACCGAGGTTGGTCTTCAAGAGCGAAACGGACTCCGCACGGAGCGATGCTAAAGGGGGCACCGTGTTGCGAGCAAGCGACAAAGAGTCCACGACGGGATCATTCGCCCGTGAGAATTAGGAGAAAAACTATTGCACCCGGACGGGGCGTCGATATTATCTCGGTCTCTTATGGCAGACGTCGCAAATCGCTATCCCGAAAACCTTGCCGGCAAATATTACGTCGATAACCAGTGTATCGACTGCGATCTTTGCCGTGAGACCGCTCCCAGTAATTTTGGCCGCAACGACGATGGCGGTTATTCCTACGTCTACAAGCAGCCAACCACTCCGGAAGAGGAGAAGCTTTGCAAGGAAGCGATGGAAGGCTGTCCCGTCGAAGCCATCGGCGATAACGCTTCCTGATTTCCAGTATCGGTCGTTTTTCATTCCGGGCCTGATCACGCCAGACTCGGACAGCCTCTACGGCGAGGCAGGAGTGATGCTGACCGAATTAAAAACGGCGGTTTCACGGTAGGTTCGGCTGAGTGGGCAATCGGCCCGGCCGAGATAAACCTGTGGGGCCAGAGAAGACGGTCGAGCCGTTTAGCTCGTGAGGGCCGACCTCTTGGGCAGACCATTTCCGTGGCAGAATGCTTTACGGGGCGGGTTGGCTTGGGCTGGGCGCGACATTCGTTGTCGCAGGTGCGGAGGGTTGAGTTGCCGTCGGATTTAAAGGTGGCGCAACCGGTGCCGTCGCTGGAGTTGAGGTGGTTGTCGGGACGGAGGTCGTTTGCGTGTCTCTGGGTTTCACGACGACGGAATCGAACTCCCCGTAGGTCTGTCCGCTCTTGCTGAAGGCCGATTCGGCTATGCCGATATAAACGTCTGAAGCCATGTTCGGCACCTCGATCGAGGCATCATGCGTCCAGTTGGTACCGTCGAGGGAATAATACCCCGTAATGGTGGTGCCCACCCGGGTGAGTTTTAGCCAGATGGGTAGGGCTTTTAGCTTAAAGTCGTTTCCCATGAGTGCCGTGGGACCATCCTTCGTCGTCCGCTGGGTCATGAGGACGCCGTAATTCGCGCGCACGACCATTGAAACATTGGGTGCTCCCCCCGTGAGATCGCTGCGAATCATAATGCCGGACTTTTGCCGATTCGTGCTTTTCTTTGACCGAGTCAGGTTTTGCGAGGAGAGGCGGACGACGATGGAGCAGTCTCCGCTGACCTGTCGATAGGCAAAGTTGAACCCGTCCGCGACATCGCCAATGTCCAGCCCCGAACCGAAGACGGTGAAGACATCGTTTTTTAGTTTTGCCGAACCGGTGACCGCGACCTTGCCAATGTCCTGATCGGTCCAGCCGGGAGCAAAGGCAGTCGGCCCAGCGTTATGGGCTGGAGGGACGACTGCTGGCGTGGGAGGAGGTGTAACGTCAGGGGGTGTTACCACCGTATCGGTTTCCGGCGCAGGGGGCGGAACCGTGGGAATTGTGGCCGGAGTCGTGGGCTGGGGTGGTGCGGGTGCTGTCGGAGCGTAATCGTTTAAATCTGCGGCAGGCGTATTTTTTTTCTGCTTTTGACCGAAGAGTGCCGGTGCCTGCCAGATGAGAATCCCGATGACAGTCACTACGGCAGCCACGAGTGCGATCATCATCAACATCGTGTATTTGGCCGAATCGGCCGATTCGAGGATGGCGACGTCCTGCTTGGTTTTCTCGCGGTAATGAGGATCGGTGATGCGCCGTTTTGCGTCTTCGAGCTGCTCGATGAAGGCCGCGTAGGTGTCGTAGCGGTCTTCCGGATAACGGGCCATGCACTTGCTCACGGCGTAGGCCGTTTGGTCGGAGATGTCCGGGACGAAGGCCTTCAGCGAAACGACTTTCCCGCTCAGGTGCTTCATCGCCACTTCGTTTGGGTCTTCTCCCTCGTAGGGAGGTCGCCCGGAAATGGCATGGAAAAGCGTGGCCCCGAGGCTGTAAAGATCGCTGTGGAAATCCTCCTTTTCCCTTTCGAGTTTTTCCGGGGCCACGTAATACGGCGTGCCCCAGATTTCGCCGTCGAAGTGGTCCGTTGTATCGAGGGAGAGCGAGAGACCGAAATCGACGACCTTCGGGGTGTTATTCGAGTTGAAGAGGATATTGCCGGGCTTGATGTCCCGGTGAATCAGCCCCCCTCGCTGCAAGGCGCATTCCAGACCGCGGGCCACGGCGATTCCGATTTCGATCCCCTCCAGCTCGGTGACCCGACCGAGTTTCATGATTTTGTCGTCCAGCGATCCCCCCGAAATGTACTCGACGACCATGTAATAGACGCCCTCGTGCTGACCGAAGGCATAGACCTGCACAATGTTCGGGTGATTGAGCGAAGCGGTGATCTCCGCCTCGCGCAGAAACGTCGCCATGAATTTCTGGTCGTTGACCAACTCGGGACGGAGGACTTTCACTGCGACGACCCGGTTCAGCGTAATGTCCCGGCCCAGATAAACCGCTCCCATGCCGCCTGCCCCCAACTGCCGCTCGAGAATAAAGTTCCCAAATTGGCGTGTGATCACGAACTCATTGCCGCAATACGGACAGGTGATACCATCGCCTGGTTCCAGACCGGTGGTGTCGATCACATTTCGGCAGCGAGCGCAGACGGTGGTTTCCAGCCTCTCGCCATCTGGTGATTCCATATGCGAAGGGTGACACGACCGGATTCAAATTGCAATTATTGAAACCATGAAACCGGATATAAATCACCTTACTTTTACTGAAGAGGCGGTGCGTTCCTTTGCCGGCCAACGACTCGATGTCTTTCTGGCCGCCGTTCTCCAGCGCTCCAGAAATCAGGCCCAGGCCTTGTTAAAATTGGGTGGTGTGCGCCTGAATCCTGCCTCGGCGAAAGCCGTAGCTAGCTACCGGCTCAGGGTGGGCGATAGCGTTACCGTGCATTCCGCCGAGAAGAGTTTGCCCTTGAACCCGGAACCGCTCGGCGAGGCCATTCCGCTGGAGATCGTCTACGAAGACGAGGTCCTGCTCGCGCTCAACAAACAGCCGGGGCTGGTCGTCCATCCGGCGGTCGGGCACTGGTCCGGCACCCTCGTCAACGCCCTCGTCCATCACCTCGGCCCCGATCTCGCGCGGCGCGGTGGCATCGAGCGCCTCGGCCTGGTTCATCGACTGGACAAGGACACCAGTGGGATCATGCTCATCGCCAAGACCGACGCGGCTCACGAAAAACTCGGTCGCAGCTTTGCCCAGCGGGAAGTGGAAAAAGTCTACCGCGCGCTCTGCTGGGGCGTTTTCCACCGCGCCTATGGCGAATGTCGTGGGCCGATCGGTCGCCACCCCGTCCATCGCAAGAAAATGGCCGTGATGAAAAACGCGGGTCGCGGTCGTTCCGCTTGGACCGATTATCGCGTGCTCCGCCAGGCCAAGGCCGGCGCGGAAGTGGAGTGCCTCCTCCATACCGGACGTACCCACCAGATTCGCGTTCACCTCTCCCACCTCGGCCATCCCATCTGGGGCGATCTCGTTTACGGAAACCAGCACCAGCTTCCGGATGGCTTCAAGCCGCCCCGCCAGATGTTGCATGCGGCGCGGCTCAAGATCGCCCACCCAACCAGCGGCGAACCTCTCTGCCTGGAAGCGGGGTTGCCGGATGATTACCTCGCCAGTCGCGAGCGCTTGCTCGGCCTGACCTGAGCGAAATCAACTTCCCGTCAGTTGCGTGTGATCGGTCAGAAACACGATCCAGACGAAGTACCCGATTCCCGCCAATGCCAACACGGCCAGCAGGCTCAGCGTGATGGTCCAGGCTTTGCCCGTGCCCGGCTTGATCTTTTTTCCGATCGGGGAAGCGTTGACGAAATCTGCCGGACGTCCCTGCGAGACGCATTCGACCAGGTTCACCCGCTCGGAGAGGCTCGGCATCGGGCGTCCTGGCGGCGCATGTTCGGAATCGTAGAGCAACTCGATGTTGCCCAGCCGCAGGATATCGTTGCGGCGCATCTTTTGTTCCGTGACCTTCTCCCCGTTGACGCGCGACCCGTTGGTCGAATCGAGGTCCTTGATCACGTAATCGAGCCCGTCCAGCTTCAGCACGGCGTGGTGACCCGAGATGCTCGCGTGCTCGATTTGAATTTTATTGTCGGCGACTCGACCCACGGTGATTTCGGCACCGGTGAGGTCGAAACTTTGCCCAGCGAATTCCTGGGACTGTGCAACTAAACGGGGCATAGTGGCAAACGCTACGAATTTTAACGACTCTTATCAATCATTTTACTGAATTCTAGGAAAAAGTAATCCGCATCATGCGGTCCCGGCGCGGCCTCCGGATGGTATTGCACCGAGAAAACCGGCTCGGAACGATGACGCAGCCCTTCGCTCGTCCGGTCGTTCAGGTTGATCTGCGTCGTCTCCACCTCTGAGGCAGGCAGCGATTCGGGATCGACCGCAAACCCATGGTTCTGAGAGGTGATACTGATCTTCCCCGTTGTCAGGTCTTTTACCGGCTGGTTGCCGCCGCGATGACCGAACTTCAGCTTGAACGTCTTTCCCCCGAGTGCGTAGCCGAGAATCTGGTGTCCCAGGCAAATGCCGAAGATCGGCTTCTTCCCGATCAGCGAACGCACCGTCGCGTGCGCGTAGGAAATTACGCCCGGATCGCCCGGCCCGTTCGACAGAAACACCCCGTCCGGGTTCGTCGCCAGCGCTTCGTCCGCCGTCGCCCTCGCTGGCAGGACCCGTACCTGAAAACCATGCTGCCGCAAACGCCGCAGGATGTTCGTCTTCAGCCCGAAATCGAACGCCACGATCCGGTGCTTCACCGGCGGCAGCGGTGCGAAATAATCTTCCCCGGTGAGGGGAGGGGAGCCGAGCGGTCGCTTCCCCTGGATCAGCGTCCACTTCCGGCTCAACTTGTCTTCCGGATCCCAATCGTAAGCCTCGGTGCAGGTCACTTCCTGCACGAAATCCCGATCGAGGTACGACCACTTCTTCGCTAGGTCGATCGCCGCTGCATCCGAGATCGTCTCCGAGGTCATCACCCCGCGCAATGATCCCTGCATCCGCAACCGCAGCGTCAGCGACCGAGTATCGACTCCCGTCAGCCCTGGAATATTGTGCCGCTTCAGGTAGGAATCGAGCGACTCCACGCTCCGCCAACTGCTTACCACCGGCGAAAGCTCCCGCACGATCAGCCCCGAGACATGCGGCTGGCTCGACTCGACATCGAGCGCGTTGATCCCCGTGTTCCCGATCAGCGGGTAGGTCATCGTCACGATCTGCCCCTTGTAGGACGGATCGGTCAGGATCTCCTGGTACCCGGTCATCGACGTGTTGAAACAAACTTCCCCGTTGGCCGTCAGCGGCGCGCCGAACGATTCGCCGCGCCAGATGCTGCCGTCTTCGAGGGCGAGAAGGGCTGAACTCATTCCGCTATCATTGCGGTTTGCCCGCGAAGCTCAAGCACTTGTGCGTGCAAAAGATGCTTTTTAAAAATAAACGGTTACCTCGCAGCCTTTCATTTATCCGTATACTCCTCCATCGTGTCCTGGAAGTCGGCGATGCGCTTGTCCGTGATGTCCTTTCGGATGCCCGCGTAGATTTGCCGGTACATGCTGCCGTCGCGTGCGACGAGATCGGCGAAAAAGTCGGCCTGCCCATCGCGAAAAGCGAGCCAGGCCCGTTGCGAGACCTTGAGTTTTTCCGCAGAAGTCGCATCCAGCTTCTTGATCAGCTTTTGATAAACGACGTTCAGTTGCGCGTCCGACTTGTCGAAATCGGCCTCTGCCTGAAGATTCATTTCGGACTGCGATTGGGTCCGACTCGCCGTCGGAAAGAGAACGAGGACGAAAAGAAACGCCAGGGAGAGGCGGAGGAGGATAGTGGTCATGAGGGTGATGATCGGAGGTATCGTGACGAAGGGTCGTTCGGGCAAATCGCCATCGACGTCTTTTCGCTGGGCATTTCTGGCGGTAAAATCAAGCCGGGGTCAATTCGGCCTGAGTCAGGGCGGCTTCAAATACCTCGAAAAGTCGTTCTCTCTGGCGAACCACCGCCTGCTTGGGATCGAGCTGCTTTTCGAGGACAAGTCCGGTCGGAAGATAAGGCAGTCGCATCAGTCGTTCGCCGCCGACCAACTTGATCGGATCGACTTGGATTTTGTCGCGATGGCTCATGGCTTATTCTTCCCGAAAACCGTAAAATGGCAACATGCGGTTCGTGCTTTCGGGTGCGGAGGAGACCGTGGCACCGGTCGGTCGGGCATTCCAAGGCGTTACTTCAGCCGTATAATTATTGGGAGAGATATTGCGTTGTCGGGGAGGTGAACTTACTGTTAGCGTCAGCACCTACCGGAGATGTTTCGTAATAGCCGCCAGATCGGGTAGATTGCTTTCAGGTCCATGGATCCGAATCATCAACTTTTTTCCGCCGGTTCGCGTGTCGGCCCATATCTCGTGCTGGAGAAGCTGGGCGAAGGTGGGATGAGCGAGGTTTTCAAGGCGATCGAGCCGACCTTGGAGCGGTATGTGGCGATCAAGATCATGCATCGCACGAACATGAGTTCGCCGGAAGTGATGGCGAATTTCTTGGAGGAAGCGCGGGCAATCGCGGGGCTGCGCCATACGAATATCGTGCCGCTGTATTCGGCGGGCGAGGAGCAGGGGGTGCCGTACCTGGCGATGGGTTATATCGAGGGGCAGACGCTGGAGGACTGGATTTTGGCGGGGCGCATTTTCAACATGGAGAATGCGATGTGGTTCATGAGGCAGGCGGTGGCGGCGCTGGAGTACGCGGCGAAGTCGAACATCATTCACCTGGACGTAAAGCCAGCGAACTTCATGGTGGATGCGGACAACGTCGTCATGTTGACCGATTTCGGACTGGCGCGAAAGATGACGGAGATCGCGAGCGGGACGCGGGACGACGAGCTTCAGGGGACGCCGGCGTACGCTTCACCGGAGCATGTGTTGCAGGAGAAGCCGGATTTGCGGACGGATATGTATTGTCTCGGGGCGAGTCTTTTCCATTTGATCACGGGTGATTTTCCGTATCCGGGGGAGAGCACGGAGGAGGTGTGTCGGGGGCATGTTTATAATCCGTTCCCGATCGAGACGTTGCAGCGGCACGAGATACCGCCGGGATGGTGCAGCCTGATCCGGAAGATGATGGAGAAGAAGCCGGAGGATCGGTTCCAGAATTACCAGGAGATCACGTTTGCCCTGGATAACATCAATCATTTTCAATACGGCAAAAAGATGCTTTCGATTGTGGACACGGTGGAACGGCGGGCCTTGCCGCGGTCGGGCGGTCCGCCGGAGACGCTTTTCGATCTGGTGCCGGACGACATGGCGTCGTTGGGGGAGCACCTGTTTACGCTGCAGGATTCCTACGATGCGGAGGAGGTCTACCAGACACTGGACTCGCGGTGGCCGGTTTTGCATTTGAACGAGTTGGCC
>CAJCII010000223.1 GCA_903970335.1 Bacteroidota bacterium | reverse complement strand
CTCACTAATCGGCGGAGCCTACATAATGTTAACAAGAAAACCCGCCGAAAGCTACGAGTTACCGTTAGGTACTTTCCTAGGTTCGGCCGGAGTATTCGTGGCGGCGTTTGGAACTCCTGTAGTGCGTTGGTATAGCGGGTTATTAGGCTGAGCGCCATGCCTGGCAAGTCTGTCCTTTCCTACGCCGTCCTTTCCGTTCGCGATAAGCACGAAGTCCTTTGTTAGAGCATCCTTCTGAGCTTTGTAACCCAGGGCGGGAAGGCACCCCTTCAACTCGAGGCATATCTCTTTGACCCGCTTTGACGGTTTCTCGATGCGATTCAAAGCCCGCAACGCGCTGAAGATGGCCTTCGCCTCCTGGTTATTTGTCACTTATGCGGTTAGTTTACCTTGTTACTCTATCTCGCCGAGCGGGTTTTTGGTTTCCTTTCCGATTCCGTATTAGCGACAAGCTTATTAAAGTTGCTGGGCCGGCCTTCAGCCGTCTTCTCCTGGTAGACGAGAGACAGTCCGTGTTGGTCGAACTTATCAAAGAACTCGTCCCAGCTGATTTCTTCGAGCTTGCTGTCGTTAGCGTTGGGTTTGCCGGGGAATTCGATGCGGATCATTCCGATATCGCCCTTGCCGCCGGTCCCCTGAACGCAGGCGGGTTTGCCGCCGCGGGCTTCGGCCCAGCGGCGGATCTCATCGTGATCGGAGGTGGTGTGGGACAGGTGTCCATGACCGTTAGGCTTCCTGGAAGCGGACGACTTTGCCGGGGAGGACTTTGCCGGGGAGGACTTTGCCTTCGAGGGTGCTGACTTCGTGGTCGCCTCGCCGTCGGGGCGGACGGCTTCCTTGAGCAGGGTCTTGCCGGAAGCGGCGAGCTTCTTGTCGGTTTCGGTCTCTTCCTGAAGGGTCGCCTGGAGAAGCCTGGCGATCTCGGGTTGTTTCATCGCCTGGGCAGCCATGACGAGCGTTCCGTAAGCGGCCATCTCGTAATGCTCGACGCGGCGGGCGGCGGCGATCAGGGCGATGTTCTTGGTTTCGGGATCCAGGTCTTCGGCGATGGCTTCCCGACCTTCGGCGACGAGTCCCTTCATCGCTTCGCAGGGTTTGCTCTTGGCTTTCTGACCGAGGATTTCGAAGATCTGTTCGATTCTTTGAACGTGACCCTGGGTCTGCTCGAGGTGATCGCGGAAGCCCTGGGCCAGTTCGGGGTTCTTGGAAGCTTTGGCTAGCTTGGGCAGTGCTTTGGTCAGTTGTTTCTCGGCATCATACAGGTCGCGGAGCTGATCGACTAGAAGCTCCTGCATTGAAGAAGTAGACATGGCTTAGTTCCTACAGTTTTCGGGCCAAAGACTTACTTGGTGAGAGTGACATCCGTGCCAAGTTGTTCACTTATCCGGTCAGCTACTAAGTCAAGGAGCGATTGGCCGGTGTCGGCGAGGACGAAGGCATTGCGGGCCGCGTCCCAATCGAGTTTGTAGCTCTTCGATAGCGCGGAGAGCCAGACCTGGCGGACGGGGGTGTTGGGGCTGACGACGAAGCGGGCGGGCGGGTCGTCGAACTCGATGGTGAGGGCTCCGGCGTTGAAGTCGCTCTCGAAGCCGTGTTCTTCGGAGGCGTCGTTGAGGGCGCGGTTGAGCTGGTCGAGCGCGCGGTCGGCGTGGTTGCGGAATTCCTGTTCGTCGATCATGGGTTTCCTATGATTTCAAAAGTTGCTGCACGGTGATGCCGGCGTAAGCCAGGGTGAGGCCGATCATGACCACCACGGTCGCCCAGGCGATCCAGTTGTAGAACGGGGAGCTGACCCATTCTTTCATGAGGCCTTTCTTATTAATAAGGAGAATCATGAAGATGAGGACAATGGGCAGCAACACGCCGTTGATCACCTGGGACCAGAGAATCATTGTAAAGAGCGCGTCGGCGCGGATGAAGAGGACAACGCCCGCGCCGCCGACGATGAGAAGCGTGTAGAGCCAGTAGAAGATCGGCGCTTCCTTCCAGGTCTTGTTGACCCCGCTTTCGAAGCCGAGGCCTTCGCAGACCGAGTAGGCGGTGGATAGCGGGAGGATGCAGGCGGCAAAGACGGAGGCGTTGAGGAGTCCGGCAGCGAAGAGGAGGACGGCGTACTGGCCGAAGGGCTTGAGGCCGAGCGCGGCTTCGGCGCCGTCCTTGACATCGCGCGGCTGGACGGCCCAGATGGCGCCGGCGCAGCAGACGATGATGAAGAACGCGATGACCGAAGTCATGATGCAGCCGACGATGACTTCAATTCGCGATTCGGCGTAGTCCTTGGCGCTGATTCCTTTCTCGACGACGGCGGCCTGCAGGTAGAACTGCATCCAGGGGGCGATGGTGGTGCCGACCATGCCGATGACCATGCTGAGGTAATCGGCGTTGAGCATAAGGACGGGACGGACGCTATAGATAGCGGCTTCTTTCCAGTCCGGTTTCACGAGGAAGCCGGAGATGATGTAGGTGACAAAGATGATGCAGGCGAACAGGAACACCTTTTCGACGCTCCGGTAATTGCCGCGGACGGCCAGGAACCAGACTCCGACGGCGGAGAGCGGGACACAGATGAAGGGCGAGACATGGAAGATGCTGAGGGAGCTGGCGACGCCGGCGAATTCGGCCATGACGTTGGTGAAGTTGCAGGACACGAGCAGCACCATGACGAAGAAGGTCATGCGCAGGCCGAACTCTTCGCGAATGAGATCGGAGAGTCCTTTACCGGTGACCGCTCCCATGCGGGAGCACATTTCCTGAGTGAGGATGAGGACGACGGTGATGGGGAGCAGGGTCCAGAGCGGCATGTAACCCCAGCGAGCGCCGGCCTGCGAGTACGTGACGATGCCGCCGGAATCGTTGTCGACCATGGCGGTGATGAAGCCAGGACCGAGGACGGCGAGAAAGACGACGATCTGGTTTCGGAAGCGGCTCAGGAGTTTCAGCATGGGCAGGGCTCGGCTCTACTTTTCCCTGAGGACGGAGATGATGTCGTCGGCCGTGACAACGCCGGCCAGGCGTCCGTCCGCGTCGACGACGGGGAGGGTGAGGATGTTGTATTTATCGAACAGCTCGGTCAGGCGGTCCTGCTTGAGATCGACGGCGGCGTGGATCAGCGTGGGGGTCGCGAGATCGGTGAGGCGGGTGTCTCCGGCGGCGATGAACAGGCGGGCGAGCGGGACCATTCCGGTGAGTTTCTCATCGGCGTCGATAAGGAAGAGAGCGTTGATGCTTTCGAGCAGGTCCTCATTTTGGCGGAGGGCAGCGACGGCATCGGCGACCGTGGCATGGGTGGGTAACGCGACGAACTCGGTGTTCATCATGCGGCCGGCGGTATCCTCCTCGTGCTCGAGGAGCTCGCGGACGTCCTCGCCGGGGTCGGCCTCCATTTCTTCGAGGATCTCTTCGGAGGTTTCGTCTTCGAGTTCGGAGAGCGCGCTGGCGGCTTCGTCGGGCGCCATTTCCTCGATGATGTCGGCGGCAACTTCGGGTTCGAGGGATTCGAGGATGCTGGCCTGGAGTTTGGGATCGACCTCCGAGAGGGCGTCGGCGGCAACTTCGCTATCGATGGTTTCGAAGATGGCTTCGCGGTCGTCGGGGCTGAGCTCTTCGACGATATCGGCGAGGTCGGCGGGGTGCATCTGCTCGAGCTTGTCGTTGGAAATATTGAGGCGGAGGCGGCGCAGGGGGTCGGGTTCAATGATGTTGCAGAACTCCCAACGGATGGAGCGCGGGGCGATGGGGCCTTGCAGGCGGCGGATGACGCGACGCGGGAGGATGCCCTGGCAGACACGGCGCAGGATGCTGCGGATCCCGATATCGATCTCGATGACGCGCAGGAAATTGACGCCGTCGGAGGATTGGAGATCGAAGGTCACGTCGTTAACGCGGACGACTTTGCGGCCGTTGACGTCGATGATTTGCTGATCGAGGAGGTCGCGCTCGATGCGGAGCATGTACTCGTCGGAGTGGTACGGGATGAGTTTTTCGTCGTTGAGGAAGAGGCCTTTGAAGGAGATGCTTTTGATCTGATCGAAGCGGACGGCGAGCCAGGTCTGGCCGGAGCCGACGAGGAAACGGTCGACGCGCGAGGGATCGATGAGGGGGACGATGGCGGCGTCGCGGACGCGGCCGATGCGGCGGTCGCGGAGGTCGTAGACCGGGAGGCTGAGCAGTTCGGTGAAGTAAAAGAGAGTCTCTGCCATGGGTTGTGCCGTTCGTGGCCACGCGTTTTTGGCCAGGCAGAGGCGGGACCGGGAGGGTCCGCGGCGCGGGACAGCTTGGAGGCGCTCTCTACATCTGTGCCGGTCTTCGTTACGAGCTTTGGTGTTGCGAGCTTCGCTCTTACTATGACGCAGGCGCGTGGCGGGTGGCAAGTTGGAATTTGGGCGGACGGGGACACGTGGGGTTTGGGGATGGGCGGGCATTGGCGGATGGGTGAAGATTATTGGGTCAGGCGGCGATTTTGCCGGGGCTCCAGAGGGAATCCTCGGTGAAAGCTCGCTGTTGCCGGGCCGTGGCGGGCGGGGCGGGAACGGTATGCGCGGTCAGGCGCGGCGGCATTTTGCGAAACGAATCGGGGTTGGATGCCGGCGGGTTATCGCTGGCGGAAGCGCTCGCCGGTGTTTGGGTTGCGTTTGGGGCGGTATCGGCTTCGCCAGCGGTTTCGCGGTTCGAGGCGCGCTGGGCGGCCTGGTAGTCTTCGTA
>CAJCII010000222.1 GCA_903970335.1 Bacteroidota bacterium | reverse complement strand
TTGAAACGACGCTTTCCCCAAGGTAAGGTGAAACAATGAGCACCGTGGTGGAAATCGAAGAGGCGATCAAGCGACTCCGCGAGCCGCAATTGGGCGAGTTGCGTCAGTGGTTCGACGAGTATGTCGCCGACCTGTGGGACGCGCAGATCGAGGCGGACGCGAAGGCGGGCAAGCTGGATTTTCTGCTGACAGAGGCCGAGCAAGCCGAGCGTTGACTCGTGCTAGTCTCGGCCTAGGTTCGAATTCAATGCAGTAGACTTCGGTTGCGACTGTATTACTTCGGAATCCGACATGATCACGGTCCTCATCTTTGTGCTTCTCTGCGCCGCAGGGGCGTATTTCATTGCGGATACGATTTGCAAGCGCGTATTGAAGACAAAATCTCCAAAAAACAAAAGCACTTGGTTTCTAAGCATCTTCATACTCAGTTTTTTGCTTATTGCCGGCGTCTTCATGGTGATCATCGCTATGTCGTTTCCTTTTGGGCGCACTAGACCTGTTTATCAACCTGTTCCAGCCGATCAAAATCTCCGCAATCAGTAGGTTGGGGACAAAGCCAAGCCAGGCGTCGATGACATACAAATCGTCACGATCAATCTCCGTGCTGTTCGAAAGAATCAGGTTCCACGTGCGCAAGGTAATCGCTGAAAACGTAAGGGCGTAACTGCGGATCATATAATTTTTATGATCGACGAAGCGCCTGCTCTTGGCACTCGCAAACGCCTTCAACGTAAAATAGAACCAAAGCACATCGAGTAGAAGGAAGGCGGTCTTGCCGGACAAGCCCCCATTCGCGTAGAAGCCCATGATCAGTCCCGCCGGAAAATTAATAAGAAGGATGTTCCCCACGTAGATTTTCCCGATCAGGCGATGAAGCTTGGGATTGTCCCGCAGGAAATCGCTGGAGAATTGAGTGAACCCCGCCATCAACGCGATGACCGCGGAAAAGACGTGAATATAGAACGCGGTCTTCCAAACTACATTGTGGACATACGCCTGTTTGAAAACCAGGAATTGGACATTATCCCGAAAGGCGGTGTAGCCGACAATCGTCCGCAGCATCAAAAAACAGGCGACGCTGAGAACCGCATACGCGATGAGGATGCGGAGCGCAAAGGTTACTTTCTTTAACATGGTGGGATAAAGATGCTTCCTTACTGCGACCAAAAACGGCTACGGCAAATGATTGAGCAACTGGTAGGGGCCGATCTCGAAGCGGCGTTGGAGGGCGCGGTTGATGAAGGTCTTTCCGAGGAGGACGGACTCGGCGATGGTGAGGCCCTTGGCGAGTCCGGCGACGATGGCGGCGGAGTAGGTGCAACCGGTGCCGTGGGGGTCGATGCCGGGGATGCGTTTGGATTGAAAGCGGTGGAGGTGGCCCTCCGCCGAGGCGAGGACATCGACGGCCTGGCCGGTCTTGAGGTGGCCACCCTTGACGAGGAACCAGGGGAAATCGAACCCAATGGCGAGCTCGATGGCGGCTTCGTGGAGTGAGTTCATGCCAATCGGGACTGGCGTGGGATGGGTACGGTTTCGCCCCCCCTGCTCCTCATTTACCCGGTCGATCAACTGCCGCAAGTGCCCAGAGTGCATCCGGTTGAAAATCTTGTTAATCCTGTCCAAAAACTTCCCCATAAAAATTTCGTCCAAAATCCCCCCTCTAACTCTCCCCCGCGCCCGGCTGCAACCGCATCGCCAGTTCCGCCGGCAGCCCCACCTTGCGGATCTTCCCCTGCGTCTTCGCCACATCGTAGGGCACCCGCCGGAACTTCACCTGCCGCTTCTTCGGTTCGTAGACCACATAACAGGCCCGCGGATCGTCGTCCCGCGGCAGCCCCACCGACCCCACATTGATCAAAAACCGGTCCGACTCGTTCAGCTTCACCCTCCCCACCCCCCGGTAAAACAGCTTCTGCTCGAAATGCCACACGCACGGCTGATGCGTATGCCCGCAAAAACAAATCGACTGCTTCTGCGCCGCAAAATGCAGCTCCGCCTCCATCCCGTCCATCACGTATGGCCATGTCTCCGGCTTGTCCAGTGACGCATGCACCGCCTGGAAGTCTCCGTTCTCCAGCGTCAGCGGCAATGCCCCCAGGTACTTCTTCTGCGCCCGCGTCAACCGCGCCCGCGAATACACCAGCCCCGCCAGCGCCACCGGGCTGAACCACGACGGCAGCTTCGGCAGCGCCACATGGTGGTCGTGGTTCCCCTGCACCGTTGCACACGCCATCCCCTGCACCGCCTGCAGGCACTCGACCGGATTCGGCCCGTACCCCACAATGTCCCCCAGGCACACCGCGACATCCACCTTCTGCCGCTTCATGTCCGCCTGCACGGCCTTCAGCGCCTCCAGGTTGGAATGAACGTCCGAAAAAATCGCGTACTTCACATCTCGCATGAATGAACCCAAGGGGTCTAACACTCTTCCCCGAACAAGCAAGGCAAAGCGACCTTGCACTGCTTTCCTCCCACCCCCTAATCTGACGGGCTTTCCATGCACCGCCGCTCCCTCATCTTCGTCCTCGCCGCCCTCTCCATGCTCGGCGCCCTCTCCATCGACGCCTACCTCCCCGCCCTCCCCGCCATCGCCCTCCGCTTCGCCGTCAGCGCCCCCGCCGTCCAGCAGACCCTTACCGTCTACCTCTTCGCCTTCGCCTTCATGACCCTCTTCTACGGCACGCTCTCCGACTCCTTTGGCCGCCGCCCCGTCATCCTCGTCTCCATGCTCCTCTACGTCCTCAGCTCCCTCGGCGCCGGACTCGCCCCCAACCTCGGCTGGCTCCTCCTCTTCCGCTTCCTCCAGGGCCTCACCGCCGGTGCGGGCGGAGTCGTGGGACGCGCCATCGTCGGCGACCTCTTCACCGGCCCCGACGCCCAGCGCACCATGTCCTACATCTCCGTCGTCTTCGGCCTCGCCCCCGCCATCGCCCCCATCCTCGGCGGATGGCTCCAGGCCGCCTTCGGCTGGCGCTCCATCTTCGGCTTCATCGCCCTCTTCAGCTTCCTCCTCCTCCTCATCTGCCTCCGGGAACTCCCCGAAAGCCTCCCCCGCGCCCAACGCCATCCCTTCCATTTCCGCCACATCCTCGCCAACTACTGGAAAGTCGGCTGCCATCTCCGCTTCCTCCTCCGCTGCCTTGCCATCGCCCTCTCCTTTTCCGGCATCCTTATCTACGTCGGCTCCGCCCCCGCCTTCGTCCTCAACCTCCTCCACCTCTCCGTCACCGAATTCGGCTGGCTCTTCATCCCCCTCATCGGCGGCATGACCCTCGGCTCCGTCTTCTCCGGCAAACTCAGCCACCACTTCAGCCCCACCGTCATGATTTCCTCCGGCTACGCCATCATGGCCCTCTCCGTCGCCCTGAACGTCGCCTACACCGCCCTTTTCAAAATCGAAATCCCCTGGGCCGTCCTCCCGATGTTCGTCTACGGCTTCGGCATGACGCTCGCCAACCCCGCCATGACCGTCGCCACCCTCGAAATGTTCCCCGCCTACCGCGGCCTCGCCTCCTCCCTCCAGTCCTTCACCTTCATGATCGTCTTCGCCCTCGGCTCCGGCCTCCTCTGCCCCCTCCTCTTCGGCAGCGCCTTCTACCTCGCCCTGGGCTGCGCCGCCGGCCTCGCCCTGAGCATGATCTGCTGGTGGCTTGGCTATGTCGTCCGGGACTGACCCCGCACGGCTTCTCTCGTCCTTGAGTCTTTGCAATCACCAACACCGGGCTTGGCAAGTCCCCCCCATTCGGTTCACGATCACTCCCATGCGCGTCTGGCCCGGCTACTCCTACCCCCTCGGTGCCACGTGGGACGGCGGCGGCGTCAACTTCGCCCTCTTCTCCGAACACGCCACCAAGGTCGAACTCTGCCTTTTCGATTCCACCGTCGCCGCCATCGAGTCCCAACGCATCGCCCTCCCCGAAACCACCAACCACGTCTGGCACGGTTACCTCCCCGAAGCCGAGCCCGGCCAGCTCTACGGCTACCGCGTCCATGGCCCCTACGACCCCGCCTGCGGTCACCGCTTCAACCCCAACAAAATCCTCCTCGATCCCTACGCCAAGGCCATCGGCCGCGATCTCCACTGGGACTCCGCCGTCTACGGCTACCCCTTCAAGGGCGGAAACGATCTCGCCTTCGACGAACAGGACAGCGCCCCGTACGCCCCCCTCGCCCGCGTCACCGAGACCGCCTTCGACTGGGGCGACGACCGCCCCCTCCGCATCCCCTGGCACGACACCGTCGTCTATGAAGTCCACGTCAAGGGCTTCACCCGCCTCCACCCCGATGTCCCCGAAAAACTCCGCGGCACCTACGCCGGCCTTGCCTCCCCCGCCGCCATCGATCACCTCCACAAACTCGGCGTCACCGCACTCGAACTGCTCCCCGTCCACTACCACCTCAACGACCAGTTCCTCGTCGAAAAGGGCCTCGTCAATTACTGGGGCTACAACACCCTCGGCTACTTCGCCCCCGATCCCCGCTACTCCGCCGCCGGCACCTGGGGTGCCGCCCGCGAATTCAAGTCCATGGTCCGCCGCCTCCACTCCGCCGGCATCGAAGTCATCCTCGACGTCGTCTACAACCACACCGCCGAGGGCAACCATCACGGCCCCACCCTCTCCATGCGTGGCATCGACAACGCCTCCTACTACCGCCTCGCCGAACACGACCGCCGCCTCAACGTCGACTTCAGCGGCTGCGGCAACTCCATCAACGTCGGCCATCCCCTCGTCCTCCAACTCATCATGGACAGCCTCCGCTACTGGGTCCTCGACATGCACGTCGATGGCTTCCGCTTCGACCTCGCCAGCGCCCTCGCCCGCGACCTCTGGGAAGTCGATCGCCTCGGCGCCTTCTTCGACATCATCCACCAAGACCCCGTCCTCTCCCAGGTCAAGCTCATCGCCGAACCGTGGGACCTCGGCCCCAATGGCTACCAGGTCGGCAACTTCCCCGTCCTCTGGACCGAATGGAACGGCAA
>CAJCII010000221.1 GCA_903970335.1 Bacteroidota bacterium | reverse complement strand
TGAAAAGAGCCTCTTCGCACGATCGAATCAATACGCAAAGGGCTGAAATTGGTCTACGACGACGCGCTTCCGTAGCGGCGTAGTCCGGCTTGGAAGACGAGGGTGCTGAGCGCGACCAGGACCGCGGTAACGAGGCCCATGGCGAGGAGGTCGGAGGCATTCAATCCGTAGAGCAGGGTGCGGGCGGGGACGTTGGCGATGAGGAGGAGCGGCACCGCCCAGGTGAAGGCGAAGCGGGTGAGACCCGAGAAGGCCTCGCGGGGAAGGCGGGCGATCTGGAAGACGTTGTAATAGGCGTTGATGAAGCCGTTGGCGCGGGTCATCCAGAAGGCGAGGGACATGAGGATGGTGAGGAGCGAGTAGTGGATGAGGACGCCGAAGCCGACGAGGAGCGGATACATGGCCACGCCGGCGAGGCTTACCGGCTTCTGGAGGTGGGCGATGGCGATCGCGCAGACGACGAGCGCGGCCAGGGTGTTGACGACCGAGCCGGGCTCGAAGTTGCGGGTGCTGACGAGGAACTGGGCGGAGGCGGGCTGGGCGAGGAAGAAGTCGAGTTTGCCGGTGCGGATGAGCTCCGGGAGCTTGGTGAGGTTGATCATGAGGAGCATCTGGAAGACCTGCTGGACGACCATGTTGGTGGTGACGAGGAGGACCATTTCCCACTTGCCCCAACCGGCGATGACATCGACCTGAAGATAGAGGAACCGGACGAAACTGAGCTGGAGGCCGAACCAGGTGAGATCGACAATGACCCACAGGATGAAGTTCGACTTGAACATCATCTCCCGCACGGTCGAGTAGCGGATCTGCGCGAGCCAGATGCGGGCGTAGAGGGCGACGTGAAACATCGAGACCAGTTTAAGCGCGAGGCCGCTGCCACGCACGGGAAAAGCGAGAGCGGGCTTGTCGCGCCGGAGGAATCGCGTTAAGCAAGGAGCTTGGACATGTCGACTTTTTCCTGGTTGTGGGAAAGCTGGAGGACACTCCTACCCGGTCCATGGACCGATCTGGCGCTGGCCCTGGGGGCGATCGTTTGCGGGCTGATCGTGGGGGACGAGCGGCAGCGGCGGGAAAAGCCGGCCGGCCTGCGCACGCTGACGCTGGTCTGTCTCGGCTCGGCGGTGTTCACGATGATCTCGTTCGCCTTCACGACCACGACGGGCGACTCGGGCCGGGTCGCGGCGCAAATCGTCACCGGCATCGGCTTTCTCGGCGCGGGGGTCATTCTCCACGGGCGGAGAATCATCAGCGGCGTGACGACGGCGGCGATCATCTGGGTGACGGCGGCCATCGGGATGACGGTGGGCACGGGTTATGTGCTGGCGGGCCTCGGCCTGAGCCTGCTGGTCAAGCTGCTGCTGACGGGAATATTTTTGTACGAGACCCAATGGCATCCCGATTTGCAGAACGTCTGCGTCGAGATCGAGTTCGCCGCGCGCGGGGGCATCACCCGCATTCGACTGGAGCGCGTCCTGGTCGACTACAACCTGACCGGCGCCTCGGCGGAGTGGTCGGAAACGTCCGCAGAGACCGCTCACCTCACGCTGAATGCCCGCCTTGCGCGCGTCCATCTTTACGAGTTGCTCATGGAACTGGTCGATGTGCCGGATGTTACCTCGATCCGGCAGAACTCCTGCCCCGTTCCGCGTCGCACGCAAAAAATCTCATGAAAAACAAACACAAGAAAATCGTCCAATTCGCGCACCCGTACCGGATCAAGGAGGGGGACAAGTTTCGCCTCAAGGACATCGAGCCGGGCGATACCGGGAAACTCAAGAGCGAGAAGGAAGCGAAGGAGCTTCTCGCGGACGGCGTGAAGCTGATGAGCGAGATGCAGGAGAAGCTCTACGCACAGGACCGGTGGTCGCTCCTCCTCGTTTTCCAGGCGATGGACGCGGCGGGCAAGGACGGCACGATCAAGCATGTGCTCTCCGGCATCAACCCCCAGGGCTGCGACGTGCACTCGTTCAAGTCGCCGAGCGCAATCGAACTGAGCCACGGCTACCTCTGGCGTTCCAGTCTCGTCATGCCGGAACGGGGCCGGATCGGGATTTTCAACCGGAGCTATTACGAGGAGGTCCTGGTCGTGCGCGTGCACCGGGAGATGCTCGCGGCGGAAAAAATTCCCGCCCCGCTGGTGACGAAGGACATCTGGTCGGAGCGGTTCCAGGACATCAACGCCTACGAGCGCTACCTCTCGCGCAACGGCACCGTCATCCGCAAATTTTTCCTCCACCTTTCCAAGGCCGAGCAGAAGCGGCGGTTCCTCGCGCGGCTGAACGAGCCCTCGAAGAACTGGAAGTTTTCCGGCTCGGACCTAAAGGAGCGGGCCTACTGGGACGAATACATGGGCGCCTACGAGGAGGCGATCCGCGAGACCTCCACCAAAGCGGCGCCCTGGTACGTGGTGCCAGCGGACAACAAGTGGTTCACCTGGCTGGTCGTGGCGGCGGTAATTGTCGAGACGCTCGACTCGCTCGGGCTGAGCTACCCGAAGGTCACTCCCGCGCAGCAGGAAATCCTCGACCATGCCCGCAACGTTTTAAGGTAAATCGTTAAGCCAAATGTTGGCTTTGCGTGCGGAGGACACTTCCGGCTTCGCTCTGCGGCGAAAGCCGAGAACGCAGCGGGCCACCGGTCCGGCCCAGCTACTCAACGTAACGGGTCAACGGCAGGGACTGCGTCCGGCGCACCATATCGTTGACGTCGATGAATAACCGGGACGTATCGGTGGCCCCTTTCACGCTCTTGCGGACGGGCCGCGAGGGGCTCGTCTTGGAGGTGTTGGGATCGGGCTTGGTATTCATGGTCGGAACCTACAAGCAAACCATATGCCAGCTATAAGCAGCCAATTAAGCACGCAATTTTCGATGCGCAAGCAACTATTTCTTAAGTAATTGCAATGTAACGCAATTTTCTAGTTCTTACGCAAAAGCCGTAGAAAAGTGAGGCCCGTCTCGCCGTAGGTGCGATGGCGGACCACCTCCCAATCGGGCGCATTTTGCAGGGTGCGGTCTGCAAAATGTTCCCAGACGAAGAGTCCGCGAGGGGCAAGAAAGGGCGCGATCTTCGGCAACAGCAGATCGTCTTCCAGCGGACCAGCGGTCTTGACGTAGGGCGGGTCGGCGAAAACGAGGTCGAAGGGTGAGACAGACGTGCTCGCGAGATAGGACAAAACGTCGCTCTGGCGCACATCGCCGCTCAAATGGCAATGGAGCAAATTATCGCGAATGCACCGAACGGCCTCTGCTTCCTTCTCGACGAAAACGGCAGCGGACGCGCCGCGGCTGAGCGCCTCGATGCCGAAAGAGCCGGTCCCCGCGTAGAGATCGAGCACCCGTGCGCCGGGCACGATCTCGGCCAGGCTGGAGAAGATCACCTGCCGGATGCGGTCCTGGGTGGGACGCAGCGCGTGGCGCTTCGGCGACTTGAGGTGAAGTCCGCCAGCGGAGCCGGAGATGACGCGAAGGGGCATGGTTTTCCGAATGTAGCGGTGGTCTGTGACCGTCGCACTTTTAAAATTTTCCATCGACCAAGGGAGGGTCAGCCTCCGGCCTGACCCATTCTGCTTCGGTAGCCGAAATCTCCGAGCGAGGCGTCTTAATGGAGGGCGCGGCTCCGTCCGCGCCGCCGCCCGAAGGGCGGCCTTACCTTAATGTAGCGGCGGTCTACGACTGTCGCATTTATTTGCCTCCCACTCGCGTTACTCAAAACCCAATCTTCTTGCGCAGCGGCTCGGGCGGCGGTTGCAGCAGCGGCTGTATCCGTTGGTAAATATCGCGCAGCGCGGAATCGTGCAACATCAAGGTCTTTTCCGCTTCGGTCAGCCGCTTCGCGACGCTCTGGTTCGTGGCCAGCAGCTCGCGCAAGCGGACAAACGCCTTCACCAGCGCCACGCTCACCGCCACCGCCCGCGCGCTATTGAGCACATTCGCCGCCATCAGCACCCCATGCTCGGTGAAAACATAAGGAAGAAAACGGCGCCCGCCATGAGAACTTGAGGTCACAATTTGTGACCTCAAGATTGCAACTTCTTCTCTTGCAAGCTGAAATGCAAACTCTGTTGGAAACCGATCTTCGTTTCGTTTGACGGCCTGATTGAGCGCTTTGGTCGGCACATCGTAGAGTGCGGCAAGATCGGAATCGAGAATCACCCGTTGCCCGCGCAGAGTAAGAATTAGTTGCCCCAGATCGTGAACGGGTTGAGGTGAATCCATACCGTCCACCCTCCTACCCTTCGGAGTCCTCCGCGACGAGCCGAAACCTCGGGGCACGCCGGGAAATGGGGACGGGCACGAATGGCGTTGAGATAAGGCCGTTTGGGCTACGGACGTTTCCGTAGAGGCCGGTGAGTTTTGGTGCCTATGGGGTAATCACCCCATGGCTAATCGCCGATGATAGAATTAATCTTCCGTCATGCTTTACACACTAGTGGTCGTGCTGGTCATTCTTTGGTTGCTCGGTTTCATCGGTCATATCGGTGGAGGCTTGATCCACCTGCTTTTGGTAATCGCCGTCATCGTGCTCATCGTTAATTTCATCTCGGGACGGCGGTAGGCTGGCTCGGGGGTGGAACCGCGCGCCGGCAGCCTGGGGAGCGACGCTTGCTGCCTCCGGCCCGTACCGTCTGAGCGCTGCTCGTTCAGCCGCTTCGTCGGCACATCGCCGAGCACCGCAAGATCGGAATCGAGGATCCGTTACCCCAAATCGTGCACGGGTTGAGGTTCAGCCATATCGTCCACCCTCTTACCCGTCGCCTCCCTCCCCCAACGAGCGAAACCTCATTTACCGCGCCAGCGGTGCCATCCGGATCGGGTCGCCCGTGTACGCGAAGGTGATTCGATTGGTGAGGCGCGGCTCGACTGATCGCATGTCGGCGTCGATGGGTTCCCAATCGTCGTTAAACATCGGCGAGTTTTGCACCGGACCGGAGTATTCCCAGCCTCGCGGACAGAGCAGCAATTGCACGCCGATCTCGTCGCCCTTTTTCGCCCCGAGAATTTCGGGATGAAATTCGACCTGAAACGTCATCTGCCCGGCGAGGTTCCCACCCCATGCTCCATTGTGGCGCATGAAGTAAATGTCGGAGAACGCCATCGGCGCAAGTTTGGGCGTGAAGGGCCGGCCATTGACCCACCAGCACGTGAGGAACTTTTCGTCGCAAAAGTAAGGCAAGATGCCGTGATCGAGCGTCACGATCAGCAGGCTGCCGGTCGCCTGCAGCTTGAGGCCGGGATCGGGTTCGGAGGGCAGCAGCTCCGGCAACGGTTGGTTCGGGCCGGGGCTGTCGGGCGCACCGGAAACAAAACACCCCGCCAATTGGGGGATGGCCACGCCGGTCGACGGATTGGCGACGCCGCTCGCGCCCGCCTCGCGCTGATTCTTGTCGTCGCCAGCCAGAATCCCCACCGCGCCATCGGCGGCGTTGAGCGGCCATGGCGACCAGATCGGGCCAGGCTCGTTGGCCACCGTGACGGTGGTGGAGGCGACCGCCTCGAAGCTCGGGCGCTTCGGATCGCCCCGCGGCCTTTTCACGGTGATCGTATAATCTCCGGGCTCGTTCAGCGGAATAGATTGCATGAAAAGCGCCTCGCCGCTTGCCTGCTGTCCGGCGGGGCCTGCCATCGACCACTCCTGAAAAATCGCCTGCGCGCTCTTGGGACGCGCCACCTCAACCTGAAACGGCCCGAGATTCGTGGCGAACGCTGCGCCGGTCGGTTTTTCCTGCGCGAGGCAGTAAACGACTACGCCGCCGTAGAGCTTGGCAGCGGCGAAATTGACGCCCAACCGACAAGGCGGGAGAGGCGCCTCATTGGCCGCACTCGGGCTGGCCACGGGCGGTTGCTCGCGCAGGTCGCCCCAGGTGCGGACGTCGGCCAGTGGCGCAGGTGCTTGCGCGGCACAGGAAAGACCCGTGAGCATCACGAGCCATACGGAGAGGTAAATGCGGGTGGTCGTCATGGGCCGAATTGGGTTTTGCGCAGCCGCTCGACAACCATCTGCGCGGCGATCATCCGGCGGCTCACGATCTCGAGCGCGGTGGGCAAATCCGGGACGGGTGCCTGCCGGTCACGCCGCACCGGCTCCTGCTGAATCGCCTGCGCAATGGCGATGACATCGGAATCGTCGGGAAAGGCCGTGAAGCAGGGCGCGTCGAGGTTGAGCTCCAGCAGGTTCATCCACTGCGCCACCTCCACGACGTTGTGCGGCGGTTCGCCGGGCGGCATGGCGGCGAGATACTGCGAAGGAAACGGTGGAAAGGGCGACTGATCGCCGGGCTTGGGCGGGGCTGGCGGCGTGGCGATCTCCTGCCGCGCCTTGGCCTTCAGGTCGGGGTCGGTCATCCGCGCAGCGGTTTTCTGCGCGCCGTCCTTGTCCCCGGCCTTGAGCTGTGCCGTCACGATCTCGAGCCGCGCATGATCGACGTCGTTATAGATTACGACCAGTGGAACTGCAGCGGTGAGTGCGGCCCGCGCACCGTCGAGGTCGCCCGCTTCGGTCTCCGCGTCGGCTAGGTCGCGCAGCGTCTCAAGCTTGAGCGCCTCCCCCGGTTTGTTGATCGTCAAGGCGATCCGCGCCGCGTCAACGAGGGTGGCCCGTGCGCCCTCCCCGTCGCCTGCCTTAAGTTGCGCGCGGGCCAGGACGATTTTCGTCGTCGCGATCGATCCCTTGGTTTCCTCGTTGGTTTCGTTCTCCGGATTATCGGTCGTCGTCGCGATCAACTGGCGGGCCTCGTCGAATTTCCCCTTCGCGGCGAGGTCGCGGGCGATCCGCAGTTGCGCCATGGCGATGCCGTAGGGTCTGTCTTCGTCGGGATAAATACCGGGGAACGTCGTCGCGTCATCCTTCTCTGCGTCGGCGAGGAGACGGGCGCTTCCGTCGATGTCGCCAGCCTCGTAGCGGCGCACGGCCTCGTCGGACTCGGCGCGCACGAGCGTGGTGCAGGCATCGGACTTGGAGCCGACCCATCCGATCGCGCCCATCATGCCCGTGACGCGGCGCGCGGCGTCGAAATCGCCGATCGTGTCCCAGCGGTAGGCAAGGTCCCGCAGCACGTCCTCGTGCGCATCCTGTGCCCGGGTGGGACCGTTGTCCCAATTCGGCGCCTGCAGGTAGGGATTAGTTATTGCCGCACCCGGCGGCACGGGCGGGGGCGGCCCGAGTTCCGCAAAACGCTGGATGAGCTGAAGCGTCTTTTCGCGCCGCTGCTTCATGAGCTGCGCGATGGTTTCGCGTGTTTGCGCCGCGTCCGGCGCCTGCGGTTCGGCGGCGAGATAGGCCGCAAACCAGCAGACCGCGCGCAACTCGCGACCGGAGCTGGCTGCCTCGGCGGCACCGATCTCGCGATACGCGCCCGACCCGGAACGTTCGACTGCGTCCCGGAAATCGTCGTCCGCGCTTTGGTAGTCGGCCGAACGAACGGCCGCCATGCCCTGGGCAATGAGTTTGGCCTGCGGCGTTGCTTCGGTACACGCCTGTTGCCCCAAGACAAGGCCAAGCAACGCCGCGCCAATTACCGTCCGGAGACGGAAATGAATCGGAGATGCGTTTCGTTGCATGGCGTGCTCCCAGGACTGCTCGAATTCCCCATCGGGTCCATCTCTCTGCCTCGAGGCCTCACCGGGAAGTCTCTCCGATGTAAATCGCGCAAGCGAGAATAATTGCCCTCCATCATTCGAAAAAAGCCGTCGCACCCAAGGGAGGGTCAGCCTCCGGCCCGACCCACAATTTCCGTCATCCCGAGTTTTTCGAGGGATCTGTTACGTTAATGCTTTGCCCAGCGGTAACCTCCGCTGCCCCAAGCGGTGGTGCCTTCCTGTCCGAGACGCTCCGGGAAAAAGGGAGGAAAAAGAGGAATCGGGGACGGGCAGTCCCCCACGGGAACTTGAGGTCGCAATTTGTCACCTCAAGATCGCAACCTCTTCTCTTTCCAGCCGAAACGCAAACTCAAGCGGGAAGCGGCCACCATGAAAGCCTGTCCTACGAGGGGCCGGGCGGATTCGAGTCGGGATCTGGATTGGGAGTGGGGTTCGTCCGAGGGGTATTGTTCTCGCTGGTTTTGCTGTCCGTACTTTGCAGCGTGCCCGGGATGGGACGGTTATCCTCGGAGGTGGCGCAACGACACAAGGATAACACCGCTCCGATCGACAGTAGCGCCAGATAGTGGTGGGTTTTCATGATGATCGATCTCAGAAAATTTCGTCTTTCTCGACCGTGGTTGTTGTCCTGCCATCCTCGCTTACGGTTGTCCGACGTGTCACCCTCCGATGGGCGTAGCCCGTCTCTCCGATAAAACTCGCAATTCCAAGTGCAAGGTAGAGTAAAAACCAAAGATTATTCGCTCCTATATCGATATAGATATAGTAAGCCATCAAAAAGCGGGGAAAGAAGAGCCATGAGACAAAATTGAGAAGATCGGGCAGTCCATTGGGCGGATAGCTTCCTGTTGCCAGCCACGCGATCAAAAGAGCCAGCCGAGGAAAGAAGAGTCCTGCTATCAGCAGCCATGGCGCGAGATGGCCTGTAGCGAAGAGCGTATCCATATTTTCTCGTTACTCCAAAAAAGCCGAAACCTCCACTGCCACCAAGTCGGCTAGATAATGCCCAGAAGACGCAGCACAAGCAGCAGGACTAAAACGGTAACGAGACCGCCCCCGCCATAGCCGACGCCACCATAGTAGTAGCCACCGCCGCCAAACAGAACCACCAGTACGACAAGTAAGATTAGAAGATTCATATGACCCTTCTTGCACTGGCCATGCCAATGCATCGACTCGCGTTGCATCGCATTTGTGCGGAACACCTTGCATATTTATCCAAGCGGCCATCGATCCTTATCGGAGCGGTTAAATGCAGTATCTTCCCCTGTCCAGATGCAAAATGCGAATACCTCCTTTGCGTCTTAAATTTAGGCCCTCGAAAGCCCAATCTTCTCGAAAATCACCCTTTTTCCTTTCCACCACGCCACCTGCCCGAAAGTCAACACCCCAACCCCCTCCCCCCGAACGCCTTCCACTCAATGGCCAGTCTGCCCTAAAAACGCAGCACATTTAGGCCATTTCAAGCCCCCTCCGCCCCATCCGTCTCCTCCGCGACGAAGTCCGAGTGGGCCGGGGCCAGCTTCACCAGCTCGATGGCCGCGAAGGGGCTCTCCTGCACCACCCCGATCTGCTTGAGCCGGATCAGCTCCAGCACGGCCAGGAAGGTCACCACGATCTCGGTTCGGGTCGCCCCGTCCCGGAACAACTGCTCGAAGACGACCCGGCTCCGGGAGGTCATCTCCCCGAGGATGAACTGGATCTTGTCGCTAACGGTGAACCGGTCCTCGAAGATGTCCTTCAGGTCCTCGTTCGCCCCGGCGCGGGCCAGGACTTTCTGGAAGACGGCAAGCAGGTCGAAGAGCCCGACCTTGTCGAAGGGCAGGCTGCCGTCGGCGCCGAGGTCGGGTTTGAGACTGCCGCCGCGACCATGGACGTTTTCCTGGCGGGTGAGGCATTGCTGGAGCTCGAAGGCGGCGTCCTTGTACTTCTTGTACTCGACAAGCTGGCGGACCAGTTCCCAGCGGGGATCGTCCTCCTCGGCCTCGTCCTCGGGCGGGCGCTGGTCGTGCGGAAGGAGGACGCGGCTCTTGATGTAGAGGAGCGTGGCGGCCACGACGAGGTAATCGCCAGCAACTTCGAGGTCGAGGATTTTGATGAGCCGGAGGTAGTCGAGGTACTGGCTAGTGATCCGCTCGATGGGGATGTCGTAGATGTCGATCTCGTCCTTCTTGATGAGATAGAGGAGCAGATCGAGCGGTCCCTCGAAGACGGGCAGCTTGACGTGGGTGAGGTTCTTCGGGTCGAGCTCCGGGGAGACGATTTCGGCGGCGTTCATAGGGACAGTCCGGTGGCGCGACGCGCTTTTTGCAGGACGGGTGCGGCCAGGGCGCGGGCGCGGTTGGCACCGTCGGCCAGAATGGCTTCGACTTTTTCGGGGTGTTCCTTGAGGGCCTGGTATTTCTCCTTGAAGGGCGCGAGGAATGCCTTGATCACGGCGGCGAGTTCTTTTTTGAGGTCGCCGTAGCCGACGCCGCCCGCCTGCATTCTGGCGGTGTAGCTCTCATATTGCGCGGGCGTGGCGACGGTCTTCATGAGTTGGGCGAGGATGGAGCCCTCGACGGGTTTGGGGTCGGCAACCGGAGTCGAGTCGGTGGGAATACCCATGATGCGCTTTTCGAGCGCCTTGTCCTCGCCAAAAAGCTCAAGGGTGTTGCCGTAGGATTTCGACATCTTGCGACCGTCGACGCCGGGGACGATGGCGGTGGCCTCGCGGATGACGGGCTCGGGCAACTTGAAGACGGGACCGAAGCGGTCGTTGAATTTCTGGGCGATGTCGCGGGCGATTTCGAGGTGCTGCTTCTGGTCCTTGCCGACGGGGACGAGGTCGGAATTATAGAGGAGGATGTCGGCGGCCATGAGGACGGGATAGGCGAAGAGGCCGTGGCTGGTCTCGGCTCCCTGCGCGATTTTGTCCTTGTAGCTGTGGGCGCGCTCCAGGAGTCCCATCGGGGTGACGACGGAGAGGAGCCAGGCGAGTTCATGGACCTGGGGGACATCGCTCTGGCGAAAGAGGATGGTGCGGGCGGGGTCGAGGCCGCAGGCGAGAAACCCGGCGGCGACATCGAAGGTGTAACGGCGGAGGTCGTCGGCTTTCGTGACCGAGGTGAGGGCGTGATAATCGGCGATAAAGTAGAGGGCCTGCCCCTGGCTCTGCAGGTCGATGGCCGACTGCATGGCGCCAAAGTAGTTGCCGAGGTGGAGCGCGCCGGAGGGCTGGATGCCGGAAAGAATGATCTTCATAGCGAGGGCGGCTAAACTACCAGAGAAGAGCACCGGAGAGGAAGCACGTCGCGCAGGGGGCGGGACGTTTCCCGACTATTTTCCAGCGGCATAGGGCCTACCGGACAATGGGCGGGTGGGGCTCAAGGCGGGTGGTAATGGCCTGCGCCCGGGGAATCGGGGGCAACTCCTCTTCCTCCACATCCGAACCCTGCATCTCATCATGGTTATGACAGAGGCGCATCAAATAATTGGGAGTCGATTCCTCGATTGTCCTTTTGGGGAAATTGGTTTCGTGATGAAAATAGAAGAAGAGGCTTTGATCGTGATTTTGGCGGACGAGCAATTCGGCCAGATTCTCGCCTTGTGAAACGTGGATGATGTCACCGTCCTGAATATAGAGCCGCGGGCCGGGATTTTGACCGAGCTCGAGCAACAAAAGGCCGGACTGCTTTTCCTGGTAGAGAAACTGAACCAGGGTGATGAGGGCAAATTCGTTGAGACCACCGAAAAATTTGAGTCTCCTGTCCAAAGAACGGGCCATTTTAGGAGTCGGTAATTTTCCGCTTTCGTAAATATCGGTGGGCATTTCCCGGCTGAGAACCAGCTCATGGCCCATGATTTGAATTTTGTCGCCAAAGCCTACCGAGCAACGTTCGACCCGTTCCCCGTTCACGTAGGTGCCATGGGTGCTAGCCAAGTCCAGAAGAAGGAAATCGACGCCGGAGAATTTCAGGACAGCGTGTTCGCGGCTGACCTTGTAATCGTCGAGGACAATATCGTTGGTGTCGAGGCGACCAATGTTCAGAACCGAATTGGGCGCAATCTCGTAAATGACTTCCTCATCGACCATGAGAAAGGCAGATAAAAGTTCTTGATCAGCAGCGATTTGCACGGCGGTAAGATAGCTACTAAAATCTAATGGATGAGAGTCGTCAAGTGAGAACAGCCTTACTTAAAAACACTTAGCCAATAGATTAATCTTCCGGGATCGAGTTGCCGATCCCGGAAGAGAAAGATAACAAATGCCGCCTAAATTGCAATAACTGTAATTAGGATAATTATTATTAACTCGTAGCCGCTTCCGCCTCAGGGGCTCGCAGCTTGGGGAGGAGATCGAGGGATTCATCCTTTTCCGGAGCAATGAGCGGTTCGCCCACCTGTTCGCCGAGTTCGACGAGCTTGAGCGAGCGGTGCGCATTGAAGCCGGTGCCAGCGGGAATGAGATGCCCCATGATGACATTTTCCTTGAAACCACGGAGACGATCAACCTTGCCGAGGGTAGCGGCATCGGTCAGCACGCGGGTGGTGTCCTGGAAGCTGGCGGCGGAGATGAAGCTTTCCGTTTCGAGCGAGGCCTTGGTGATGCCAAGGAGAACCGGGGTGGCCTCGGCGGGCTTACCGCCCTTGGCTTCGACCTGGCGATTCTCTTCCTCGAAGAGGAGGCGATCGATCTGTTCGCCCCAGAGGAAGCTGGTGTCGCCCGGTTCGGTGATCTTCACCTTGCGGAGCATTTGGCGGACAATGATCTCAATGTGTTTGTCGTTGATTTCGACGCCCTGGAGGCGATAGACCTCCTGGACTTCGTTGACGAGGTACTCCTGTAGGTCCTGCGGTCCGCAGACTTCAAGGACTTCGTGCGGGACGACGGGGCCTTCGGTGAGCTGCTGGCCTTTCTTGACCACGTCCCCTTTGTAAACGATGAGGTGCTTCGAGAGCGGGATGAGGTGCTCTTCTTCCGTGCCGGTGGAGGGATCGCGGATGATGAGCTTCTTCTTGCCGCGGATGTTGCCAGCGACTTCGATGATGCCATCGATCTTGGCGATTTCCGCTGCGTCCTTGGGACGGCGGGCCTCGAAGAGTTCGGCGACGCGGGGCAGACCACCGGTGATGTCCTTGGTCTTGGCGACCTTGCGGGGGGTCTTGGCCAGACGCTGTCCGGCCTGGACCTTGGTGTCGGGCTTGACTTCGATGTGGGCGCCTGCCGGGATGCTGTAGGAGGCGATGACTTCTTTATGATCGTCGAGGACGACGATCTGGGGATGGAGGTCTTCCTTGTGCTCGATGATGACGGTGCCGACCTGCTTGGTGGCTTCGTCCATTTCGCGCTTCATGGTGACGCCTTCGATGATGTCGCGGAATTCGATTTTTCCGGCCTTTTCCGTGAGGATCGAGACGTTGTACGGATCCCACTGGACGAAGGTCTCGCCCTTCTTCACCTTGCCGCCATCGGGGACGGAGATGACGGAACCGATGACGACGGTGTAGCGTTCCAGCTCGCGACCATCGTCGGCATGGATGGCGATGGAGCCGTTCTTGTTGAGCACGATGTGATTGTTATCGAGCGCCTTGACGGTGCGGAGGTCGGTGTACTGAACCGTGCCGTCGTTCTTGGCCTTGATCTGGGGCTGCTTGAAGACCTGGGAGGCGGTGCCACCGACGTGGAAGGTACGCATGGTCAACTGGGTGCCGGGTTCGCCGATCGACTGGGCGGCGATGACACCGACCGCTTCACCGAGTTTGGCGAGGCTGTTGGACGCGAGGGCGATACCGTAACACTTCGAGCAGACACCACGACGCGTTTCGCACGTGAGCACCGAGCGGATTTTCACCCGTTCCGTACCGATGCGGTCGATGGCGGCGGCCTTGATTTCGTCGATGACGCTTCCGGCCTCGACAATGGGCTTGCGGCCGATGGGATCGTTGATGTCTTCACAGGAGACGCGACCGACGATGCGTTCCGTGAGCTTCACGATTTCGTCTTCGCCTTCCATGATCGACTTGACCCAGATGCCGTTGATGGTCCCGCAATCCTCTTCGTTGATGATCACGTCCTGCGCCACATCGTGGAGCTTTCGGGTCATGTAACCGGAGTCGGCGGTCTTGAGCGCGGTATCGGCGAGACCCTTGCGGGCGCCGTGCGTGGAGATAAAGTACTCGAGAACGGTGAGGCCTTCGCGGAAGTTCGATACGATGGGGCGCTCGATGATTTCGCCGGAGGGCTTGGCCATGAGACCGCGCATCCCGGCGAGCTGACGCACCTGGTTCTTGTTACCGCGGGCGCCGGAATCGGCCATGACGAAGACGGGGTTGAATTCGTGACGACCATGATTGTGCTCGAGGGTGCGCATCATCATGTTGGAGATTTCGTCGTTGGCCTGGGTCCAGACGTCGACGATCTTGTTGTAGCGCTCGCCATCCGTGATGGCGCCGGAGCGGTACTGCTTTTCGACCACGGCGATGTTGTTGTAGGAATTGGCGATGACCTTCGCCTTATCGCCAGGGATGATCATGTCGTCGATACCGATGGAAACGCCCGACTTGGTCGCCTCGGCAAAGCTGAGTTCCTTCATGCGATCGAGCGCATCGACGGTCGGCTGGTGACCGCAGACCTGGTAACAACGGAGAATGATTTCGCCGAGGTTGTTCTTCTTGGCGGTGCGGTTGTAGAAACCGATGCCCTTCGGCCAGATGGTATTGAAGAGGACGCGACCGGCCGTGGTTTCGATGAGCTTTTTGTCGGCATCGCCGAAAACGGTCTTGGTGCCCTGATCGGGATTGCGCAGGAGGATGGCCTGATGCGTGGCGACGATCTTCTCCTGATGGGCGAAGAGAACCTCGTCCGTGTCGGCGAAGATGATGAGGCGCTTCTTCTCGTCGGGCTTTTCCAGCTTTTCCATCTTCTCCTTGCGGGAGGGCTGGGTGAGATAGTAGCAGCCGAGGGTGATGTCCTGGTTGAGGGTCGTGATCGGCTTGCCGCTGGAGGGCGAGAAGATGTTCTGCGGCGCCATCATGAGGAGGCGCGCTTCGAGCTGGGCCTCCGCCGAAAGCGGGACGTGCACGGCCATCTGGTCACCGTCGAAGTCCGCGTTGTAGGCGGTACAGACGAGCGGGTGAACGCGGATGGCTTCGCCTTCGATCAGGACGGGTTCGAACGCCTGGATGGAAAGACGGTGCAGCGTGGGGGCGCGATTGAGGAGAACCGGGTGGCCCTTGGTGACTTCCTCGAGGATGTCCCAGACGACCGATTCCTGGCGTTCGATCATCTTCTTGGCGGAGCGCACGGTGTGGACGTGGCCGAGTTCCTTGAGACGACGGATGATGAACGGCTCGAAGAGGACGAGCGCCATTTTCTTGGGCAGGCCACACTGGTTGAGCTTGAGTTCGGGTCCAATGACGATGACGGAGCGGCCCGAATAATCGACGCGCTTGCCGAGCAGGTTCATGCGGAAACGTCCGCTCTTGCCCTTGAGCATGTCGGAGAGCGACTTGAGCGGGCGGTTGCCGGCCCCGGTGACGGCGCGGCCATGGCGACCGTTGTCGTAAAGGGCATCGACGGCTTCCTGGAGCATCCGCTTTTCGTTGCGGATGATGACGTCGGGGGTCTTCAACTGGAGAAGATTGCGCAGACGATTGTTGCGGTTGATGACGCGTCGATAGAGATCGTTCAGATCGGACGTGGCGAAGCGGCCGCCTTCGAGCGGGACGAGCGGGCGCAAGTCGGGCGGGATGACGGGGAGCACTTCGAGGATCATCCATTCGGGACGAGTCTTCGACGAGATGAAGCCCTGCACGAGCTTGAGGCGCTTGGCGACTTTCTTGCGGGTCTGCTTGCTCTTGGTGTTGCCGAGCGCTTCGGTGAGGTCGCGGGCGGTCTGGGCGAGATCGATGCCGGAGAGAACGAGACGGACGGCTTCCGCGCCCATCTTGGCGGTAAAGGTTTCGCCGTACTGTTCCTGGGCTTCGCGATATTCGGTCTCGCTGAGTAGCTGACGGGGCAGGAGCGGGGCCTTGCCCGGATCGACGACGAGATAGTCCTCATAATAGATGACGCGCTCGAGCTGGCGGGCCGTCATGTCCATGATGAGGCCGAGGCGGCTGGGCATGCATTTGAAGAACCAGATGTGGGAAACCGGGACGGCCAGTTCGATGTGGCCCATGCGCTCGCGGCGGACGCGGGCGAGGGTGACTTCGACGCCGCAACGATCGCAGATGACACCCTTGTACTTGATGCGTTTGTACTTGCCGCAGGCGCATTCCCAGTCCTTGGTGGGACCGAAGATGCGTTCGCAGAAGAGTCCGCCTTTTTCGGGCTTGAAGGTGCGGTAGTTGATCGTCTCGGGATTCTTGACTTCGCCCTTGCTCCAGGAGCGGATGAT
>CAJCII010000220.1 GCA_903970335.1 Bacteroidota bacterium | reverse complement strand
TCTTCCTCCTCAAGCTCACCAAGGCCTGATCTTCGCCCAACTCGAAATCGCCCTCCCCGGAACGCTTCATTTCGGGCCCCGCGCGTTCCGTTCCATCGCCTGCACCTTGGCCAGATTGCTTTGCGCATCGACATAATTGGGCTTCAGCCGGACGGCTTCCTGAAACTCGGCCGTCGCCTCGCCCAGTCGCCCCTTTTGCGCCAGAGCAACCCCAAGATTATTGTGGGACTCCGCATCCTCGGGATTGATCGCCAGGGTCTTTCCGTACTCGTCCATCGCCTCGTCCAACCGCCCCTGTGTAATGAGAGCCTGGCCCAGATTGTTGTGGGCCTGGTAATAGTTAGGGTCGATCTCCAACGCCCTTCGGTACTCCCCTATCGCCCTTTCCATCTGTCCCGTTCGCGCCAAAGCGTACCCGAGATTGTAGTAGGCTTCGGCATCGACCGGATCGCTTTCGATGGCCCGTTGAAATTGGGAGATCGCTGCGATCGACTCCCCTTTTTGCAGGTAAATTTTGCCAAGATTTTCGTTGCCCGTCAGACAACCCGGATTCCTCGCCACGGCATCCGTCCAGAACGTTTCCTGGTTCGAGTAAACCCAGCTTCGATCCCAACTCATTGTCCCGAGAATCGCCAGCAGCCCGGCGCACAGGGCCGATCGCACCCACCGTCTCCCGGAAATCGTACCATCCGCCGACCCGCTCATCCCCGCTCCCGCCAGCGCCAGCGGCCCCATCGCCGCCAGATTTTGCAAATGGTCCTGCACGAAGGAATACCGCCAAAAACTCTGGTCGATCAAACCTAGGAACGGCGACAGCGCCACCAGAAAGTAGGCGTAGGCGAAAAACCACGGCCGTCCCCACGACTCGCGCTTGCGCCAGAATACCACCAGGACGGCCAGCGCCGCCACCAACGGCACATACGCGTCCCACTGCCCGGCGTCGATCTGCCAGCGCGGATAAATCGCCATCAACCGATGCGGCCAAAACAGTTTCCCCAGGTAAAACCAGATGACATCGCCCACTGACGCGATGCGCTCCGGCCAGCTTCGCGTCCACTCTGGACCGGTATATTTTTCCGCCAGCCCCGGATGCGGCCACAGGGTCAGGATCGCGGCCGGCATCGACAGCAACATCGGCGGAGCCAAAGTCATTGGCGTCCGCCAACTCCAACGGCCCTTCACCCACCACGCGCACAAGGCCAGCACGGCCGGCAGCACCAGCGTCGAGGTCTTGCTCAACATCGCCAGAACGGCGAAAACCAGCATCAAGGCGTAATTCCATCCCCCTCCGCTTTCTCCTTCGCTTCCCTTTTTCTCGAGCCACTTTACGAAGAAAAAAATCGCCCCAAGGTAAAACAGGCACGACTGCGTATTCTTCAGCTCGGAAATCCATGCCGCCGACTCGACCTGTAGCGGATGCAACGCCCACAGCGCCGCGCCCAACCACGCTCCCGGCACTTGCAGACTCCGCAAGACCCGCCAGAGCAGGACGGCACACCCGGCATGGACCAAAACATTGACGAGATGATACGGCAGCGGATACAGGCCCCACAGCGCATGTTCCAGCCAGAACGTCGTCAACACCAACGGGAAGAATTGCCCCGCCCCGGTCGTCCAGATTTCCTTCAAACCGAGCGGCCCGACAATGCAGACGTTACCGGTGACATGCACATCGTCGTCCCAGGTGAATCCCGCCCACCACACCGGCGAATACGTCAAAAAAACGGCCCCCACCAGGACCAGCCCCCATCGCCACTCGCGACCGGACCCCGCTGGCCTACCTGCGGCCACCGCCTCCCTCTCCACGGCCTCCAACGGAATCTCGCCGTTCACCGCGCCCCCTTTCTCGTCGATCGTTTCGCCATGCGCTCTGAAGAATGATCAAATAGCCCCGTTCCGCCCCATTTATCTCTCCCGCAAAAACCGCACCTCTTTCCGCAGTCGCTCCAATTCGTCCATCAGCGCCGTGACCATCTTCAGTCCGTCGTGGTTGATCCCATATTCCGACGCCAGAAACGCAATCCGCCGCAGCCGGTGAATCGCCTCGTCGTCGAAGAGTAAGTCCGCTTGATCGGCGGCGCGGATCGTCGTCACCAACCCGTGCTCGTAATACAGAACGATCCGGTCCCTCGATAGGCGCGTGATTCTCTCCACTGTCTCGATCGTGTAGACGGAACCGGGGGAGTTGGACGGAGTTTCGGATTCGCTCATAGTCGTGTTCGATGGCATCATTTACTCGCGGGGCTTGAAGGACGAGGCGCTGCTCAGTTTCTCCCACAGTTCCTTTTCGGCGGGACCGATCTCGTTCGGCATCTTGATCTCGGCCACCACATAAAGATCGCCCCGCTCCTCCGACTTCGGCTTTGGCAGTCCCCGCCCGCGCAACCGCAACCGCCGTCCGTTCGCCGTCCCCGCCGGTATCTTCACATCCAGATCGCCGTCCAGCCCATGCACCCGTACCGTCGTCCCCAGCACCGCTTCCCACGGCGCCAACGGCAGGTCATGGTACAGGTCCGCCCCCAGCGCCCGGAAATCGGGATGGCTCGCCAACCTCACGCGCAGGAAAAGATTCCCCGCCTCGCCGCCGCCAGACCCCGCTTCGCCCTTCCCCGGCACGCGGATCGTTTGTCCTTCCAGCGCTCCCTTAGGAATCCGCACCTTGAATGATTCCGTCCGCTCCTCTCCCGTCGCCGGATCGACCGTCTGAAACGAAATCGCCCGAATCGATCCCTCCATCGCCTCCTCCAGCGTAACCGAAATCGCCCCCTCGATATCGTGCCCGTGACGCGCCCCGCTCTCCGTCCCGCTCCGCGACGACCCTCCTGACGAAAACCCGCCGAAGCCCTGGCCCCGACCGAACATCTGCTCGAAGAAATCGCTGAACCCCGTCCCCTCGAAATGAAAGTCTTGTCCGCCTGCGGTCTGGGCCGCCGGCCCGCGTGCAAAGCCCTGGCCGCTCGGTGGCGGACCACCCGGCGCATTCCAGTGTTCGCCGAGCTGATCGTACTTCTTCCGGTTCTCCGGATCGCCCAGCACCTCGTACGCCTCGTTGATTTTCTTGAACTCGATCTCCCCCGCCTTCTTGTCCTTCGCCACATCGGGATGGTGCTTCCGCGCCAGCTTGCGAAAAGCCGACTTGATCTCGTCGCTGCTCGCCGTGCGCGCCACTCCCAAAGTCTGGTAGTAATCTTGGAATACCGCGGCCATACGTCATCGTTACTATTGCACCGCCGCCCCAAAGCGCACCTCAATTTCTCCACCCTCCGCCTCTTCCAATCGTCCCCGGACCCGGGCAGCAGCGCACTCGTGCCTCATGGGGTGAACACCCCGTGGCAGGAAATTATCTGCGACTTATTCTGTACCATACCCCTATGAAACGTAGCCCCCACTCCCGTTCGCTCTCCTCACTTTCAAGCCTGAAAACCGCCGCCTGCCTCTCTCCCTTGTTTGCCGCGCTGCTGTTTCTTTCCGGCTGTGCCTCGGACCGGGACTACTCAAACAGCCCGCCGCAAGGATCGGATACCAAGCCCGTTTTAAGGCCCATGACTCCCCCTTTACCAGACATGCCCGTCGGAAACAGCCCCGGCGTCCCCCATCGCAACCTCGCCAACGAACCGGCCTCCATGTAGCCCTTGGTCCCCGACACCAAACTATCCTAGGGGATTAGCCTTACCGTGATTGGATCGGCGCTCAAGTCTGCTCCCCAAGGCTATTCCAAAAGCGACTAAGCGCCCCGGTCGATCGACTTCAAATGGTCATTAATTGGAGTCCTTCCAGTAGACGACGGCATGGTCGTCGCGATAGACCTCTTTCCATTCGGGGAGGAAATGGAGGAGTTGGTTGAGTTGCAGATAGGGATCGAGGATGAGGGAATCGTAGTTTCCGGCGTCGAGTTTTTCGCGCCAGCCTGCGGAGCCTTTGGTCATATCGACGAAGGAAAAGATCATGTCGTCGCCGTAGAAATCGCCGCGGTCGTCGATGCTGACGCGGAAGCCGGGGCGCATGTTCCAGAGGAGCGGGCCGGCATTCCAAGTGGTGGTGAGGGGACGGTGGAAGCGGTCGGGATGGTCCTGCAAAAAGGCGACGAGGCGAAGGGTGACGCTTTGGCCGACCTGAAGATCGCGGCCCATGGGGGTGCGCAGGAAGAGTCCCGTGAAAACTAGGGCGGCGAGGAAGGAGAGCCAGACATCGCCGCCGGCGACACGTTGGCGGGCCTGAAATTGGGTGAGGCGGTCGCCGAGTTCTTCGACCAGTTCCGTGATGAAGGGGAGGCGGTCGCGGACGAAGGCCGGCCAGGGTGTATTGAGCAGGGCTTCCAAGTCGCGAGCCACGGGAGTCGCGGCGACGATGACGAGGAGGAGGACATGGCGTTGGGCCTTGAGTCCCTCGTCGAGGAAGAAGAGGACGGGCAGGATGGTCTCCCAAGTCCAGAGCGGGACCCGTTTCGAGAGGCGGGCGAGGAACACGACAACGACGATAAAGAGCACGGTGATGGCCGACATGCTGGGCGCGCCGAAATTGGGCGGGAGGTACTCGTCCCAGAGGGCGAAGCTCTTGTAGGTGGTGGCGAGCAGGACGACGTGACGGTGCAAGGCCCAGCCCCACGGGTTCAGAAGGGTGGCGAGGGCGCAGAGCAGGGTGAGGCCGATCCAGGGAATGAGGGGTGCCTGCTCGCCATCGGTGCGATGGAGGCAGCGGTCGAGGAAGCGCCCGACGAGGGAGCCGACCAGAAAGATGAGGGCGGCCAGCCATCCGGCGTGGAGATTGGCCCAAAAGGCGAACACGACGGGGAGAACGAGCCAGTCGCGCCGGAGCGGCTGGGCGCGACGTCTCCAGACTTCGACGATCAGGGCCATGAAGAGGTAGGTGAAGAGAACGGGCCGGACGGAGAAGTGAAGGTGGAGGGTGAGAAAGGCGAGGCCGGTATAAACGATGACGGCGAGGGGAGAGAGAACGGAGTGGAGGACAATCCGGTAGACGCCGAGGACGGAAGTGGCGAAGAGGGCATAGGTAAAGGCGCAGACGAGTTCGAGACCGCCCGCGCGGTAGATCTCGCCGATGGTGGTCTCGAAGCCCCACTCGAAATCGAACCAGGGAGCGTTGGGTTTGGTGAAGCTGAGGGGATCGGTGCGGGGGATTTGGCCGGTTTCGAGAATCGCTTCGGCGGTGCGGAGATGCCGCCCGACTCCGGGGTCGTCAAAGACCTTCGGGCCGGCGAACATGGAGAGTTCGATGGCGAGGAAAAAGAAAAAGCCGAGGGTCGGCAGCCACCAAATCGGTCGCAAGTCGGGCTCAAACATCGTGGAGAGGTTAGGGCGCGGGAGGGAGATTGGGCAAGTCTTGCGCCACGACTTACCCGAGGATTTTTCCGCAGCAGTGGGAGAAAGACGAAGGCGCACGATCTTCCTTGGGAAAACCGTGCGCCATGAAGTTTAGTGAGAGGACGCGGCGAAGGCCATTTGGGAAGTAACCCCGGAGTAGACCACCTTGATCTGGTTCCCGAGATTGACGATAACGCCAACGAGGACGATGGAGATGATCGAAAGGATCAAAGCGTACTCAACGAGGGACTGGCCTCGCTGGCGGGTCGGATCCCGTGATCGTATCGCCGCACGCAAATAAGAGAATAACGGCTTGATGATGTTGATCATGCCACTCACCTCCTTTCCTGGGTGGATCCGAAAGACCTGGCCCTACCGGCCCGAGACCGGTTTTCCCGCCGCGACAGGAAGATACGTGCGCGGCATGTATGTGATCGCAACCACGGAGACGTGGGAACAACCAGGCTTTTTCTGGATCTTGTCTGAAAGTCATACAGTTAAATTGTAGTAACATGCGACCGAAGCATTACACCGACGTAAGGAATGACCTCGCCCGGCCAAAATTCAAGACCGTAAACATGTTTATGCAATAAACATGCCACGCGCCAAACTTCACCCATAAATCGTTTTTATCAAGGCTAAAGTAACCTGATGGTGATCGGAGTGTACAGACTGCTGTCTATCCCTTTAGCCAACTCGGCAAAGAATGCCCAGTCCACGGGATCAAGTGCCAGCCTGCTTCCATGCTCGAAATCCGGACGGAAACAAGATAGGATAAGCGTTTATGCCGTCCGTCTTCATTAAAACCTATGGTTGCCAGATGAATGTCCGCGACTCGGAACAGGTCGCCCGCGATCTGGCCAGCCGGGGCTACGACCTTGTGGAAAGCGAAGACCATGCGGATGTGGTCCTGCTCAATACCTGCTCGGTGCGGGACATGGCGGAACAGAAGGCGATCGGCAAAATGCAGACGCTGGAGGGGCGCAAGAAGCGCAGGCAGCACCAGGTGATCGGCTTTCTCGGCTGCATGGCGCAGAGCCGTGGCACCTCGATTCTGGACGAATTGCCGGAGGTCGATCTGGTTATCGGCACGCAGAAGTTTCACGAGACGGGGCGGTACGTGGACGATCTTTTCCGGCAGCGGCGCGAAAACCCGGGCGCGAAGACGGAGCGGGTGGTCGATGTGGCCGAGGAGGGTGGGTCGCAGAACACCATCCGGGACCATCTCCTGGCCCCGAAGCAGGTCAGCGCCTTCGTTTCGATCATGCAGGGGTGCAACATGCACTGCACGTTCTGCATCGTGCCGAGTACGCGCGGGGCGGAGCGGTCGCGGCCCCTGGGGGAGATCGTGGCGGAAGTGGAGTCGCTGGTGGAGCAGGGGGTGAAGGAGGTGACGCTGCTGGGGCAGATCGTGAATCTTTACGGACGGCATGAGTTTCCTGCCGTGGGAGGACGCTCGCCCTTCGCGCAACTGCTGCACGCGGTCAGCGCCGTGCCGGGACTGGAGCGGGTGCGCTTCACGTCGCCGCATCCGATCGGGTTCAAGGACGACCTGGCCGCTTGTTTTCGCGAGCTGCCAAACCTGTGCGAGCATGTGCACCTGCCGATGCAATCGGGCAGCGACCGCATCCTCAAGGCGATGCATCGCGCCTACACGCGGGCCGGGTATGAGCGGCTGATCGAGAAGCTGCGGGCGGCGCAACCGCGGATCGCTTTTACCACGGATGTCATCGTTGGATTTCCCGGCGAGACCGAGGAGGATTTCGAGCAGACCTGCGAGGTGGTGCGGGAGGTGGCGTTCGACAACGCCTTTGTTTTCCGCTACTCGCCGCGGCGGGACACTCCGGCGGCGACGATGGAGGCGCAGTTGCCGGAGGAGGTGAAAATGGAGCGGAACCAGGTGCTGCTGCGCATCCTGGATGAGATCGCGGAAAAGCGGGTGAAGGAGTTGCTCGGGCGCGAGGACGAGATTTTGGTCGAGGGGGAGAGTCGCACCAACCCGGCCCGGTTTCAGGGACGGACGCGGACGAACCGGCTGGTGCTCATCGACGCCAACGAACGGTGGCGCGGCGAACTGCTGCCGGTGCGGCTCACGGAATCGACGGGTTTTACCTATTATGCGGAGCCGGTGTTAAGTTAGAGGCGGTCTCTGACCCTCGATTTTTTTATTTGGCGGCGGGCCGGGAAAGGTCCGAAATTGCGAAGGACTTATCCGTGAGCATCAAAACCGTTCCGAGTTATTGCGCCCGAATCAAAGAGAAATTGAATCTGCGCCATGCGGTCGGGTTGCTTCGGGCGACGACGCGTTGAGCGGATGCGCCGCACACCGGCGAAGGGCCTTTCGCGACGGGTGTTTGCTTAGGCAAACTTACGTAGTAGACGCATAGTGGGTTTGTTTGCACAACAAACGGATGATGCATCCAATTTCCGCGCTCGATGCCGGAACTGCCGATCCGGGGTGGGTGTTCGTCCATCCGGCGAGGGTAGAGGCCAGGTTCGCGCTCGGCCCGAAGCCAAACGAAGGACATTGCAACATCAAAAAATGACAACCCATCGTTAGCAGGAACGGCCAGAATCGTCCGTAATGTGCGATCGGAAACACGTGCGGGATACGATCCCCAGAATAAATTATGCGCAATCTTCTTGCAGGTGCAATCTACTTGCGTATTAATCGGCAGTCGTGAGGATGGAACATGAAAGCGAAAACAACAAAATCCAGGAAGGTCGAAAGGCGGCCCGCCCTTTACGCTTATACGCTGATCGGACTTTTTATCGGGTCGGGCAGCTTGCACGCTCAGTCGCTCGATGGTCAGGTGCCTTCCAATCCACCCGCTCCGGCCTCAAGCACCGTCACCTTGGCGCCGGGCCTGCTCAATCAAAAATATCTCATAGGCGATTTCTGGGGAGAACGATCTAAACTCGAAGATCGAGGCCTTACTTTTACACCGATCTATACGGCGGAAACCTTCGGCAACCCCATCGGCGGTGTCAAGCAAGGGGCCATTTACGAAGGACTGCTGGATCTCGAACTCACGCTCGATTTCAAGAAAATGGCGGACTGGGACGGTGCCTTCCACGTCAGTTCCTCTTACCCGATGGGCAACGGCCTCACCGGCAGCGATACGCACGACCTGTTTTCCGTCAGCGGTATCGATGCGTACGATACGCCCCATCTCTGGGAGCTTTGGTATGAGCAAAAGGCTTGGAACGACAAGGTCGCCCTGCGCGTTGGGCAAATGGGGGCCGATCAAGAGTTTTTTATCAGCAGCAACGCCGCCAATTTTCTTAATTCGACGTTTGGCTGGCCGGTCATAATCGAGTCGAATGCTCCGACCCCCGGCTACCCTTACGGTGCTCCAGGCGTCCGCTTGCAACTCGATCCGGATCCGCACTGGAGATTCCTTGGGGCGGTTTATGCCGGAAATCCTGCGCCGGACCGGTTGGGCGATCCCAATCCCAATCGCGGTCCGAGCGACGATTTCAACAACTCCGGTACCGGCTTTTATCTCAATGGCAGCCAGGGCCTCTTCGGCATCGACGAACTTTGGTACAATCTGAACAAGGAAGATAATGCCACAGGTTTGCCGGGGACGTACAAGATCGGGGGCTGGTTTCATACGGACACTTTTTCTAACCTGAGATACGACAACCAGGGTATACCCCTCGCTTCGCCAGCCAGCGACGGACATCCGCAAGCCGTGGACGGCAATAACGGGTTTTACGGTGTCATCGATCAGGCCGTCTGGCAGGACAAATCCGACCCCAAACAAGCCAGGGAAATCGATTTGTTCTTCCGTGGCGGGAACGCCCTCGGTGATCGAAGCATCTTCGATTACTACCTCGACGGTGGGCTGACTTTCAACGGTCTGATTCCAGGCCGTCCTTCCGATTTATTCGGTGTAGCCACGGCTTACGGTCACATCGGTTCTGGGTTACAGGGCTTCACGGAAGATCAAAATAACTTCAATGGAACGAACGTGCCCGTCCCCGATTTCGAGCAAAACATCGAGCTGACCTATCTGGCCCAATTGTCTCAATGGTGGACGGTGCAGCCCGATCTACAGGTGATCATCCATCCGGGCGGATCGTCGGCGATTCCGAACGCCGTCGTTCTTGGCTGCCGCACTGTCATCAACTTTTAGACCGATGTCGATTAGGCACGGCGGTTAACTCCACTACCGTCTCCCATCCTCTCTCTACCCCCCGGAAAGCAGACCCTTCTCCGTCGGTAGCCGTCGCACTCCGTG
>CAJCII010000219.1 GCA_903970335.1 Bacteroidota bacterium | reverse complement strand
CGTCTCCAACGGATGCGGCGACTGGTTCCCGTGTCGGATCGGCGCACCCGCCGAAATCGGTCTCTTGCGCCTGACCTCGACCGGTACCACATAGTCAGTCGGATTGCTAAAAGTATTGACAAAACATAAAAGTATAGCCATGGCAAACAAGAATTAGAAGCTTTACACTTTTTCCGTCATTGCCTACATATGATCGATGGCCAGGCCGACTACGAAAGTGCCCGAGCCCGTTGTCCGGGTTGTCCCCCGCAAACGGAGCGCGCATGACCGCGCGGGTATCACGGAGAGCATGGAGGATTACCTCGAATGCATTTTCGATCTCGAAAATACCAAGGGCTACGCCTGTGTTTCCGATGTGGCCGAGGCGTTGCGCCTGAATCGGGCCAGCACGTCGATCATGGTCAAGCGCCTCGGTAAACTCGGCTATCTCCGCTATGAGCCGTATCGCGGCTTTGCCCTCACGCCCGAGGGGTCGCGCGTGGCGGAAAAAATCCGCAAGCGTCACGCGATGCTGACCGATCTATTTCAACTCATGGGCCTGGACCACCGCGACCATCTCTCGGATATCGAAGGCATCGAGCATCACCTCAGCGAACGCGCCTTCCATCGCTTTGCCGAATTGGCGGCCCATTTGCGGCTTCATCCGATTCCCCGGAGTTCTTCCCGCTAATGCATCCGACGACTCCCACGACGGGCAGGTACCTGCCGATGAACGACGAGCTTTACGACTATGTCGTGGCCCATCGGTCGAACGTCCAGGATCCGCTGCTCGACGCCTTGCGTGCGGATACGGCAGGTCTTGGAGAAGTCGGCACGATGGCCACAAGTCTGGAACTGGGATCGTTGCTCAATCTTCTGGCTGCGGCGGTCGGATCGAAGTGGGCAGTGGAGATCGGAACATTCACCGGTCTCAGCTCCATTAATATCGCGCGGGCCCTGCTCCCGGGCGGCAAGCTCTACTGTTTCGACCAGGACTACAAATGGACGAGCATGGCGCGGCGGTACTGGATCAAAGCCGGGTTGAACGACCGGATCGAATTGCGCCTCGGCGAGGCCCACCGGATGTTCCCGCATTTTCGCCCCCAGGGCCCGCTCGACTTTGTATTCATCGATGCGGACGCCGAATCCTTCGACACCTATTACGAATTCATGCTGCCGTTGGTCCGACCGGGTGGGCTGATCGTCTTCAATAACATGCTCCGCAACGGTCAGTTGATTCACGTCACCGACAAGAACCAGATGGAGAACCGGGCCATCGATCAGATGAATCGCAAGCTGTCCAACGATCAGCGGATCCAGGGGGTGCTGCTTCCGTTGGCTGGCGGGATCTATTTGTGCCGCCGGCGGGCCTTGATCAAGGCGTGGTAGCCCCGGTCGATTTCCACCCATGACCATGTCCGCCATGGCCGATGCCACGATGGGGAACGCGACCTCCGTTCCGCTTGCGAAATCCTTCGTTGTTTCGCTCCACGATGCCCACCCCGGTTCGCGCGCGCAAATCGAGGAACAGATCGCCTTTCTGGCGGACCGCGGGGTCTACCGCAGCAGCATTCTGGTCGTGCCCGAGTTCCATCACACCGGTTCCCTGCTGCAGGACAAGGAGTTTTGCCGGACCGTCACCGACTGGCAGGACAAGGGGCACGAGATTGTTCTCCACGGCTATTACCATGACCGAAAGGAATCCCCTCCCGAGCGGCTCTCGACGATTTTCTGGACGCGCTTTTACACCAATCGCGAGGCGGAATTTCTCGATTTGCCGCTGGAGACCGCCCGGTTGCGGGTGGAGCGGGGGCGGGCGCTCTTCGCGTCCCTCGGCTGGCGTGCGCGCGGTTTTGTCGCCCCGGCCTGGTTGATGGCCGAGGGGTTGCCCAATCTTCTCGCCGAAATGGGTTTTGCCTACACCACTCGCTTGCGGGAAATCATCCCGCTGTTACCGGGGCTGAACCGTCTCCGCACGTCCCCTTCGCTCTGCTACAGTTCGCGGGCGGGCTGGCGACGGTTCGCCTCCTGCGCCTGGAACAAGCATCTCTTCGGGCGCTTGCGCCAGACGGACCTGATCCGGCTGAGTCTTCATCCGCGCGATCTTGAATTTCCGCTGTTGCGTCGCCAAATTGATCAAATCGTGCGAGCCGCCCTCAAGCGCGGATTCCAACCCACCACGTATGGAGACCATGTTGCGCGTTGATCTACAACTTCATTCCCGTTTCTCCGACCGGCCGAGCGAGTGGATCCTGCGTCGGCTTGGAATGCCCCAAAGTTACAGCGAACCCGAGGTGCTTTACCGCAAACTCGAAGCCGCCGGGATGACCTTCAAGACCATTACCGACCACAACCGTCTCGATGGCGCGAAGGCGATTGCCCATTATTCGGACGCTTTTCTGAGCGAAGAAGTGACGACCTATTTCCCCGATGGCTGCAAGATCCATCTCCTCGTCTGGAACTTGAACGAAGCCCAGCATGAGGATATCCAGCACCTGCGCCCGAATATCTACGAATTGGCGGCGTACTTGCGCCAGCAGAACCTGCCCCACGGCGTGGCCCATCCGCTGGTGAACATCAACAAGCTGCTCACGGTCGAGCACTACGAGCGACTGGTGCTCCTCTTTCGCTGTTTCGAGTCGCGTAACGGCAATCGCGAGCCACTCGCCCAGGAGGTGAACCAACGGTGTCTCACGATCCTTACGCCTCAGAAAATAAACGAACTCGCCAATCGTCACAATCTGGAGCCGACCCACCCCGAGGCGCATCGTAAATCGTTTTTCGCCTCCTCGGACGATCACAGCAGCCTGCATCCCGGCAAGACCTACACCCAGACGGAGACGGGCGAGACACTGCGCGAGTTTTTCCAGGCTCTCGAACGGGGCGACACCAGTGCGCATGGCCCCATGGGCGATCCGCTCACGTTTTCCAGCAGCCTCTACACCACGGTCTTCAGCTTCGCGCGGGACAAGATCAAGCGGGGCGCGCCGATGGGGGCCGATCTCCTTGGCAAAATGGCCGGACGTTTCCTCGCGGGGGAAAATCCCACGGCCTTTTCCTTTGCGGAACGTTTCGGTCACGTCGCCGAGGCGATCCGCACCGGGCAGGCGCTCGATTTCGTCAAGCCCGGTGAACTCACCCTCACCCGCGAAATCAGCGCGTTTCTCTCGGACCCGAAGTTGAAGCAGACGCTCGACCAGATCATCGCCGGGGAGCCGAATGCGCAGCGCCGCTCGTTTCGCATGGCTTCCCATATTACCAACGAATTGAGCTACCGGCTCATCGCGCAGTTTCAGCAGCGGGTGGTCCGGGGCAACCTCATCGACGCCTTCCAGTCCTTCACCGGGCTCCTGCCGGTCGGGTTCAGCATCCTGCCCTACCTCGTCGCGTTCGGTCAGCAGGCGCCGGACCGTCCGATGTTGACGCATATCGTGCGGCGCTTCACCGGCACGGTGCCCCAGTCCCTGCGTAACGAGAAACGGGCCTGGTTTACCGATACGCTGGAGGACGTGAACGGCGTGGCCCGCACCATCCGGGCCATGGTCCAGGCCGGACGCCATGCCGGGGCCGATTTGACCGTGGTCACCTCCCGCTCGAAGCTCTCGATCGACGACATCCCGATCAAAAACTTCCCGCCCGTCGGTGAGTTCGAAATCCCCGAGTACGAGCTGCAGAAGCTCAGCTTCCCGCCGTTTCTCGACATGCTCGATTACATCCAGCGCGAGCGCTTCACGGAGTTGATCATCAGCACGCCGGGCCCCATCGGTCTCTGCGCGATGGGTTGCGCCAAGTTGCTCGGCCTGCGCACCACGGGCATTTATCACACCGATTTTCCACAGTACGCCCGCTTTCTCAGCGACGACGCCTTTATGGAAACGCTGGTCTGGAATTACATGCAGTGGTTCTACGGCCAGACGGACCTTATTTACGTGAACTCGGAATTTTATCGCCGCTGCTGGATCGATCGCGGCATTGTGCCGGAAAAGCTCCGGATTTTTCCGCGCGGCCTGGACACGGAACTCTTCAACCCCGCCTTGCGCGACCAGCGGTTCTGGCCCCAGCGCGGTGCGAGCGGTCCCGTGCTGCTCTACGTCGGCCGTGTTTCCAAGGAAAAGGACCTCAATCTTCTCGCGGAAATCATGCCCGCCCTCCGGGAACGGTGCGGAAATATCACCCTTGCCATCGTCGGGGAGGGGCCGTACCGCGGCGAGTTGCAAAAACTTTTACCCGGCGCGATTTTTACCGGCATTCTCACGGGACGCGAGCTGGGTATCGCCTACGCCTCGGCGGATCTATTTGTCTTCCCCAGCACCACCGATACCTACGGCAACGTGGTCGTGGAGGCCATGGCCGCTGGCTTGCCTGTCGCCGTCTCCGACATTGGCGGACCGCGCGAGCTGGTCAAAACTTCGCAGATGGGGCGCGTTCTGAAAGCGCGCGATGTCTCCGCCTGGGTGGATGGCTTGGCCCAGATGCTGGCCAAACTGCCTACGCCGGAAGAACGTCAGAACCTTGCGCGGCAAGCGGGCAGCGAACGCCGCTGGGACCGCGCTTTCGCCAAGTTCTGGGCGGATGGGTTGTAGGTAGTCGTCGCACTCCGTGCGACTGTCCCGCGCACGGAGTGCGCGGGCTACCTACTGAATGGATCCCAAACAAATTACGCGCGCGGCTTTTTCCGCCGAAGAGCAAAACCGGCAGCTAGCCATGCGGCCAGCATCACGAGGTCACTGAAATCATTCACGGCCTCGGCGGGCAGACTCAATCCGGCGATT
>CAJCII010000218.1 GCA_903970335.1 Bacteroidota bacterium | reverse complement strand
TTACCCTGTGGGACAGCCTCATTCGCCCTTACGCCGGAAGATGCACCAATAATCCTAAATCTCATTTTCCGTTCCGCTTCATTTTAGCCCTGTAAATCAGAGGCTCGACAACTCATGTCTGCTTGCTGTGGGATGGCTATGTTTAAGTTCCGGCTGTTAGGCCGCTCGCGTCGAGGGCGTCCTTGAGTTGCTCGGCAAAGGGGAACTTTTCGAGGTTTATAACCCACACGCCGCTGTAGCGATGCCCATTGAGTGTGGCGCGGTGAACCCGCTGGGCGGCTGGCGGCGCGATCCAGTATTCCTCCTTGGAAATCTCGCGCTGGATGTCGTTCTTCGATAATGCGGCTTCGTCGCCTCGCTTGCGGAGGTCGAGGGCGTACATATCGAAGATTTCGTTGGGGGCGAGGAAGACGGCTTCGACGCGTGGAGCGCCAGAGAGTTCGACCAGGGCGTCATCGAAGGCACCTTTTGGATTGAGCGCGATGGTCTTCTCGTTGAAGAGGCGGCGGTCGATGTTACCCCGGTTGATTGCGGAGATTACGTCCGTCCAGAACTTATTGGACATGGTTTCGTCGTGAACGTCATCGAAGGCCCGGTTGGCGTGCTCCACGGTGTAGGCGGTGAAGGCTTGCGCATCGACGGTGCTGACGTTCAGCATTTCCGCGAGGGCCATGAACGCGGCCCATGCCGCGCCGTGGACGAAGCGGGTACGGTCATCGGTGATGGCAAGCTGGGCTTTCATCCAGCTTGCGAGGAGGCTTTCAAAGATTTCGTTGTACTCCATGCGGTGATCCATGAGGTAACGGCCAATCAGGTGCAGATGGTTGGAGTCCGCCATCATGGTGCGGAAAAGTGCGCCGTTGCTCTCGCCTTGGAGGCGGCGGCGGCTTGTGGCGATTAGGGCGTGAACGTACCGGGAACGGGTTGCGGCATCGGGCGAGGACATTTCGCCGGAGACGATGGGTGTTGTGAGTGCTCGGACGCTGTTTGTTTTCGTCGTGGAGTCCATGCGGCCCTTGGAACCGGAGGATCTGTCGAACGCGCCGCGGAGTACGGCTTCCTTGAGCTCGATGTCGAGGATGTTGCGGCGATACTCGTCAAACCAAAGAGGGATGTCGGAGTATTGGGTGAGGTTGCGCGTCATGCCAACGGCGGTCGTGGTCTTGTCGAGCCGGATACCTTGGAGTTCCTTGAAACCCCATATCCGCATGAGCCACCGGGCGACGGTCGTTTTACCGCCGCCACGCTTGCCGTAGAGCCACAGGCCGGGGTGGCCGCCGTAGTCGCGATAAACCTGCTGGGCGGCGGCGTAAAGCAAGCTCATGCCTATGCAGAGGTAGCCATCGTAATCGCCCACGGTGTCGAACATGCCTTGTGAGAAGCGTTGAAAAAGTAACTTTATGTCGATTTTGTCGTCACCTGGCCGCTCGGCAAGCTTGGGTGCGCCTTGCTGGAAGCCCTCGCCTACGAGGGCCGCGTCAAGATCGACCTGATAGCCCATGCCGCTATGCCAGAAGATATTGTTGTCATCGGGGAGAAGTACCTCGCCGTCCGGCGCCCATGCGCAGTCTCCGAAGAAGGTAATTTTCGAGTTGGGGTCGAAACCGTAGTGAGGGATTTCGTATATGTTGCGGTGTGCTGACAGGTGTTTCATATCTTCTGTTAGGTTTTGCAGGTCTTTTTCTCCTCCGCGCCATACGGCAACGCCCTGGGTGCGTTCGAGGCACCAAACGCGGAACTCCGCGAGGCGACCGTTGTTTTCGGCGGGAAGGGAGAGGAGTTTGGTTTTCTCGCCCTGGGTGTTCTCGATCCTGATGAGGCGCTCTGTCTTGTGGTCTGCCGTGTGGCGGCAATATTCGCACTTGGCGGTAAAGTTAGAGATGGCTTCGGGGGTGCCTTCCTCGATCAATTCGGTGAGGAGCCGGCGCTCAAGGGTCATGCGCGCAATCATTGCCTCAATGGATTCCATGCCCGCTGCGGTCTTTTCTCCCCGGCGATTCTGGAGGTCGGCGATATTGCTGTTGAGGGTGGTCCTCGATTTGATGTATGTCGCCTTCAACTTGTCGGGGGTGACTTTCAGGACGTAGTAACAGCCAATCACCAAGCGGAGAGCGCGGGCCATCTTCTGCGCCATAATCGACATCGCGACAGTGGAGAGCTTGCTGTTGATGCGGTCGAGCCGCCGCGCGAGCTTTTCCTGAGCATCACCGCCCGATTTGAGGAGGGGTTCATGCCAAAGGTTTTCGAGGCGGGTATTGATGATCGTCTGCGCGACATCGGGGAAGAGGTCGAGGAAGTCGTTCGGGGGCTTTGCGTCGGTCAGAACCTTTTCAAATTCCTGACTGGCTCGCGCGGTGCCGTGGATTACGCCCTCCTTGCGGACGAACATGGCGAGGGCGGTGTCCCAATCGACCTTGCCTGTTTCCACGCCGTTGTCGTCGAGACGCCATTCGTCGCGGAGGTTGCCGATCAGAACGTCGTCGAGCGAGCCGGGGCGCGGGCTGCGCTTCATAAGGTCCCAGGCGATATAGCGAGCGTAAATAATCTGGTCGTAGCGGTTGAACGGGTCCGCCTTGTAGGTGGGAAGGCCCGGCTTGTCCTTGATTTCATTGTCGAAGACGATGATGACGCGCTGGATGCTGAACCGCTCAAGGATCGCGACGAGCTTGGCGCGAAAGATGGGGTTGCGAACAAACGTGATGCCGGGGATGCCGAGGGCTGGAAATCCTGCCTGCCAGATGGCGCCGGCCTTGAACTCGGACTCCGTGAGAACAACGGTCCTATACAGAGGGGAGCCTTCGTCGAAGTTTTCGAGGCGGGTTTCGATGAGGAACGGGCAGTAAATATCACCCATGCAATCCTCGTCATCGTCTTTGTCTCTCTTGGGGAGGTTTCCTTTGTGGGGGCGGATGGAAGTTACTTTTCCGTTGGCGTCGCGGTAGGGGATGAGGACGGGGTTTGTTGCTCCCCATTCCGCTTTGCCTTTGGCGTCCTTCTTTCCTGTAATGCCCCAGCCGGTGAACTGGTTGTATGGGGCCACGCCTCCGGCTGGCGTTTTTACGAAGAGTCCGCTGTCGAGAAGCTGATGGGCGGGGAACTTGTCGCGGAGGCTGTTGATGATCTCGATGTTGGTGGGGTTGCTGGATTTGAACCCGAGCGTGTCTATCGTCTGGTTGCTGAATCCCCGCTTGGCTTTCAGGCGCTCGCGGTCGGCGTTGGTCAGCAGGAGGAGCGGGTGAAGCGTGGCCCAAATATCCTCTGTGTCGGGTCCGCTGGGCGGCGGCGGTGGCGTCTTTGGCTTGGCCCCCGTGGTGTTGCTCCCTTGGAGGAAGGGGACAACATTGGCGGGCTCGGCTGGGGGTTGCGCTTCCGCTTGTGGTGCAGGTTGCACTACGGGGGCATTCTCGATCACGACCCCGGCGAGTTTAAGGAACTGTAAGTACGCCGCCTTGCGGTCGGGGAGCCCCTCCTTGCGTTGGATGAGGCCGATTTCATCCATCGCCTTGTTCGCCTCACAGGCCGTGGGGCGGTTGATCTGGCATTTTACAAGCCACTTGCCGTCCGCCTTCTTTTTGAAGGCGGAAAACTTGCCCTTGCGGCCGCAGAATGGGCACGGCTCATTCTTGTAATTGCCGCCGTGTTTTGGGGGCAGGAATTGCCCCATGCCGTAATGCGCGAGGACGCGCGGCATCGGCCATAAGGCGAGGGCCTCTTCGTATGCTGCCGCCGAATCGAGCGCCATTTATCGCCTCGTGTAGCTGCTGTTGGGGCGCTTGAAGGGTCCGAGTTGTTCGATAACGGATGGGTCGTAGCGCGCCCCACCCACTGAGAGGAGAAGGGCGGGTTCGATGCCGTTGGCACGGATGCGCCGATGGACAGTCATTTTGGAGCGGTTAATAAGGACGGCGATCTGTCCTATCGAAAGCAGAGGGGATGTGTCGGCCATGAGCTGTGCGTGGGCCGGAAGATATA
>CAJCII010000217.1 GCA_903970335.1 Bacteroidota bacterium | reverse complement strand
AAATGGTCCCAGCAGGAAAAGCTCTGCACCTTGTAGTCACCGCGATGCCGCGCCACGATGCGATGGAAAGTCTGCGGATGAATCCAGTCCATGAGCTGCGAGAAAACCATTTTCGGCGGTTGCATCCAGCCAAAATAGAGGAGCCTCGCTCATGTCGCTCACACCCTTTTTCTTTCCCTTTCCCCTTCAATCCAATAACTTACAACAAAACTTTTCCTCAACAGTTGGACACCACTGTCCGAAAATATATTCTTTGTATTCCGACGCATCCATCTTCCCCCGCAGATTGTCGGCGGACTTCAACAGGAAGGTCTCGAGCTGCCGGAGCGTAATCTTGATGTGACGCATAATGCTTTCTAAAGACCGATTTGAAGGTCGCTTCCCCAACTTGCTCCAGCGACTCTGCAGGCCATTTTCAGCACTTTCACTTTTGCGTCGTTGGAAAGATTCGTCGCCACGACCCAATCTGGATGGAAACGCTCATGGTTTTCGGCCAAATGAGGAGCGTTCGGGTAAAGTTCGTTCGGGTCATTCGAGATATAAGTTCGAGAACGACCAAGGTTTTCAGGGTCATTGGCGCATCTTTTTGCAAAAGAGGGATCCGCATTTGCAAACATCCTTAGCACTTCGACCATAACTTCTTTGGCGTTTCGACATTGTCGGGAATTTCCACGAAAAATGAATTGATGGGGGCCATTTCCAGATTGGCGAACAATCGCGGCACCTCCTTCGACAGAGCGTATCGAAACCGGCGGCCTCGTGACTGTGGGACGCTCGGGCTTAAGCGTATCTAAAAATGCTTTCACGTCATCCAGGTCGGGTATCACGCCACATTTGCTTTCGACTTCTCCCGAGAGTCGATCAAAAAGGCTAGGATCCTCTGATTCAATTAATTCTCTCCAAGCGTCAGGAATGCTTTGGCTAGCCAGTTGTCGACGATTCCGGTCGCGGTAGTCCTTTCTCGCCTCCTCAAGAGCCTGACCGCTCACGATCCGCTCGTAAGCTAGATACTTGATAAGTTTTTCAGCGGACTCGCTGTAATTGCGTTCAACGAGGTCAAGTTTATACACTCGTCGCTCTTCGATATTTCCCTGTTCTGCCGGAAGGTAAAAGCTCCAGGTTTTTCCGTCAGTAAGCACGGCCATGGGCACTCCTTCGTGGAACGCATACTCGAAAAGTTGCAGATCCGCCCCATCGCCTTTTCCGGGTTGCTTTACTTCAATAAATACCACTGGTTTTCGCGCTGGAAAACAAAGAGCAAAGTCGGCACGTCGGCCGCTCAGAGCGAACTCTGGCCAAACAGTTTCAGGATGGTAGGTATCCCAGCCTAATTCGCTGAGGACTCTTAAAACCACTCCCTGTGAAACAGCTTGCTCGTTTGGAAAGCGCCCGAGGCGTAAATGATTAACGATTTGTTCGAGTGAGTCAGCCAGGGCCATAACGCCATGATTAGAGCGTTTTGCTCACCTTGAACAGCCTCCGATGAATTGCGCCCCACTCTCCCGAAGTACGCTCGTTCGCCCGACTCGCACGCGTAACGATTCGATGTATTCCTTACTCATGTGATATTGGTTGAAGGCATCGTCAGTCGGGCGGGCGTATAACCGGTCACCGTGCCACCACTATTGGTCTGCGGCAACCAGATCGTCGGGATATTATAGACCGTATTGGTATTGGAATAATAGGGTGCCCCGCTCCAGGCCGGATTCTCCCCGGCCACGGTAGCGGCGACACTATTCGTCGTCGAACCCTCCAGCCCCAGCACCTGCCCCGCCGAATTCACCGCCACCGGCACCGCATTGGTCATCCAATGGGTCGAACCGCCCGCCGTAATATACCCGCCGCCCGGCGGCAAAAGCGCGTAGCCCCTCAGATCGGAAGGGGAGCCGACGATCGATCTGCCCGTGATAAACAGATTGGCATCCATCTGCGCGGTGTTGGTATTCCAGGAATCGGACAGCGTAAAGTGCCTCATTGTCCCCCCCAGGCCGATCACCGTCCCATTCCGGTTGTCTTGAAGCGGGTAACAGGATGCGTACGAACCGGAACCGGCCGGTGAGGCATAGTTGGTGGCACGCTGCACGCCGAGCGCAAAGGCATAATCCGGATCGGCCGTCGCATTATTGGTTACGCCGTTGATCGTGACGTAACCATAGCCGCTAGTTGACGACCAGGTCACCCCGAAGGATTCCGGGCAAAGATTCGGATCGGTAGTGTTTTCACCGCCCCAATCGGTATGGTAGCCGTAAATAAGATCGGTCCCATTCGAGGCCCCATCATCTTGAACGAAAGCGCCCCATCCGCGCACGTCCGCTCGCTGCGATGGTAAGGGCGTTTCATGGCGCGGGTAGCTACCCACTCACCCTGAACCAACCAAGAACAGTTGTCAATCGGATTTTATTAATAAACAGCAACCTCTTCTTATTCCCAAACTCTCTCAACTCCATTTGGGAACGCTACTGCCGTCCGCAGGGCTTTTCCCCGCAACTCCCTTGTCGCATCCCGAGGCTGTCCGGTTGGGGACGTTTCCGCTCAGCCTATGGGCTCCAAGGCACGCCCAAAGAGGAAGGAAAACACCCCTCGCCGCCTGTTTTTCCGGCAAAAACCGCTGCTTCCCTATTTTACCCAAAAGTCAACACTCCAACCGCCTCTGCCCCAGCGCCTTCCACTAAATCGCCACTCTGACCTAATTTTATAAGCCATTTACGCCATTTAAAACCCCTTCGCGCCCCCTCCAGCCTACCGGACCCTCCACCCCAGCCGGGTCTGCAGGAACTCCGCCAGCAGGACGAAGAACAGAGCGATCAGGACATCCCGGCGGAGAGGCGTCGTGCCCGTCGCCCGGGGAGCGCTCCAGATGGAGGACATGTCCAGGCGCTGGGTGCCGCCGCTGGCCAAGGATAGCGCCTCGAGTTCCTCCAGCCGATGCCGGTCGCGAGTCCACTCGGGATTCGCCCCCGCGACAATCGGGCCGAAGGGGATCGTGTAGGGCCCCACTTGGGCGGCACCGCGCAGGTAGCGGGTCGCAGGGAGGTGCACCGTGGTATCGTAGCGCCCGGGGGCGATCCGTTCCCAGAGCGGGGAACTGGTCACCGAGGTGCCGTTATTGTTTTGGATGGCGATCTGGAGCAGGGGCGGATGTTGGGAGATCCGCTCCTCCCACGCTTGGTCGTAAAGGAGGCTGACCTGAAGTTCCGTTCCGACGAGGCGGGTGCGCAGGCCGAGTCCGGGTGGTGTTTCCGAGCCGAGAAGCCAGCGGGTGAGGGTGCGGCTGAAATTACCGTACTCGCTCCAGCTTCGGGCGCGCTGGGAAAAATCACCGCCGAGCGGAAAGGAAACGGCGGCGGTGCGACCAAGCCCGCGTTGCCAGAAGGCGACGAGCGGCGCCTGGTATTCGTCCTTCGAGAAGAGGGCGGCGGTGGCATTGGGCCGGAGATAACTGAGGTTGTAGCCGTCGACAGTCGGAAGCCAGGAGATCGGTTGCGCGGCGATTTCGGCCCAGCCGGAGGCGGGTTGGACATCGACCGGGTCCTTCAGGAAAGCGGAGCGGGCGATGGCGACGGTTTCCTGCGCAAAGATGGTGGGCAATTCCTCCGGGTTGGAGCCGAAGTAGCACCGACCGTTGCCGCGTTTGGCGATGTCCTCCAGCAGCCCCGCGTCCTTGTCGCTGGCGGAGCCCATGCCGATGGTGCTGATGGTGACGCCGGCCTTGACCATGTCGTCGACCTGCGATTTGTAGTCGCCGGGTTCCTCCGAATCGCTCGCATCTGCGAAGAGGAGCAGGTGTCGCTGACCGGCGGTTGAATCCTTTAGTTGCTTCCAACCGGCGCGGAGGGCGACGTCGATGTAGATGCCGCCGCCCATGCTGGCGATGTGCCGAATGGGACCGGTCATTTCCCCGGCGGCATCGCCGACTTCCGTGAGCGGCACGATGACGTGAGGCTCGGTATCGACCGCGATGACCGAGACCGCGTCGTGCGGGCCGAGCAGTTCGACGGCGCGCGCGGCCCCGTCGTCGGCCATGTCCATTTTGGTCAGGCCGTTGGCGACCGCGATCGACATGCTGCCGGAGCGGTCCATGACGATGGCCATGGCGACGGCCAGTTTGCGGTGCTCGGTGCGAAGTTCCATCGAGACGGGGAGGAGATCGTCGAGGGTGGACTGGGAGTAACCGCCCGCGCCGAAGCTGTATTTTCCGCCGATCATGAGCAAGCCGCCACCTTGTTCCCGGACGAAGAAATCGATGAGGGAGAGAAAATCGGGAGGGATTTCGTACGAGGGGACGTTGTTGAGGATGACGGCCTTGGCCCCGCTGAGGCGACCGGGGACAAGCGACCGGGGTTTGGTTTCGACATCCACATCGATTTTTTCCTGGCGGAGCGTAGCGATGAGCGGATCGTCGGGATAATCGGTGACGAGGAGGACGCGGGGACCGGAGACGACTTCGGTCCAGCTTTGGCCGAGGTTATTGCCGGGAATGGCATCGTGTTCGGGGGTGATCTGGACTTGATAATGGTGTGCCCCGGGTGAGGAGACGCGATCGGTGAAACGAAGCGATCCCGTACCGCCCTTTACTTCGACGGTTCCGCTACCGATGCCCTGGCCATCGCGGAGGATTTGATAGGGCACGATGGCATCGGGCTGGCCGCTCACTTGAAATTCGATGAGAAAAGGTTCACCGGGGCGGACCCGTTCGGCGGTGTGGAGGAAATCGACCTGGTAGTCCTGGGGATTGGGCGATTCGAGGAGCCGGTAATCGAGCGGGACTTCCTGGGAGAGCAAGCGGAACTCGAGGCCAGTGAGAGGTTCCGTGGAATAGCCGTCGGTCAGGACGAGCAGCCGCGCGGCGCGGTCGGGCTTCATCCGGGCCAGCGCTACCTCGATGGCATTGGCCATGCGGGTGGAATCGCGGTCCCCTTCGTAGACGCGGTCGGACTCGGTTTCCCGGTCCTCGACGTCTTCCGCGAAATCGAGAAAATGGAGGTTGTCCGAACTGCCTTTGGAACGAGCGAGCAGGTCCTCGATTTCGGTTTCATGGGCGGCGAGGGCATCGGCCGCGGAAGAGGATTGATCGACAAGGACCCAGACATCGAGACCCGGACTGAAGCGCGAAATTTGGGGATCGCAGAGGGCGAAGACGAGCAGGCCGAGGCTGAGCAGGCGCAGGGGCCGCAACCATTGAATGGTCGGAACATACCAGCCGAGAAAGAGGAGCAGTGGCACCAACAGAAGCCACTCGGGGGCGTTCAGGCTCATTTTAGTCGTGGGTTGGTGGCGGCCCAGTAGGACAGGAGTAAGACACCGATGAGCAGGAGCCAGAGCGGGGTCAGGGCCTCGGAACTGGTACGCAGTTGCATGAGCCGGGCGCGATGGTCGGTGAGGGTATCGACGGTGGCGGCGGTGCGGAAATCGGATTCACGCGCATCGGCGAACTGGGCCGCACCCGAGAGCAGCGTTTGTCCGCCTTGAGTGATAGAGAAAAAGCCGGGTAGGTTGGGAGCGTTCAGGGTCACCCGAATACGCGGGGAAAAGGTCGTTTCGGTTCCGTCGGGATCGTGCCGGACGACGGGCCCACCGGTGGGATCGGCAGCGAGGAGTAACGGTTCGTTCAATTCCGCGTTACGGATTTCCGGCACAATTTTGTCCGTCCGAATCGATTCCAGGTAGCGACGGATGAGGAGAACAAAGGCGGGGAGCTTGGTGGCGTTCGAGGTGGGAAAATCGAAGTTGAAAACAAGCTGGCGACGGTTCCCGGCAATGGAGCGAAAATAGATGAGGGGAGTGCGGTCCTTCCAGAGCAGCACATGGTCTTGCGGGGCCAAGGTGACGGCATCTCCCGGTTGCATAACGAGGCCCTGCCAACTGAGGTCCTGGTTCAACGGGTCTTCATCGGCCGCGAAGGGTTCGCCGACGAAGAGATTGTTAACGATGGTGTTGGCGAAGAGAACGACGGCGGGGTGGGTGTTGTCCGGAATGGGTATCTGGGAACTGGTGCCGATGAAGGCGACATCGGCGGGTTGGCCGGAGACGGCGGGATCGAGGGCGGGAAGTGTTTGCATCAGGCGAGTGAAGATGTCCGCAGTGGAGTCGTCGCCCTGCGAAGAGACGGTGAGGCGTTTGAGCTGGGGACGAACGATGGCCATGCGGTCGTCCACGGTAAAGCGGTCGGCATTCAGACAAACCTCCAGTCGGTCCAGACCGGGAGGGAATTTTCCGCGCAGGATTTTGGAGTGACCCGGATCGAGGTCGATGGTTTGCGGGTCGGTTTTTTGTCCGGCGAGTTCGATCCACCAGGAACGGTGGGCGGTTTTTTGCCCGTAATTTTGCACCATGACCTGCCATTCGAGATCGGGTCCGGTGCCAAGGACGCGGGAGCCGACCAAACCGCAGTTTTCGATGGGTTCGCCGATGGCGAGGAGATCGATTCCGCTGGGCACGTCGTGAGGTCGGTCGGTGACGAAAATCACGAGGGCGTCCCGGGGAGCGACGGAGCGGGCCAGTTCGAGCGCGTGGGTGGGGTCGTGCCCGGGCATCGAGGGACGCCAGGCGTGAAGTTTTTCCTCGAGGGCGATCAGGTCCAGTCCTTCATAGAGCGTGGGGCGGGAGGGATCGGTTTCCAGCAGGGTCCAGTAGGTGCGCGGAGTGAGCGCGGCGAGGGCGCGGAGACGAGGCGAGGTCCGGGCGACGAGGTCGTCGGTAAAGGCGCGCATGGAGATCGAGCTGTCCAGGACGAGGACGACGCGCTGGACGGCATCGGCGCGGAGCCAGTGGGGTTCGAGCAGAAGCCAGGTGAGGATAAGAACACAGAGAATCTGGAGCCAGAAGGCGAGGGACTGGCGCATCCAGGTGAAGCGACTGCCCTGTTGGCTATCGAGGGAGAGACGATCGAGCAGGAAAAGGGTGCTGATCCGGAGAGTGCGGGACTTTTGTTGCAGGCAATGAATGGCAATGACCGCAGGCAGGCCGAGCAAAGCCAGCGCACCCCAGGGGTTGGCGAAGACAAAGGGCAGGCCGTTCAATGTCGTATTTCGAATGCGCCGGCGGGAAGCGCCTGCCGACGCAAGGCCACGCTGAGCGAAAGTTCACTGGAAATCCGGGCCAGCGGGACGCCCCGCCGTCGCGCCTCTTCCTGCCAGAGATCGAAATGACGCCGATAGCTTTTCCGGTAGCGGGAGAGAAGATAGGGTTCGACCCGCTGCTGGCGGACTTGCCGCGTTTCACAATCGTGGAGTTCGAGATTGCCGTTCCAGTCGGGTTCGGCCTCGGCCTGGAGGTAGGGGGCGAGGATAACGACGCGACCATGGTCCGCGCTCAAGCCGGCGAGTTCCCGTTCGGGAGGTTGCGGGACGAGGAGGTCCGAAATGAGGATGCGGAGCGATCCGGCGCGCCAGGGGATTTCCGTGAGGGGAAGGCGGGCGGCCTGGTCGTCGGTGGCCGTGAAATTAAACAAGGGCAGGGCTTGCAGCGCGAGGGCGGCTTGGGTGTCAAGGCGACGCCACTGACCGGCGGAATGGGCGGCGTAGAGGCGGAGGCCGATGCCGTCGTGGAGCGCGAGGCTCAGGACGAGATGGAGCAAGTCGAGGCTGCGTGCCTCCTTGGGTCTGGTCAGGGCCATGGACCCGCTGACATCGAGGGCAATGTCGAGACGGGGGCTGACCTCCTCGCGGAAGAGCTTCATCGTGTAGTGATTGGTACGGGCGTAGGCGGCCCAATCGAGATGGCGGGGATCGTCGCCGGGCGCATAGGCGCGATGGTCCTGAAAATCGATCGAGCTGCCTTGGTTGAGTCCCTGCCACGCACCGGACGAACCGCGCCAGGCCCGGGAGCGGAAGGGCAGGCATACTTGTTCGGCCAGTCGCGCAATTTCCCGTTTCCGGGTGGCGGGGTTGTCTTCGGCGAGAAGAGCATTCATTTGATCTCCGCTTCCGGTACAGGCTGGTCCGGCGAGGGTTTTACGTCGGGGGCCGAGCGCAAGAGGGCGAGTAATTCGCGGAAATACCGGCGACTGCCCACGAGCAGCGCGAAGAGGAGAATGACGAGCGTGATGGCATTGCCGACGAGGCACAAGGGGGTGTAATCCTTGGTCGAATCGGAGGCGAGTCCGGTAAAGAAGACGGGAAGGCCGGGCAGGAAAGCGAGGACTTTATTGATCGGGGTGTGGGTCAGGTCGGCAAACCCGCCGAGAATCGAACCAAGTCCGAAAAGGATGAGGTTATAGATGAAGACCATGAGCAGGACCTGTTTATTCCTGGGCCAGAAAAAATGGCAGATGACGATCGGGGTAAAAATGGAGCCGAAGGTGGAGAAGAGCGGCAGGCGCCATCCCGGATCGGGGTCGAGTTTGGCCGTGGCGCAATAAAGCCACACCGCGAACGGAACGACAACGATGGAAAAAAGCAGGGCGCTGGGCCAGCCGGGCAGGAGAAAAATCGCGGCGATTTTGCCCGGCCATCCCCTCTGCGCCATCGACCGGACCATTCTGGGGAGGAGACGCGGTTTTTCGGCCAAATCGAAGTAGCAGACGGCGACGAGGACAATCGCGGGAATGCAAATCCCGGGGGTGAAATCGCTTTGGGCGAGCCTAGCCAGGCCCCAGGCGACGAGTAAAAAAGCGAGGGCGAGAAGGCGCAGGCGAAGGGCATGGTTTTCCGAGGCCGGAGCGATGCCGGTAGCGGTGAGTTCGAAGAGAATGGCGGAAATAAAAAAGCCGAAGACGACAAGCCAGGCCACGATTTCCCAGGCTTTATCGAGACCGGCGCCGATGGATTCGTAATTTCCAATCGCGGTAAGGGTCAGAATTGCGATGCAGACCAGGATGACGATCCGAATCACGAAATTGCCCAGGGCCGAAACTCCGATGCAGGCAGCTATCAACAACCCGGACATCCAGAGCATAAAAAGGATCCACTCGAAATCGGAAACCACATCGTCTCCGCCGATGAAATAGCGGAGGACGACGTAGGGCAGTACCGCCGAGACGAGAAGCAGGCTCTGGGCGAAGAGGGCGCTCCATTTTCCGAAGACGACCCGCCAGGCGGTGAGCCGCGTCAGCATGATGGTTTCCATGGTGTGGTTCTTTACTTCCAGGGAGATGGCGACAAGACCGCGCAGGGGCATCAGGCCGAGGAGGGCAAAGCCGAGGATGACCCAGAAGAAATTATTCTGGAATTCGAGGGTGCTGCGGTCGTCCTGCGCGGCGACGTTGCCCAGGACGAGAACGATCAAAAAGAGCTGGAGAAGCAAAAAGGAGATGACGAAGACGCGCGCGCGCATGCCCTGTCGCAACTCCTTGACCAGAATCGGGCTGAGCCAATCGTCGAGCTTGCGGTCGTCGGAAAAAAAGAGGGTGATGAAGTTCATGGCTTAAAGGGCGGCGGGGTGGCGGGCACCGGGCCGTTGGATTTTTTGAGGACCTCGACGAAGGCATCCTCCAGGCGGCGTTCCAGGCGATGAAAATCGCAGACCGGGATGCCGTCCTGCACGGCGCAGCGCAGCAGTTGGGCTAGATCGCCTTGTTCTTTCGCCGCGAAATCGAAGCGGGCGCCGCGATTGGTCGATTCGACGAAGGTGAGGCCCGGCTGGAGGACGGCCCAGGCGAGGAGGCGATCCACCGGGCCGAGGGTCTCGATCTCGAGGCGGAGATAATCGGCATCGCCGCGGAGCAGGGTTTCCGACGAGCCATGGTGGACGACGCGGCCCTTGTCGATGAAGAGCATGGTGTCGCACATTTCGCCCAGCTCGGAAAGGATATGGGAACTGATGAGGATGGTCTTGCCCTGCTGGGAGAGGATGCGGACGAGGTTCTTGAATTCGATGCGGGCCTTCGGGTCGAGTCCGGCGGCGGGTTCGTCCATCAGGAGCAGTTCGGGATCGTTGATGAGGGCGCGGCCCAGGCAAAGGCGTTGTCCCATGCCTTTGGACAAGGTGTGCATGAGGCGGTCCTGGATGGAAGTCAGTTCGGTGAAGGCCATGATTTCGTCCACATGCCGCGTGCGCCCGGCCCCGACATAGCCGTAGGCCCGCGCATAGAAATCGAGGTATTCCGCCACGGTGACGTTATCATAGGTGCCGTAGTTATCGGGCATCCAGCCGAGGCGGGCCCGCACTTTTTCGGGATAGTTCGTCGCGTCGCAACCGAGGACTTCGATGGTGCCCGCGTCGGGGGAGTCGAGGGTGGCGAGCAGTCGCAGGGTCGTGGTTTTGCCCGCACCGTTAGCGCCGATGAAGCCGACAACCTGCCCCTTCCGGACGGTAAAACTGACGTCCTGCACGGCGTGGACTTTGCCGAAGGAACGGCGCAGGTGACGAACGTCGAGGACAAGTTCCTGGCTCATGGTCCGGTCTCCGACTGAGGCGCAGCAACCCATGGGCCGAGGTAGACGCCGCTGGCGACTTGCCAGCGGATTTCGCCCAGGGTGGTCAGGGTGTCGCTCGCCGGTGGAATTCCGGTGGCGTAAAAGCAACCGTTACGGCCTGCCGCTTCGCTCAGGAGGGGACGAAGTTTGCCCCCGGCATTGGCGCACGCGGTGGCCCAAAAATGGAAGAAGTCGGAGGCCTCACTGGCGGTACAGGTTTTTTTATTCCCCGGTTCCAGGTGCTCGCAGGTCCAATAACTCCCCTGCCGGTCCCGAAGGAAGACCGTCGTGAGTTCCTGCGGAAAAGAGGAGAGCACGACGGGCGGTTGCTGGGCCGATCCGGGGGCTGGGGGATTCAAAAGGGTGAGAACCGAACGGGACGGTCGCACGGCCTGAAGGTACTGTCCCGACACGGTGCGGCTGCGAAACCAGTTGCCGGAAAATTCGTTTCCCTGCTGGCGAAAGGTATCGGGAGAGTCGGCGAGGTCGGTGCGCGACGAATAAAGCCGGACGCCGGTGGGGGCCGAGGCGTCGTTGATGGCCTGGGCCGAGATGGGTGTGATGAGATAATTTTGATCGTTGTGCCAGCGGGTAGAGAAGAGCACGGCGGTCTGCGCGACTTGTTCCTGGACGATCGCCTCGCGATTCATGCCCGGCAGGCTGAAGACGGCAATCATTTGCCGACCGGCGCCGCCGAGACCATCGGTCAGGAGAATGCCTGCGATCAGGGTGAGGCAGGCGACGATCGAGATCAGCGGCGTGGTCCAGAAAAGCCGAAAGCGTTTACTGCCGCGGGCGAAGACGAAGAGATTGATCGGGCCGATGAGGGTGCCAAAGAGCAGGACGAAGGTCAGAATGAAGGCCCCGCTGACCGCAATGGTTCCGACCAACTGGCGCAGGCCCCACGTCGAAAAATTCTGGTCGGTGGCCTGCGCGGTTCCGGAGGGGCCTTGCTCTTGCTCGATGATCGTATAAAGAACATCCGCAGCGGGCGGGAACGTGGCGGTCTGAACAACGGAGATGGCACCAAAGCCGTAGCTCCCTGCCTTCCCGTCGGGCGCGGGCAGTTGCAGTTGCGGTGTTCGGGTGTCGGGGTTGTCCGAGGTAAAGATCGTCAGGTGGCCACCCTGCGCGACATAATCGCTGATCGCCGCGCGTTGGGCGGAACTCAGGGTCAGCCACTCGGTGTCTTTTAGGAGGAAAACGGCCACGCCGGAGTAAGCGCGCCAATCGGAGGGCAGGTTGTCGGCATCGACGTCGCTGCCGTAAAAGGTCTTGCCCTCGTCCTTGTCGTAGGATTCGAGCGGACCGGTCCCGATGGTGCCGAGGAGATTCGACCCGATGATCGTGAACGGCGATCGGGTCCCGGGAGTATTGGTGTAAAACGAGCTGAAAACGCTGGCGTTAGCTATTCCGGGACCCGATACCCCGGTGTTCAGGCTGATTCCGCCCCAATCGGCGGAAAACATGGGCATCGGCACGAGGACATCGAACGAGCCGGTGGTGTTCGGCGCTACGGTCATGTCCTGGGCATAGTACGTGGCCCCCAGGCTGTTGGAACTGCCTTGAAAGAAAACGCGCCAGGTACCCGGCGTGCTCCGGTCGTTTTTGATGTCGACCCGAAAGGGCACGTCGCCACTGGGAGGAAGGTCGGAAAAAGGAGAGGTGATGTGCACGGTCACGTCCTGACCTTCGGTCGTCCGGTCGAGCGAGCTGGCGGCCGGGCACAGTCCGTTTGCCAATGCAGTCCCCAGAACGAACATTAAGAGCGGGCGACGCATGGCGGTAACGGTTCAGCGGAGCTTGGCATCGAGCAGCGTTTTCGGACGCTCGAGTTCCTGGGCGGGAATTTCCGCCAGCAATTTCTCCACCACGGTGGCGGTCGAGGCCCCGTCCAGTCGCGCATTATAGTCGAGGATAATCCGGTGTTGCAGGATCGGATGCGCCACGGCCCGCACATCCTCCGTGCCGGCGTTGGGTCGCGAATGCAACAGGGCCCTCGACCGTGCGGCCGCGGCCAGGGCGAGCGCGGCCCGGGGGCTGGCTCCATATTTGATGCCCAAGCTGCCGACGGTATGGGTGCCGTCCACCAGGCGTGCGATGTAATTCGCCACCACGGGCGGAAGGTAGATGCGTTGCGAAAGATCGAGCAACTGGTTCAACTCGTCGCGGGTCAGGACGGTGGGCACCTCCGGTTCGATGCCGATTTTTCGGTTGAGCACGATTTTTTCCAGCGTTTCCACTCCGCTGCGCCGGACCTCGATTTTGAGGAGAAAACGGTCCAGTTGCGCTTCGGGCAACGGATACGTCCCCTCCAGTTCGATCGGGTTTTGCGTCGCCAGGACAAAGAACGGACCGGGCAGCACATGGCTTTCTCCCATGACGGTGACCCGGCGCTCCTGCATCGCTTCGAGCAGGGCCGACTGCGTTTTGGGAGAGGCGCGATTGATTTCGTCGGCCAGCACGAGGTTGGTGAAAAGCGGGCCGGGCTGAAAAACGAAGGTCCTCTTGCCGTCGATTTCCTGCAGGACCGGATTGCCGGTGATATCTCCGGGCAGCAGGTCCGGGGTGAACTGAATGCGCTTCGAGTCGAGTTGCAGCGCCTTGGCTAGGCCCTTGACCAGTTCGGTCTTGCCCAAGCCGGGAAGACCTTCCAGCAGCAGGTGACCGCGCGAAAGCAGCCCGATCGTCACCATTTCGATCAAGTGCTCCTGGCCGAAGAGGACGTTGTTGAGGGTGTCGCGCAGCCGGCCCAACGAGACGGTCGAGGCGGCCAGATCGGCTTCGTTGAGCGGGATAAAATCGGTGCGGGTGGTCATGGGGTTATTTGAAAAAATTGTCCAGCGTGTCGGCTTCCTGGGGATCGTAGGTGCTTCTCCACACCGCCTGCCCGCCCGTCCCCGCCACTTGGGCTGCTCCAGCATTCTGTGGGCCGGTATAGGCTGCAGGGTCCACACTGTGCTCGCTTGCGGTGACCTTGAGCGTTTCTCCCAGGGCCGCCCGGCTCATGTCGTCGTTGCTCACCGGCGTCAGCGTGCCCGGCGGAGTGGTATTTTCGCGCGGTTGCAATTCCAGCGGGGCCGACTCCGTCCCGCCGCCCCGTCCTCCCGATCCCACCCTCCGGCGTCCCTCGCCCTTGCCGGAAGCGGCGTCGGCCATCGCCTTTTGCATTTCGTCGCTGAAATCGCCCTTGCCGTTCGCTGCGGTGCGGGCCGCCGTTTCTCCTTTTTTGAGCCGGTCGTGCAGCTCCTCGAGTTGTTTCGCGCTCAGCGACTTGTCCGAGGCCGATTCGCCTCCACGCAACTGATCGACGAGTTCCCGTTTCAGCGGGAGATTGCCCGAGGCAAGGTTTTCCCCGGCCTTGCTCAGCTCGTCCACCATCGGTTGCAGGCTGGAACCGTCGCTCGGGCTTGCCACCTTTTCCCGCATGGCCTGCACCGCGCTGTCCGCCTTGTCCAAGTCCTGCGCCAGCGAATCCATCGATTGCTCCGTCAATTCCTTCAGGGAATTGGCCGCTTCCAGGTTGTCCTGGGTGTACCAGTTTTTGGCCGGTTGTTCCTTCATCTGGTCGAGCGCTTTCTGGATTTCCTGGAGCTTGGTCGGCTCGATCAGGTCCGCCGTCTTGAGCGCGTTGATCCAGCTTTGCACCTGCGCGAATTCCGGCGGCTCGGAAATCGGGTCGCTACTGGAGCCGAGTTTCAACCGGCTGACCGGCACCTCATGCGCGCTCCAGACAAAGAGGCTCCCGGCCAGCAGCGGCACCAGGATTTGCTTCCAATTCGTCGTGTAGCTGTCGTCGATCTTCCCCTGCGGGACCGGCCAGGGCACGATGCCGTCCTGCGCCGCGCTAAGTCGGTTGTGCAGCCCCAGCACGGTTTCGAGCCGGACCAAGGCTTGTTGTGTCGTGCAAAAATGGTTCCGCGCTCGAAGCCAGGCCCAACCGGTGGCAACGATCAGACCGAGCGAAAAAAACGATCCGCTCCAGCGCGTGGACAGCCCGGTTTCACGGCGAAAAATCTCGAAAAGCGCCAGCGCCACGAGCAGGAGGAAAAACAGCGGGACGACCCGCGCCAGCCAGTGATGGAAATTCAGCCGTAGCGCGAGATGGCTGGCCCGTTGCTGCCAGGAGCTTTCTGCCGTGGGCGGATTCGGGTTGGGCATGGGCGGTCGACGCAGATGGGGTGGCCGGTCTCTTCGAGCGAGTTCAAACCACAGACTAAGTGGGCGTAAATTTTTGTCACATCCAATAATTCGTTAAGAATCGGCAAGGATCGGGCAATGTTCGGATTGGCCCGATTATTTTTTCGTGCCGGGATGATTACCCCACACCCAATCGGGGTCGTCGATCGGGCTATGATATTGGGCTTCGCTTTGTTTTCCTCCATCGTCGATCTGGTCCCACCCAACGGAGTAAAGCAGGTACGTTCCGTCCTTCATCGGTTTATAGTGATACGGCTCGCCGTTCATCACGTCGCGCGGAAGGTCGGCCCCGTAGTCCGGTATCAACGCGGTCAACGAATCCGGGTACGCGCCGTGCGCCAGCCGGTACCGCTCCAGCCGACACGCGATCCGTGCTTCGTCTACCTGGACCTGAGCATAGGCAAATGGTCGAACGCCATGGATGGTCGGCGTAACCGAGCTGGTAAGAAAATCACGCCAGTAACTCGTTCCTTTAGCGTCTTCAATGTAACGGAGCGCGTGTGCCTCCTTTTCCGGAAAGACGCGCCGTGAAGCCGGATCGACCATTTTAATGGTGCCGAGTAAATGGGTCTTCGCGTAGGTGGCCTTGTAGTCGTCGAACCAGCCGTTGGGAATGATCCCAGAGGCGCATTTGGAGAAAAAGTTCACCCAAGGTGGTCGCATGGAGACGGGGCTTAGATCAAAGAAGAATAAATCGGGTCCGAATGTGCGATGCTCTCCAGTGTAATCGACGGTTGGAATCATAAACAACGCCACCTCGCCTCGTACGCAGTTCTGGAATTCCCTCAGTCGGTCGATCTTTCCCAGATCTGTATCAAGTTGCGCGAGATGTCGGTCGTTCCAGTCATGCTCAGCCAGTCCTTCGGTCACCACGCCTAATTGGATGGCGACCACTCCGATGGAAACCAAGCCGGAAATAAGAAGCGGTTCCTTTCGCAGGCCCGAATCGATTTTCCAGTCGATGTTCATGTCGTCGAGCGCCAGTCCCGGTTGTTTGTCGAGCAGGGCCAGTCGCTCTTCGTAGGATAGGACCTTCGCCATTTTAATTTGGGCAACCACCCCACCTAAAGGTCTGAGCGGTGGCGGCTCCGAGGTGTAATCTTCGTTGAACCGGCAGAGCGGGTAAGTTTGGTTCGCCGCACGCAAATCGGCCAACGCGGGACAAAGTAGCTCGAACAGTTGCGCGGGCGTCGCATTGGCTGGAAGCGGAGTAATCGGTAAATCGGTACGGCACAATTCGGTCAGCCGTTTTTGAATCGCAGGCAAGTCCGTTGGCTCGCCCTTCTGCCAGTTTCCAAGGTAGGGGAGAAACGAAGAACCAGTCTCTTCGTCTTTGCTGGAGGGAATCTGATCGACGTGAACCAAGGCCCGATTCATCGCCAAAGGAGACAAATTCTTCGGATTATAACCGCTCGGATCGGATTCCAGCTTGAAGATCGGCAAGGCCCCGAAATTCTCTTCGTCGGGAATAGTCGGCGGAATGAATTTCGCCGGATCGAGACTTTCTCCCGCCGCAGCAATTTCCGCCTGCGCTTCCTGCCAGGCCATGGCCCCGCGCCAGTCCTCCTCGACATAAAAAACGACCGCCGCCAGCACCGCAGCGAAGATGCCTTTCGCCCAGCCTCCGGTCAGCCACTTCCAGGGGGAATCCTCGTCCGGGCTCGACTGGTCTGGGGCGGTGTTCATGCGTGGTACCGGATTCCGTTACCGAAGTGTAATCGAATAGGCTCGAACGTCACGACCATTGCCGGGTCTATTCCTATGTTAGTTTCATTCATTCCTCCCCTGACCGGGCGGTGACTCCTGTCGAGTTGCCGCCCGGTCTTTTTTCTTATCGAAGCGGCGATTTCGCATAGATTATGGATGTGACAAGCGGTTCCCTCTTCATCGTCATGGGTGTTTCCGGCTGCGGGAAGTCCACCGTGGCCCGGTTGCTCGCTGCGGACGCGCAGGGGCGTTGGCTCGATGCCGACGACTTCCACTCGCCCGAAAACAAAGCCAAGATGGCCCACGGCATTCCACTGACCGACGACGACCGCCGGCCCTGGCTCGACCGGCTCAACGCGGAACTTCGTCTCGAAGCCGATCAAGGGCCACCGCTCTTTCTCGCCTGCTCGGCGTTGAAGCAAAAATATCGCGATCGGATCGTCGCCGGACTGCCTCAGGCGAGATTTGTCTATCTCAAGGGATCGCCCGAACTGATCCGCTCACGTCTCGCTCAACGCAAAAATCACTTTATGCCGCCGGGCCTGCTCGAAAGTCAATTTGCCGATCTGGAAGAACCGCGCGACGCCATCGTTCTCGATATTTCCCGGACCGTCGATCAACTGGTCGACGACTTTGCCCGGTTGGCGTGAAAGGTGTGGCGAGTGGGCAGGCATCGGCGTAGAAGGTGGAATGCAGAAGAAATTGTTTGCGGAACTCGGACTATCGCCGGAGTTGCTCAAGGCCGTCGTCCAGATGGGATATGAGGAGGCGACGCATATTCAGTCGCAGGCGATTCCCGCCCTCCTTTCCGGGGCCGACGTGGTGGGGCAATCCCAGACCGGCTCGGGCAAGACGGCGGCGTTTGCGATTCCCGCCATCGAAAGCGTGGACGTCCGTGTCCGTGCGCCGCAGGTGCTGATTCTCTGTCCGACGCGGGAGCTGGCCGTGCAGGTCGCCGAGGAAGTCGCGAAGCTGGCCTCGTTCAAGAAGGGCGTGCGCGAGATTCCGATTTACGGCGGCCAGTCCTACGATCGCCAGTTGCGCGGCCTGAAGGACGGTGCGCAAATCATCATCGGCACCCCCGGTCGCGTCATGGACCATCTCGACCGCCGCACCTTGAAGATGGACCAAATCAAGCTGGTCATCCTCGACGAGGCGGACCGGATGCTCGACATGGGTTTTCTCGACGATATCCGCACCGTGCTGAAACAGGCACCAACCGAGCGGCAGACGGTTTTCTTTTCGGCCACGTTGCCGCGTCCCATCCAGGAGTTGATCAAGACGTTTACGAAGAATCCGGTCAACGTGACCATCGAGTCGCAGGCGCTGACCATGCCCGCCATCGAGCAGGTCTACTACGAGGTGGACCGCCGCTTCAAGCTCGATGTCCTGTGCCGCCTCATCGACGTGGAGGACTTCAAGTTCGGCATCGTCTTTTGCGCGACGAAAATGATGGTCGACGAATTGACCGAGCATCTCGTGGCGCGCGGTTATGCCGCAGACAAAATGCACGGCGACATGACCCAGGCCATGCGCGAGCGCGTCATCGCGAAGTTCCGCAAGCGCGGGCTGGAATTTCTTGTCGCCACCGATGTGGCCGCGCGCGGGCTCGATGTCGACGACGTGGAGGTGGTCTTCAACTACGACCTGCCGCACGACGGGGACGACTACATCCATCGGATCGGGCGTACCGGTCGCGCCGGACGCAGCGGGCGGGCCATCACTTTCGTCGCAGGCCGCGAAATCTACAAGATGCAGAGCATCATCCGCTTTACCAAGGGCAAGATCCGCCGCGAGAGAATCCCGACCGAGGAGGAAGTGGAGAAAAAGCGCGCGAACAGCTTTTTCGATTCGCTTCGCCAGACGTTGGAGGAAGGAAAGTACGAACGGCAGGACGCGCTCATCGGTCGCCTGCTCGACCAAGGCTATGCCGCCACGGACATCGCCTCCGCGCTCATCCATCTCTTCGGTGAGGAGGAAGTTAAACCGGTGCAAGGCCCGCCCATGCGGGAACAACGGCCTGCGCCGAGACGGCGCGACGACGATTTCCGTTCGGAACCGCGACCGGAACCCCGGCCCGCTACGATGGGCACGGGCCGCAAGTCCGACCGCGAGTCGGGCGCGCTTTCGCATGAAACGGGTATGGTCCGCCTGACGCTTGGCGTCGGGCGCGATCACGGTATTCAGCCGGGGGATGTGCTCGGCGTCATCGTGGGGATTACAAAGTTGCCCAAGGAGACCGTCGGCGTCATCCGCCTGCAAACCAAGCAGACGTTTGTGGATGTGGCCGAGGAGCACGCGGATCTCGTCGTGACGAAACTGAGCGGGATCGAATTCAAGGGCCGCAAACTCTGGTGCAAACGCGCGGTGATCGCAAAGCCGGAGCCGTCGTGAGGTCTCGCCTCGTCGGAAAATAGTGTTCGATTTTTACCCGGTGGCCCTAGACTCGTTCTCATGCAACGGCCCACCCTCCTCGCCAGCACCGCCACCGACGAAACCTTCGCGGGCGTCACCTATCATCTCGATGGGGAACTCGTTCCGGCCCTCACCGTCGAGCTGAACTCCGCCCAAACGGTCTACTTCGAGCATCATATCCTGCTCTGGAAACATCCCAGCGTGACCATCGGCATCCGGGCGATGCGCGGCGCGTTCAAGCGCATGATGGCGGGTATGCAGATCTTCACCACCGAGGCGCAGGGGCCCGGCCAGATCGCCTTCAGCCGCGACGCCGCCGGGCACGTCTTCGCCCTGCATCTGCGGCAGGGCGAGGAGATTCACGTCCGCGAGCACCAGTTCCTCGCCGCCACCGGCAACATCGATTACACCTTCGAGCGCGTCCGGGGCGTGGCCAACATGCTCTTCGGCGGAACCGGATTTTTCATCGATAAATTCCACGGCGCTCACGGCGACGGCATTCTCTGGCTCCACGGCTACGGCAACGTTTTCGAGAAGGTCCTCGCGCCCGGCGAGGCCATCGACGTCGAACCCGGAGCGTGGCTCTATAAAGACCCGTCCGTGCGGATGGAAACCAACATCCAGCGCCTTTCCACCGGAATTTTCGCCGGGATGAATCTGGTCATGAACCGCTTTACCGGCCCCGGCCGACTTGGTCTGCAATCGATGTACCTCCACGCCGAGACGGCGGATACCTAATGTTTCTGCGCAGCCGCCTTCTCGACCTGCTCCACTTTCTCCATATTTAGCCGCGTCGCCTCGTCGTTGGGGTAGAGTTGCAACTCGGCCTTGAATTCCTCGATGGCCTCGGGGTACCGCCCCATCTGCGCCAGCGCCACGGCCAGGTTGTTGTGCGCCTGCGGATAATTCGGCTGCATGTTGATGACTTCCTCGTAGCGCTCGATCGCCTCCGGGCAGCGACCGGCATGGAGCAGCGCATTGCCCAAATTATAGCGGGCCTCGACGTACTCGGGCTTGATGCGCAAGCCTTGCTCGAGGACATCGACCGCCTCGCCATATCGACCTGCATCCTGCAGGGCGACTCCGAGATTATTGTACGCCGTCCAGGCCCCGGGATTGCACTCGATTGCGCAGGTCGCGAGGGCCTGTTCGTTAATAAACGCCGATGCGTACCCGTGGCTCTCCCACGCCATCAGCAATATGCCAATACCGACACCCGCGCTGCCCAAGGGATACCAGCGCCGGGAAAATCGACCGGCCATCTGCTCCAGTCCCGCCACGACCAGTCCGATCAAGCCGAGGATCGGCAGGTAAAGAAAGTGGTCCATCACCCACGTGTAGCTCATGTACGAAACGGTGATGAAGCCCAGGAACGGCATCAGGTTCAGCACGAAAAATCCCAGCCCGAGTAGCACGTGCCGCCCAAATCCGGCGCGGTTCCTCCACAGCCAATAAACCATGCCGCCGAGCATCGGCCAGGGGAGAAATTGCACCGGCGAGGGAGGATCGACGCCCCATCGTGGGTAGATCGGCATCAGGCCCGGTGGCCAGAGGCAGTTCAAAAAATATTGGCCGAGCGCCAGCCCCGAGCAGGCGATGCGCGACCAAACCCCTTCCCCTCGTGCCAGGTCGAGTACCATGCGGTGTTGCTGAAACCAGGTCCCCACCGCAATGGAAACGATTCCCAATGTTATCGAGACGACAAAAAAAGGCGCGCTGGCTTTTAGGTCGGTCCAACCGATCCGCCCCCGCGTCCACCAGGCATAAAGCAGGATCGTCACGGGAAAAGTCACCATGCTGATCTTGCACAGCATCGCGACGAGAAAGAGGCCCAGCGCCAGCCCGTAATCGCGCCACTTCCTGTCCTTCTCGTAGTCGATCCATGCGCCCATCGCCAGCAGGAACGGCAACAGCGCCAGCGTGTTCTTCAGTTCGGACATCCACGCCACCGTCTCGACCATGACCGGATGCACCGCAAAGATCAGTCCGCCCAGCCAGGCCAACCGCAGGCCGAATTTCCCCAGCAGCCACCAGACGAGCAGCGCGTTCGCGATATGCAGCACGATCGTGATGAGGTGATAGCCGAGCGTGTCGTTGCCGAAGAGATTCCACTCGCACCACTCGGCACTAGCCAGGATCGGATAGTATTCGATGAAGCTCCCCGGCTCGAACCAGATTTTCCACAGGCCGCTTGTGTCGCGCAGCAGCGGATTCTCCGTAAAATAATTCAGGTCGTCCATCAGCCAGCCGCCCCGCCGCACCGGCAGGTAAATCCAAAGTACCGCCGCCACGATCACCGCGATTTGCAGCGCAAATAACCACCAGCTTCTCGATTTCGCTGATGCGGAGCGCACGGTTGCTGCGATGGGAACTGCTCCCGGCGAACGGGGCCGGTTTCTCGACGTTTTCGCCATTCGTGCTGGTTTATACTCCGAATCCGGCTCCGACGATACCCGATTTCGGGAGAGATGCGTCGACAACCTCGGCCCGGTCGATTTAGAAATAGACCATGAACTATCAGGGTAAACGGTGGCGCACCATCTGGCGCAACCTCGACGACGCGGCAGGCTCCATCGGTGTGATCGATCAGCGCCTGCTCCCGCACGAATTCAAGACGCTCACGCTGCGCACCATGGGGGATTGCGCCGAGGCGATCCGCAACATGACCGTCCGTGGCGCGCCGTTGATCGGAGCGACCGCCGCCTACGGCATTTGCTTTGCGTTACGCGACGACCCGGGCGATGCGGGATTCGCCGCCGCCTATCGCGTCCTCCACAAGACACGTCCGACCGCCATCAACCTCAAGTGGGCGCTCGACCAAATGCAGGCCGCCGTCGGTCAACTGCCTCCGGCGAAGCGTCTCGAAGCCGCCTATGCGCGTGCCGCCGAATTGTGTGACGAGGATGTTGCGGTCTGCGAAGCGATCGGGCGCAACGGCCTCGCCCTCTTCCGCGAAATCGTCGCGAAGAAGCCCGCAGGATCCCGCCTCAATATCCTCACCCACTGCAATGCCGGATGGCTCGCCTGTGTCGATTGGGGCACCGCGCTCGCCCCGATTTTCATGGCCCACGATACCGGTCTTCCCATCCATGTCTGGGTCGATGAAACCCGGCCCCGCAATCAGGGCGCGTCGCTCACCGCTTGGGAACTGAACCGCCACGGCATCCCCCATACCGTCGTGGTCGATAACGCGGGCGGTCACCTCATGCAGCACGGCTTGGTCGATCTCTGCATCGTCGGCACCGACCGCACCACGGCGCAGGGTGATGTCTGCAACAAGATCGGCACCTATCTGAAGGCGCTCGCCGCGAAGGACAACCAGGTCCCGTTTTACGTCGCGTTGCCGAGTTCGACCATCGACTGGACCATTCGCGATGGGCTGAAGGAAATTCCCATCGAGGAACGCAGCCCGACAGAGGTGACCCATCTGCGCGGCAAAACGGCAGACGGCTCGCTCGTGGAAATTCAGGTCACACCCGATGGCTCCCCGGCGGGCAACTACGGCTTCGATGTCACACCGGCGCGTCTGGTCACCGCCTTGATCACGGAAAAAGGCTGCTGCGCCGCTAGTGCCGAAGGTCTCGCCCGGCTTTTTCATCGAGAGGTTTGAGAAGTCGCGCTAGATTCCTTCATGGCCTCGCGCATTTCTTATCTGCTGGTGCTCGCGGTCTGGATTGGCGCGCTCTGGATCGGCCTCGATTTTGCCACGCGGCCCAAGCCGGTGCCGACCGCCGTGCCGACGACCGAAGTCGATTGGGCCGATTTCTTCGCCGCGAATATCCTGCCGAATCTGCCGGTGGCCGATGAATTCGATACGCCCCTGCGTCCCCCCGATGGCGCGGGCGCCGTGATCACGCTCCCATTTTTGGAGGAGGGACACCTCGGTGAGGACTGGACCACCGCGCCGGGCGATGCCGCCTTGGGCGAACCGGTCTACAGCCTCTCCGACGGCTGGGTCTCGGTGGCGTGGGATTCCAGCGGTTTCGGCAAGGTGGTTTTTATTTGTTACCGGTTGGCCGATGGGCGCTATCCGCCGTTCGTGGAAGTGATGTATGCGCAGTTGCAGGAGATCGATGTCGCCGCCGGACAATTCGTGAAGCGGGGCCAGAAAATCGGCACGGTCGGTAATGCGAACGGCACCTATAAAGCACATCTGCATTGGGAGGTGCGGCAAACGGTCGGATTGGGCCTCGGCGCGGGTTTCGATTCCCGCCGCGACGGTTGGCTCGGGCCGAGTGAATTTCTCCAGGCCCATCGTGGCGACCGCTTCAAGCAGCCGCTCCTGCCCAGGGTCTTGACCAAAGAACAGCGCGACGGCTGGGGCACCGATTACTGAACGCTCGTCACGGCGTCAGCGTCATCGCCGGATTCGCCTCCGCGTAGGCCCGGTACCAGCGATTGTCCGCCAGTTTTTCCCGGTACTCGTCGCGTTTGGCCAGGATGACCTCGACATATTTGCGCGTGGTCGGGAAGGTGATCCGGTTCAGGAAAGCGTTCGGGTCGTGCGGCGCGGCGGGATCGACCCACCTCTTCGCATTGCTCCGCCCCGCATTGTACTCCGCCAGCGCGAAGGTCACCGGCGCGTCCGTCTGGTCCCAGAGATGGATCGAGCGGTTCAGGTACCAGATGCCGACGCGAATATTCGTTTCCGGCTGGTACAGGTCGTCGTCCTTGAAATTCGGCACCTTGTTGATCCTCGCCCACAGTTGGCCAACCTCCGGGGTCACCTGCATCAGGCCCCGTTCGTCCGCCGATCCGTGCGTCAGCGGATTGAACCGGCTTTCCCGCCAGATCAACGCGCGGATCAGAAAGGGATCCACCCCAGCGTCGTGCGAAAGTCTTGCGATGATCGGGTCGTATTCGTTTTCCCGGGGCTGCTGTTCGCGCCAGGAATAATACAGAGCTTCGCCGGTCAGGACGAGGATCAACAGGGCAAGAACTAAAATGGAACTCCGGCGGGAAAGCACAAATTAAGTTCTTCCCTGCCGCGCGAAAGCGCAAGGTTTTTGGCCAAAATTATTTGACTGTAACACTCTCCGTTCCAGCCCTACCTAATGCGGGTGGTTCAGCAGTCGTTCGTCGGCCATCGGGGACCACCATTCCCCCCAGACTTGCGCGGCATGTTCCCAGTAGCCATGCATGAAGTCCGATCCGCCGAAAAGCCAGAGAACGGCCGCCATCCCGAGGAACGGACCGTACGGAATGCGCGTTCCCCAGGCGCCGCGTTGGATAAAAATCAGCGTCAGGCCGAGGATCGAGCCGATCAGCGAGGAGAGCGGTAGAATCCAGCTGATCGACATCGCGCCGAGGAACGAACACATCGCGGCCAGGAACTTCACGTCGCCCATCCCCATCGCTTCCTTCTTGAAAAGCATCGTGCCCAGCCACGCAATGCCCAGCAGGAACAACGCCCCGAAAATCGCGCAGGCCAGGCTCCAGGAAAAGCCTGCCAGCGCCGTTTTCTGGCCCATCAGGGACGGATCGATCGAGCAGGCGATGAATCCCGCCACACATCCTCCTAGGCTGAAGCGATCCGGAATGATATAGTGATCGAGATCGATCAGGCACGCGATGATGATGCCCGTGACCATCACCGAGTAGATGGCCGCCTCCAGCGGGGCGTAGTGCAGCCACAGCGCCATGAAGAGAAACGCCGTGCCCAGCTCCACCATCCAGTAGCGCAGATCGACCCGTGTCCCGCAACACGCCGCCCGGCCTCGCAGCACGGGCCAGCTCAGGATCGGAATGTTGTTGTACCAGGGTATCGGCACCCCGCACGCCGCGCAATGCGACCCGGGATAAATCACCGACCGGTTCAACGGAATCCGGTACACACACACGTTGGCAAAGGAGCCGACACACGCTCCCACGACAAAAGCGCAGAGGGCTTGCAGCAGGGGTTGGGCAAAGAAATCCATGAGATGAAATTAGCAACTTATCAAAATGCGTCGGCTGCGCACGGCATTATTCTCGTTTGTTGACTGAACTGCCTCATTTCGTCGGCACGGGAAGGTTGCTCAGAAGCGCTCGACGCATGATTTCCACGGGTGCGGTTTGTCCGGTCCACAGGGAAAAAGCCGCCGCGCCCTGGTGCAGCAGCATCCCCAGTCCGTCGCTCCATGTCGCTCCGGCGGTTTCCACTTCTTGCCGGAATTTGGCGCACCCCGCGCCGTAAACCGAATCGAAGACCAGCAGGTTCCCCGGAATCATCCGCGCCTGAAGCACCGGTGCTGCCTTTGGATCGAGCCCGGCCGATGTCGCGTTCACCACCACGTCCGCCTCGCGCAACGCTTTCTCCAGCGCCTCGTCTTCCCAGCGGATCATGCGTAGGTTCTGCGCCGTGCGGGCCAGTGGGCCGTCCGCAAACTGCGCATTCAAATGCGCCAGCATGTCCCGAGCTCGGGCAGGATTGCGATTCGCCACCACCAACTCCGGACATTTCTCCAGGATCGCCTGCGTCGCGATCGCCCGCCCCGCTCCGCCGCTCCCCAGCAACACGATCCGCATTTCGTCCGGCCCTCGCCCAAAGGCCTCCCGCATGGCCCGGCTCCAGCCGGTCCCGTCCGTATTGTGCCCCACCAGCACCCCTTTCTCGTTCGTTACCGTGTTCACCGCGCCGAATTGCTCCGCCGATTCTGCCCGCCGGTCGCACAACTCCACCATTTTCACCTTGTTCGGCACCGTGCAATTCCAGCCTCCGAACGGCACTTGGCGCAGTCGCGTCACCGCCTTGGCCAGCCCTTCCTCGTCCACTTCGATCCGAAAATAGCGCGCCTCCAATCCAAGCTGGTCGAAAGCCGCCTGCTGCATCACCGGGGAAAGGGAGTGATTGATCGGGCTACCCAGAACGGCATAAGGTACCGGCCGGGCTGGAAGGGACAGGATGTTATCGGGTTTCAAGCGCATGGAATGTTTAACGCCGCGAATCCGCTCCCGCCACTGAAATCCATGACAAGTGTGTCAAAAACGTGTCGAAGAAGGTCGAAAGCCTTTTCCTTCGTCGCGGATGGTGTATAAAGAAGGTGGGCATGAATGATTCTTCCGAGGCGCGCGCCGTATTTCAGCACCGTCCCAAGGATGAGTGTGGTGTCTTTGCCGTGTTTGGCCATCCTCATGCGGCGGAAATAACCTTCTTCGGCCTCTATGCCCTGCAACATCGCGGGCAGGAAAGCGCGGGTATCGTCGTCGCGGACGAAAAGAACCGCAAGTTCAAGAGCCACCACGGCATGGGCCTTGTCCCGCAGGTCTTCAACGACAAGGAGATCGCCAAATTGCCGGGCACCCGAGCCATCGGCCATGTCCGCTATTCCACCACCGGCTCCAGTACGCTCGAAAACGCCCAGCCCATCGTCGTCGATTGCGCTCGCGGGCAGATTGCCGTCGGTCACAACGGAAACCTCGTCAACGCCACGCAGTTGCGCGACGAACTCGAAGCCACGGGTGCCATCTTCAAGACCACCGTCGATAGCGAGGTCATCCTCCATCTCATGGCCCAGCCGTCCGCCAATTCCGGCGACAGCAGCCTCATCCAGTCCCTCTGCAAAGTGAAAGGCGCGTTCTCCCTCGTCCTTCTGAGCGAGCGCGAAGTCGTTGGCGTCCGCGATTCGCTCGGCTTCCGTCCCCTCTGCATCGGCATGGTCGATGGCGCGTGGCTTCTCTCCAGCGAGAGCTGTGCCTTCGACATCATCCCCGGGGCCAAGTTCGTCCGCGATGTCGAGCCCGGTGAAATCGTCGTCATCGACGAGAACGGTCTCCGCTCCTTCAAGCCCTTCGTCCCCAAGGACCGCCTCGGCTTCTGCATCTTCGAGTACGTCTACTTCGCGCGCCCCGACAGTATGCTTGAGGGGGCCAACGTCAGCGCCGTCCGCACCAACATGGGCCGCGAGCTCGCCCGCCTCCACCCCGTCGAGGCCGACCTCGTCATCCCCGTCCCCGACTCCGGCAACTACGCCGCCCTCGGCTACAGCGAGGAATCGGGCATCCCCTACGACCACGCCTTCGTCCGCAACCACTACGTCGGGCGCACCTTCCTGAACCCCTCCCAGCTCGCCCGCGAGTTCGGGGTCAAGGTGAAGCTCAACATCATCAAGGCCCGCGTCGCCGGCAAGCGCGTCGTCGTGGTCGACGACTCCATCGTGCGCGGCACCACCGCCCGCGCCCGGGTCATGAACCTCCGCAACGCCGGGGCGAAGGAAGTCCACATCCGCATCAGCTGTCCGCCCCACCGCCACCCCTGTCATTACGGCATCGACTTCCCCGACCCGAAGGACCTGATCGCCAACCAGCTTTCCCACCAGGAAATCACCAAGTACCTCCAGGCCGACTCGCTCGGCTACCTCGACACCGCCGGGATGGTCCGGGCCACCGGTCGGGGCGAGAACAGCTTCTGCATGGCCTGCTTCAACGGGAAGTATCCCGTGGCGGTGAACCCCGACCTGGACAAGCTGATCTTCGAGCGGCGGAAGGGCCGGGCCGACTCCCTGGTCTTTGCGGAGGAGACCGCGCCGCGGCTGTTCAACGGGAAGCTCTGAGCGGGCGAAAATGGCTTAAATGGCCTATTAAATTAGGGCAGACTGGGCATTGAGTGGAAGGCGCTGGAGGGGAGGAGGTTGCAGGGTTGACTTTTTGGAGACGGGCGACGAATACTCAAAAAGCCGCCGATGAAGACCGAATTCTCCTGCGTTGTGTTTCCGGCGATGGCGATTCTTTCGACGCTGAGCGTTGTTGCGCAAACACCTACGTCCATCTCACCTGCGCGCGACCCGCACGCGGACCGCAGTTCCCCGCCGTTTTCATCGCCGCCGGATGTCTACTCGGGTATCAGCGGGCCGGGCGCGCCGGTGGAGGGAGACGGTTACGGCGGGTACCGGACAGGGCGCGACGGGGTGATGTACAAGGGGAACGCCCCGCTGAAGCCGGGCTGGCTGCCGCTGGGGGACAAGGCGAAAGGGACATCCGTGCGCGATGGGCTGTTGCCGCCGCTGCGCCCGCTCTGGGAATTGCACCTGCGCGACACGATCATCAAGCTGGCGCCGGACGGGATGTATTATATGACCGGATCGTCGGGCGACAACATCTGGGACCGGAACGACGGGGTGGAGTTGTGGCGTTCCGCCGACCTGAAGAAATGGGACTACCTGGGCCTGGTCTGGAGCGTGGACAAGGACGGCACGTTCCAGAAGAAACTGCGCTACGTCTGGGCGCCGGAAATCCACTTTATCGGCAAGGACGTCCTGCTGGCGCTGTGCATGAGCGGCGGGCATGGCGGGGGAACGTTCATTCTCAAGAGCACCACGGGCAAGCCGGAGGGGCCTTATGCGAATCCGCTGGCCAACGATCCGACGACGAGTGGGGGAATCGACGCGACGCTTTTCCAGGACGACGACGGGAAGGTCTATTTCACGAACGGGGGCGGCGGTTCGATCCGGTTGCTGAAGCCGGACTAAAGCGGGTTCGCGGGCCCGGCGCAGAAGCTGCAAGTAGAGCACCCGCCCGATGCGACGTGGCGGGAGGGTCAAGTCGGGATGGAAGGCGTTTCGATGTTCAAGCACAACGGGAAGTATTACCTGACGGCGGCGGCGTTTTATCACGGGCGCTACAGCAGCGTGGCGGCGATTTCGGACACGCTGACCGGCCCCTACACGCAGTGGCACGAAGCGGTGCCGTGCGGGGGCGGCGGAAATTATTTTCACGACGCGCAGGGCAACTGGTACTGCACCTACTTCGGCAACGACGACCAGTCGCCGTGGCGGGAAAAGCCGGGGATTGTGCGGATCGATTTCGCGCCGGACGGGAAAATCTTTATCGCGGACGAGCAACCGGCCTTCATCCTGCAACCCGGTTCGCCGACGCACTGGCGCAAGGGTTCGTCCGAGGCGACGACGACGGATGGTTCTTCCCCCGGCGGCGCGAAATAGAGCGAGCCATTGATAAAAGGATTTCGCAGGAAAAGTGAGAGTGCTAGGGTCGAGGCATGGGCACCTTTTACATCGGAGCCAGAATCGAGAATATTGCCGACCGCGAGCATGGCGCGACGATTCCCAAGCTACTCGTCGATACGGGAAGCGAGTACACGTGGGTGGCCGCCGCCACCTTGGAAAAACTCGGGATCAAACGGGAAAAGAAGGACCTGGCGTTTACGATGGCGAACGGGCAGGTGATTACCCGGAGCGTGGGCTTTGCCATCGTGCGGGTGGAGAAGGCGTTTACGGTGGACGAGGTGGTTTTTGCCGAGAAAGGGGACATGCTGCTGCTGGGCGCACGAAGCTTGGAAGGGCTGAATCTGGCGGTCGATGCGCGGAAGAAGAAGCTGGTGGCGGCAGGGCCGTTGCCGGTGGCGTGCTGCTGAGGAAATAATGCTTTTCACGCAACTGTCCCTGTTTTCTTCTCCCAGGCAATGGCAATTTATGCAATTCCCTGACCTACTTTACTCTGGGCGTTAGGTGACCCTTGTCAGTTTAGGCAAGGTCCCAAATCGCAGTCTGTTGTATCGATTCTCCTATCCGGAGACGATCAAGTTATCCTCAAAACCCAAGATAACTAAAGGGCTAAATCTGCTAGACCTGCGTAATCAGACTCAAGGGAAGTGCATTTCCAATGCGACCAGATTTGCGACCAGTGCGACCGGAAATGCGACCGAACGAGCAGTGTTACGTTAGACCGAATCTAGCGGAGTTACGCTTGATTAGCAGATGCTTAGATGTAGCCTAATTTTCGTTCTAGAGTGTGTAGGTAGGCCGACGGCTACCTACCTATGGAGCCGGGTCGAGAAAATCGACAATTGAGTCGAGTTCATCAATGCGGTTCTCAATGGGCGTGCCGGTGAGAACAAAGGCCTAGCGGCTCCGCAGTCGCTTGATGGCCCGGGCCGTTTTGGTGTTCCAGTTCTTGATCCGTTGCGCTTCATCGAGCACAACGATGTCGGGCTTGAGATGCAGGTTCACGTCGAGGGAATCTCCGAGCATCTGCTCGTCGTTGACGAGGGTGAAGAATGGTGCGTGGACATAAGCGGCCAAACGCGCCCAGTGTGCTTCCGATTTCATCGCCCGTAAAACGCCCATGTGTTTAACCCGGAATTGCCGGATGCCGGAGCGCCGTCAGCATGGGCCAGGTTTTTCAAACCGAGGTGAGCACTTCTAAAATCCATCCTAAAAGAGTTGGGGTTGACCTTGCGGAGGCGTTAAAACCGATGCGTCAGGATTACGGGGCGGAGGCAGGTTCGATCTTGAGACCAAGCTTTCCCATTCCCTCGAAGAGCCGTTCCGTGGCAATGGCGCGGCTTTCGCCGGTGTAGTGTGAACCGTCCCAAGTATACAGCCCTTCTGGAGAGATGGGTACATAAGGCCTCGCATCGGATGGAACGATTCCGAGATTGGAGCCGTCGAAGGGAAGGAGGGTGTAAATGGCATGGAGGTGTTGAGCCTGAAGAAATGCGCTCTGGAAACTGCGCCCGATTCCGCCGTTCGGCGATGTGGCGTAAGGATGGAAGGTATCGTCGATGGGAAGTTTGGCGTGCAAATTCCAATTGGGATAGACCGGACCGGAAGGAATCCAAAAAGCGATCGCGTCTCCGTTGTTCCAATCGCGGATAACGGTGTATTTCAGGAACCGCCGGCGAAGGATAATTTTGCCGTGATGCGCCGGATTGCCGATATGCAGGCTGGGCAGGAGACTGTCCAGGAGCCAGTCCCGCCAGAAATCGGTCCAGCATTTGCCGACATGGACATAGGCATCCAAGTCATGGGCGGAGAGGGCTCGTAGGATGAAATTGGGGGCAGAATCGGGTGGAGGTGCGTTGAGTGCGAAAAGATCGAAGATAGTCGTCTTATCGTGAATCTGGTTGGCACCGACAATATCGCCAATCATATCCTGTGACGAGCCAATGACGGCGGCGTTAAAGACTTTGACGGGACGGCCATCGGCGGCGGAAAGCTTTTGCGCCAACTGTTGGGCAGAAAGGCCAAACTGAACGTGGGACGTACCAAAAAGGAGAAGGTCCGCCTGTTTAATGCGTTGGCCAAAACCGAAAATGCCGGTGTAGAAGAGGTAATAGTCGACATTGCTGTGATCATCGGAAAGGTCGTAAATGGCGACGTAGGATTTTCCCCAGACCGGTGGACGAACGGGCGGCGAGAGTTTGAGGTAGTCGTGCTTCCAAATAAGATGGAGCCAAAGGAGGAAAACGACGGCGGTAGGCAATAAGGCACCCCAGAAGGAGCGGGCGAAAGAGGCTGCTTTCATCTGGGTTGAGGCGACGTTGGATTAAGGCTGCAATCAATTCTGAGCTAAAGTTACGGTGGGGTGGAGGGACCGATGTGGATGCCGAGTTTTTCCATTCCCTCGAAAAGGCGTTCGGTGGCGAGGGTGCGGCTTTCTCCGAGGAGATGGGAACCGTCCCAAGTAACCAGCCCATTGGGGGAAATGGGGATGAAGGGTTGGGCGTCGGCAGGAACAGTGCCGAGGTTGGAGCCATCGAAGGGAAGCAGGGTGTAAATGGCGTGGATGTGTTGCGCTTGAAGAATATTGTTTTGAAGATGGCGTCCGACTCCGCCGTTCGGGAGCGAGGCGTAGGGCTGAAAGGAATTGTCGATGGGGCGACCGGGCTGATTCGATTTGGGATAGACGAGACCGGTCGGGACCCAAAGGGCGATGACGTCGCCGTTGGTGGAGTCGCGGATGGCGGTGAATTTGAGAAACCGTTTAAATATGATTGTTTTGCCGTGGCGGGCGGGGTTGCCGATGCGCAGGTTGGGGAGGAGGTCGTCGAGCAGCCAGTCCCGCCAGAATTCCGTCCAGCATTTGCCGACCTGGACATAGGCATCGAGGTCATTGGATGAGAGTGCGCCGAGCATAAAATTGGCTGCGACGTTATGGGCCGGGTTGTCGAGCACAAACAGATCGAAGACGGCCGGTTTGTCGTGAAGATGATTGGCGGCAACGATGTCGCCGATGGTCGAGAGAACGGACGAGGCGAGAGCGAGATTGAAGACTTTGACGGGATGCCCCTCGGCGACGGAGAGCTTTTGCCCCAACTGGCCTGCGGACAGGCCAAACTGAACGTGCGACGTGCCGAAGAGGAGGAGGTCCGCCTGTTGAATTCGCGCTCCGAATCCCAGAATGCCCGTGTGGAATAGGTAATAGTCGATATTACCGTGGTTATCGTCCAGGTCATAAAAGGCGACATAGGACTTTGCCCAAATGGGAGCGCCGATCCGTGGCGGAAGTTTTCGGTATTCGTGTTTCCACGAGAGGTGGAGGCAAAACAAAAGAACCGCCGCAGTGGGCAGTAACGCGAACCAAAAGGAGCGGGCGAAAGCGGCGGTTTTCATGGGCTGGAAGCTAAAACTTGAAATAGATGAAGACCTTAGCGGGTGAAATCACCACCACGTTAAGCACCAGCAACACGGCGGTCATGCACCCCAGCGCCAGCGGCAAACGACGACGACCGATTTTCCAGATCAAGAGCGGAGCGGTTTGATGGAGAAGAACCGGAAGCGCGCAGATCCAGAGCCCGGCGATTTGATCGGCGAGATGAAACGGGTGTGGGCTGAGCGTGAACATGTCCCGGATGAAGGCAAAGGCTTGGGGTAGCGAGGGGGCGCGGAAGAAGACCCACGTGAGGGTCACCCAGGTTTGGGTGACGAGCCACCATCCCGCCCAACTCCAGGTATAGGCTGGGAGATTGCGCCGCCCGAGCATCCGCTCGACGACGAGTCCGGTGCCATGCATGGCCCCCCAAATGACGAAACCCCAGCCTGCGCCGTGCCAGAGGCCGCCGAGGAGCATCGTCACCATGACATTTCCGGTGACGCGCACCGGCGTGGCTCGTCCGCCTCCCAGCGGAATATAGAGGTAATCGCGAAGCCAGTGGGAGAGCGTGATGTGCCAGCGTTGCCAGAATTCCTGAAAACTGGCCGCACGCATGGGGGAACGAAAGTTGGCGGGCAACCGGTAACCAAGGAGGCGGGACATCCCGAGTGCCATCAGGCTGTAGCCGGCGAAATCGCTGTAAATCTGGCAGTAATAAAGAAAGGCGACCGCCCAGTGATCGGCGGTGGAGAGGGGGAAATCAGCCGTGCCGCTCCAAACCGAATCGATGCCGCCCTGGAATTCGGGAATGGCCTTGGCATCGAATCCCGCAATATTATTGGAGACCACCGATTTCAGGAAGAAGCCCGTAATGAAGAAATGCAGCCCGATCGGGAGGTCGAGTCGGCGCCAGCGGCGGGAGCCGATTTGCGGGACGAGTTGCCAGGCGCGCACGATGGGGCCGGCGATGACGTGAGGGAAAAAGCTGAGGTAAAAGAAATATTCGCGGAAAGTGGCGAGCTTCACCCGCCCGGCGTGGATATCGACGAGGTAGCTGATGAGGTGAAAGATATAGAACGAAATCGCGAGGGGGATGCCGAGAGGGAAAGCAGGGATGACATGGCCGGTAAGGGTGCCGAAGGTTCCGCCCAGGAAATTGGCGTACTTGAAAATCGCCAGAGTTGCGACGTCCAGTGTAATGATGGCTGCCAGAAGGCGGCGGGAATTATTCGGGCCTGCCCGGCTGATGGCCCGGGCGATAAAAAAGTTGACCGTCAGGACGACGAGAAACAGGGTCAAATCATAAGTGCCCCAACTGGCGATGACGAAGAGGCTGAAAAAGATCAGGAACCATTCTTTGATCGCGGGCCAGGGATGGAGAAGCCGCGTGATGACCCAAACGCCCGCAAAGAGCAGCAGAAAGAGCGTATCGGTATAATACATGGGAAAGGTTATCGCGGTCCGTTGGCTGCGGTCTGGCGCTCCATGGATGAATCAAGTCGAATCGAGGACAATGGAATTCGGACAATCAGTTATTTGGGGCGTATTGGCAATGAAAAATGGGGCGTATTTATGGAGTTGTTTAAGAATGACAAAGCCTTGCCCTTGCTTTATAAGTTCCGCTCCACGAAGCGACTTTGCCCCAGGCCCGGGCGGCAGGTTTGCTTCGCTCTTTTAACTTATGATCAAGCCATTCATCGATTTCTATACCAAACTCGACGTTATTCCCACGCATCAGGATATCAGCAATCTCCGGACTCATTTCGACCGTCGCCGCGGACTCTATATTCAGTTGGGCATTCCGCCCCTTTTCGTCAAAGGCCGGTCGGTCTTGGAATTCGGCCCTGGTACCGGGCAGAACGCCCTCTTCACGGCAAGCCTCGGTCCTTCCGATTACACTCTCGTGGATGGCAATAAAAGGAGCGTCGAAAAAACGACGGAAGTCTTAAGTCCGTATGCCAAACGCATTCCGATTAAAATCATTAAAAAGGATATTCTGCAATATCGAACGAAAAAGAAGTTCGATCTCGTGCTCTGCGAAGGACTCATTCCAACCCAGCTCGATCCGGCTTCCTTTCTGGAGCATGTCTGTAGCTTCGCCAGCCCTGGCGGCGTTGTGGTGATCACTTGCATGGACAGCGCGTCGCTTATCAGCGAAGTGTTGAGGCGTTACCTTGCCTTCTACGAGTGCGGGCCGGAAGTCGAGGTAAACGAGCGGATTGCGAAGTTGACCGCGTTCTTCAAGCCCCACTTCGAGGCCTTGCCGGGCATGTCGCGCCGTCACGACGAATGGGTGATCGATAACATTGTGCATCCCTGGACGGGGCCGCTTTTCTCGATCGCGCAAGCGATCGAGGCCGTCGCCGGACGCTTTGTCGTGTTGGGGGCGTCGCCCAACTATATGAACGACTGGCGGTGGTATAAAAAGATCATCGAAAAAGAAGCCTCTTCCGTTTCGGGAGCAGAGGAAAGCTACTGGCATAACCTCCACTCGTTTATCGATCATCGTTTTGTCCTGCCGCAGCGGGAAATCAAATCCAACCGGCGCCTGCTTCAAATGACGGACCGCATTTATCAGCGGGTGCACGGTCAGGAAAAGACCGGAAAAAAATATGCCATGGCCGATTTGTCCCGCGACTTGAAGGAGCTTAACGCACTGATCGATCTTCCCAAGAGCCGGGTGAGTGTGGCGTTGGAGGAATACCGCAAGGCGCTGGAAGGCTATCGTGGAACCTGGCCGAAATTCCGGGAGTTCTCTGCGCTTTGGGGACGCGGTCAGCAGTACATCAGTTTCGTCAAACTCTAGCGCCGGACGCTCCGCTTTTAGAGGTACGACGTCGTCTAACGCTGGAGCGAGCCGAAAATTCGCTCCAAGGTCGTGAAAACAGGCATGGGTTCTTGTCCGGTGCGGATCGGCCTGTGGAGCAGCGTGGTGTGTCTGGGAAAGTACTGGGAGAAACCGGCTTCGGCGGTCGTTTGCGGCTTTACGAGTTCGTGGTCGATTCCCCGGCATTGAGCGAGAAACTGTGCGGCTGAAGCATAGGAAAGATCGGCATCGCCGGAGAGTTGAAATATCCCCGGCGCGAAGTCACGACTTAAGACCCACAGTTCTTCCGCCACCACAGAAAGCTGGATCGGACAAAAGGGCATGTCCGAGAACGGACGTATGGTGCGTCTCTGGGACAATGCCGAAAGCCATTCTTTAAAAAGCGCAAAATCTTGATGCACCACTTTGGTCAGGCGCACGACTGCAATGTGCTTCAATTCGCCGAGTAGGATTTTTTCCGTCTCGGCTTTTTGCCGGCCATATTCGGTTTGGGGCGCCGTCATTTGATCGGGCCGAACGTGCGGATGGTTTCCATCGAAAACGAGATTCGAGGATAAAAACACAATGGCCGAACCGGCTTGATGCAAGTGTTTGGCAAGCTTGACCGTCTGTTCGATATTTATTTTTCCAGTCGCTTCGGGATTGCTTTGGCACTTGCGGATATTTGTTTCCGCCGCGCAGAGATACGTAATCTTGGGGCGAAAGGACAAATTGCGAATCTGGTCGTCGTTCAGCAAATCAAGCTCCTTGATTGCGTTCGCGTCGGCTTTGGCCTTTCGGCTTGTCCCGATCCAGTCGATCCCGTCTCGCTGAGCCAACTCCGCCAGGCTCGAACCGATCAATCCGTTAACGCCGATGACGAGAACGCCGGTGTTCATCAAGCTGCTGAGGTCGAAAGATAATGGTATTCGGCCGGAGAAGCGCTTTGCAATCGCTTGACGACATCGCGGGCCACTCGTTCGGCCAGGGGCATGAAAATGGCACTACCGGGAGGAACCTGCGAAGGACTGACGATTTCAACGCCCAAATGCCTTTTCCCGACGCGCGAAGGGTCCTCATCCACAAAGAAATCGATTTTCCCATCCAGTTCGGAATAAAGCCATGTCCCACCGATCGAGGTTCCAAAGACGCCAAAAGCTTGTGCTCTGGAACGAATTTCCCTGGCGTGTGTTCTCACTTTGTCCAGAAAGGCAACGGCATCGACCGCAGTCGCCAATTCCTCATCGGGGTTGACGACGGTTGTCGTGGGCGCAGTCGTTGCGGCCATCGCCACGGCGCTGATTTCCTTGAGGATCCAATCGGTATGGATGGCGCGGATCGAATAACCGGCGGCCTGCAGAATATTCGCCAAAGTGTTGGGCGTATAGTGCGTGGCGTGGTCCGCAATCAAAAGTTCGTAGGGATTGTCCCGGAAAAAGGGGACTTCGATGAGGAGCGTGGCGTTTGGGGCCAGCGCCGCAATTTTTTTCAGAAAGGGAACGGGATTTTCGATGTGCTCCAGCACATGAATCAGAGAGACAAAATCGAAAGGTCCGGGGATCGTTTCAAGTTCTCCCGAGTAAAAACCTTCCACCCCGGCGATGGATAGGACCTCGGTTTCGCAAAGCCGGTTGTATTCCGCACCATTTAGCCGCCACTTGGGGCGGACTGCGGAAAAACTGCGGATAAAGTTCCCATTTCCACAACCGATATCGAGGGCGCGACCATCTTCGGGCAAGTCGATTTCCTGCGTTAATTTATTCAGCAATTTCAACGAGCGAGGAGTTCCGGCGTTTGAATTCGCGTCGAAGACCGGTTGCTCCTTTCCGCCTCCCTGATGATAAACGGTGTAGGAACTGTAAATCCGATGGCAGGCTTCCTTCCAGGCTTCATCGATGACCGCCTGCGTCGTGCCGCATTTTTCGCAACAGGCCTTTTTGCCTCCGCTGGGCCACGGTTTGCAGTCGGACGTGACTTGCTGAAAGTCGGAAAATGCCTCGAGCGCTCTCAGCTTCCCAACTCCGCAAAGATGACAATTTGTCGGCGAGTTCATATCTCTTGGCTCAGGGACAACCGGATTACTCAAAATAAATAAAGCTGTGATCACCGGTATAACCGGTCTGCGTGAACCACCATTGCCATTCCTCCGGCGTGAAGAACGATTCGCATGTGAGTTGCCAATAGAGCAGGTTCGCCTTTTCCTCCTCGTTGCGATAGGACTCGACCACCAAATAGGAATTTTTCCTGGTCACGCGCTGCATCTCCCGCAAAGCGGCATCCAATTCATGGCAGTAGAGGTTGTGGAGGGTATTGATGGAAATCGCCAAATCGAAACTCGCATCGGGAAAGGGCAGGCTTTGCGCGTGACCGGCTTGTAGAAACGGTTGCACTTCGGGCTTTGCCTTCTCGATGGCGTAGGCGGAAATATCCAGGCCGACCACTTCCAGCCCGGGAACAACCTGGGTCAGATCGTAAAGTAAAAAGCCCTTTCCGCAACCGATGTCCAGGACTCGTTGCCCGGCTTGCAGACCGTAGTGCCGGGCGAGAAGCTCGGCCACGGGACGCCACCGGCCATCGTAGCGCATACCGCCGTACCCGTGCTTCCGATCTCCGTCCCAGTAGTCCTTTCCCCATTGTTTGGCCAGGCGCGCCGCCTCGGCTTTCGGAATTTCGTTTACCCGTGCGAGATAGTCTCTCACGGTTTTTTTGTGGAGGGGAGATACCAGATCGAGATAGGCCATGGGAAATAGAAAAGTTGAGGTCTACGAAGCGGAAGATTTGACGATTTTCGCCTTCAGCGTGCTCAGCGCATAATTGACACTGGCGAGATGGCCGCTCCTGACGGAGGTATTTTTCGAGGTGCGGGGAAGGATGTCGATTTGCTTGATGACGGCGCGATTTTCCTTCGGTTCCATTTCACTTCCATTTTTGTCCCAGAATTGCAGGAGAATGGAAAGATGCCGTGGTCGCCCGGGGCAGGGAAGGCAGGCTTGGAAATGTTTGCCGGAAATGAACGTCTCAAGCGCCTCGTCGTCGTTGATTTGGATGCGGAAGTTTTGTCCCCGCTGCAACCGCAAGGGCAGCGTGCCGGTCACCCGCACCATGATCTCTTCGCTCTCGGGGAGGGGGTTGTCGATGCGAATTCGCGCAAGATTGCTGGCGCTCCCATTCGCGTAAATGCCCGAGGCGATTTTCTCTCGAGGATCGCTCTTGTTTCCGCGAAAGGAGGTCGGCATCGGCGATTGTTTCGAAACGAGCCCCGCGCCATCGATCTGGTACGAATATTTCTTTTCGTCCCTCGTGCTGAGTTTGAAAGACCGGTCGGACTCGAGGAAGACTTCCGTTGGTATATTCAACTCGAGCACCGGAATCTCCAGGACCGTATGCTCATTGAGCAACACAAAAGGAACGGCTTTCTGCTCGTTGATGCGGACGGTAAGAGCGGTCGGTTCATCCAGGGCCAATCGACCGATTTGAATGATCAGGAAATCTCCCTTTTTGCTGGCGGCAAACACCAGTTTGGCTCTTTCCTCGCACCAGCCGTCCCGCCGAAAGCCCTCGGAGCAGTGATTGTTGTCGAAGTACCTTCCGCTCCGGAGAATCAAACGAGTCGGATGACAGTAGCTGGAAACTTGTACCAGCAGTTCGTTGCGGTGGTTTTGCCAGGCTTCCGTTCGGTCCGCCTCACTGACCTCCGCGAGCAAAGTATCGAGCAAATTGGAAAGATAATGGAAATCGGGCCATTGCGGGACAAATCGCGGCAACGATCGCAGCTTGGCCAATTCGTCCTGGGCGACTTGATACTTGCCGCGCTCGATGGCGTAGGCGATGGCGATCAACTGGACCGACAGGATACCGGAGAGTTCCGCCTCGCTTTGGGCATCGTCGAGAAAAAAGCGGTTCGTACTGACGGCGCGATTTGTTTCGAGAGTTCCGGGCTGGGAGATCTTTTTCGGGCTTTCTTCCAGGGCACGTTTCAGGCATTCCATCAAAATCGTGGGATCTTCCACTTCGTAGTGGAGTCTTTGCCGGGGCGTGGCAATGGGAATTCGATCCGTCCCATACGGTATGCCATAATTCTTACACCCTGCGGGTGTACAGTTGAAAATATCGTAGGGCACCTCGCTAAAGTGGGCCGCCTGGGCGAATCCGCTCGCCGATCCCATGTACAAGTCCGAGTGAAGCAGGGCCGTGATCTCATGGCTGAGATTCATGCCTAACGGGCGAAGCACCACCACATTCGGCAGGCGCAGCAGTTCCAGGGGTTTTTCCTGCAATCGACCGAGCAGGACAAAACGGACAGAGGGGTGCTCCTTGTTGGCTTCACTGATAAAGTTGTACCAAGTCAGGAATGGCGCGTCCCGGCGTAGGCCTTCCTCCGATAAAATCGGCATCCCGCCATCCAGCTTGCGCAGGCGAAATTGGACCGTTACCCAAAATGTCTCCTTCGGAAATTGCGATTGCAGGGCATGCCAATCGACCAGGCTCGGTTCCAGGTATCCGACTTTCGGGAATGTCCCGGTTTTCTTGTAGTGTTCGTTGACGTCGTCATGGAACGTGCAGCGCGAGCCGAAATATTCGCAGGTCCGTTCGAGATCTTTTCGGTCTTTGAACTTAACCTCGTTTTCCCGATAGGCTTCTTGGGCGAGATCGTCTTCCAGCGCTATCTTGGAAAAAGTCCCCTGAAAGTCCTCGCGCGATCGATAAAGGGACAAACCGGAAAACAGGGGATGGGAATAAAAAGCCGGAAGAGCCTCCACGACCAATAAATCCACCAAATACGTACCAGGTTGTAGCGGATTAAAGCCCGCCTTTTGGGTGTCGCAAATCAGATGAACATGCACTTTTTTCCGCCCCGCGAGAGAGGCGCGAAGCGCGGACTTTACTCCCCACGTAATGATGTCGCCCAAGCTGATGGGGAAGATCGAAAAATCATAAATATCGTGATAGACCTCCGACGAATGGTGTTTGGATGAGAGTAGGGTGGTCATCGGGGATCGCTAACGTGCGACGCATAAATTGTCGTCGAAGCCGGAATTTTGAGTTAAGTCAACGCTTGCGAGGCTTTCAAGTAAATTCCGGGCCTTGCCAAGTTGCTCGTTCATCCGGCTCTCCATTTCCTCCGGGGAACGCCTCTGGGAGAAGGCCCGTCGGTTACGCTCTTGCGGCAGGAACTCGTTTAACAAAATGCAGCACCACTTCATGTGATAGAGCGGCAATAACAGAGCGATGCGTTCACGGTTGCTGCCGCCGGCCAGCGGTCGACAAAGCGATTCGATGCAGTACGACCAAAGCGGACGCGGGATCGGCACGGCTGGCTGGCAAAGAAAATCACAAAGAAATTTGGCCGGGTCGTCCCAGCCCGCGTATTCGAAGTCGAAGAAAGCCAGCCTGTCGCCGCTTTGGTTCAGCGCATTGTGAAAGCCGAAATCGGAAGGAGAAAGGCAACGTTGTGTCCCCTCCAGAGGAGCCGGATTCGCGAGCTTGGTTTCCGCGCAAAGCGCCTTGTATTTTTCAAAAGCGGGTCTTAGGCGTCCGGAAATGAAATCGACCGCTTCCCGGCCTGTCGGCGAATCGGTTGCGACACCCGCCAGCCGCGACAACCGCCGCTCTACGCACTCGAAATGTTGGCCCAAATCGAAACAGGCTTCCGACGCATTCGGTGCCGAAGACGCCTCTGGGAGATGCCGATGGGCGTTGATCGCAAAGTAAAACGACAGGGCCTGTTCCACGGCGTCGCGCGTGACCTCGGCAGCATGGAGGCGTCGACCCTCGATCCACGAGAATAGCCCGAGACGGTTTTCCCGGTCCCACGCCAGCGCCAGCGGAGTTTGCTCGCGCATACCCGAAGCCATGATCAGGTCGTAAAATGATTTTTCCGCATGGAACCGGTCGCGCCGGTCGTCGGGCGAAAAGTAGTAGCGTTTGAGAACGAGCGGAACGCGATCCTCGAACTCGACCCGGTAGACTTGGTTGTTCGCTCCTCCCGACATCGGAACGAGTTTATACCTCGATTCACCCTGGCCCGCCTGCCTCAGCAGAGTGGTCACGGCCGGATCGAGCGCCGCAGCCGATGGATCAGGCGAACTCATGGGTCAACAGGCTCGTGATTTCCGCCCAGCTTTGGGCGACGACAATATCGGCGGTCGGTGGCTTCACGCCCGGTCCTTGCGGGGCAAAAAGAATGCGGCGTGTCGGCGTTGGAAACTGCGGGTCCAGCAGCAGCTCCGGCAAGTCGTCGATAAAGAACTCGCACCCCAATTCCCGAATCCGCTGGATCTTCGCCGCCTTCGTCAACTCAAACCAGACATTCTCCCGCAGAAAGCCTATCCCGTCGTGAATCGATTTGGCGTCGAGCCAGCCGCGGGCCGCCTCGTGCAGATCAATCGGATCGCCCACAATCGGATGCCGCGTCTTGTGACTGACAATATGCATCCTCCAACCTCGACGAGTCCCTTCGCGGAGGAAATCGAGCGCGCCCGCAAATGCTTCCGCCTCCCGCATCCGCGTACCGTAGGCCAGTCCCTGCAGGGCCGTCCAAGCCGGTTCCTTGCCCACTTTCCTCAGGAAATCGCGCACCTCCGTTTTATTGACCGGCAGATCGGGGTCGATCAGTCCCTGTTCCAAGGCGAGTCGATGAAAGAGCGTGTCGTAGCTGACCAGCGTATTGTCCAGGTCGATTCCGATGAAGGGGTGGGACGCATTCACAAGCGGGTCTCAGCGCAAGGCCGCGGCGATCCGCTCCGCCATCTTTTGCGAGGTCAGGCCGAAATGCTCGCGCGCCTCCTCCTGTTCGCAGGTCTCGTGCAAAAAAACATCCTCGGTGCCGAAGCGCAGCAGTCGCCCCGGCATTTTCGGGCGATCCGCTTTCCACTCCGCGATCGATCCCCCCAGCCCCCCCAGCACACTGTGTTCTTCCACCGTGGCGATCACCCGGAAATCGGCAAAAACCTTCTCCAGCAACGCCGTGTCCAAAGGCTTGACCGTCGGCAGGCTGTAAACGGCGGGGCGCATGCCCTGGCTTTCCAGAAGCTTGCCCAGCGCGACCACCTCGGGCAGCATCGCCCCGGAACTCAGCAGCGCGACTTCCCGTCCTTCCGAAAGTTGCAGGGCCTGCCCCAGCCGGATCTCCGGTCGTGATCCATGCACCAGCGGCTCGCCCTTCTTGCCGATCCGGATGTAGGTCGGATTCTCGTCCGCCAGGGCCGCGCTCAGGCAGCCGCGCACCTCCCAAGCGTCTCCGGGAGCCATCACGTTCAGGCCCGGCAGGAGTCGCAGCATTCCCACTTCCTCGCAGGAATGATGGGTTGCCCCCAGCGAGGCATAAGCCAGCCCCGATCCCGTTCCCACCAGCACGACCGGCACATGGTGATAGCAGAGATCGACACGAATCTGCTCCATGCAGCGGTAGGTCAAAAACGGCGCGATCGTGTAGCAGACCGGGCGCAGCCCGCACATGGCCAGACCCGCCGCCATGCCGACCATGTTCGCCTCCGCCACGCCGCAATTATAGAAGCGCGTCGGGCAGGCTTCCTTGAATTTATCGAACAGGCGGTTCCCAATATCGCCGGAAAGCAAAACAATCCGCTCGTCCGCTTTGGCCCGCGCGGTGATCTCGTCTGCGAAGGCGTTTCTCATGACGCGCTCCCACTCTTGGCGGCGGCCAACTGCGGCGCGGGCAGTCCCAGTTCGGCAAAGGCCTTGTTCACCTCGTCCCGCTTCGGAATGCGATAGTGCCAGTTGTTGTCGTCCTCCATGAAGGAGACACCTTTGCCTTTGATCGTATGGGCGATGATCGCCAGCGGTTTTCCACTCGGGTGCGGCACCTCGCGCAACGCCTCCGTCAGTGCGGCGAGATCGTGCCCGTCCACTTCGACAGCATGCCAGCCGAAGGCCTCCCACTTCGCCCGCAACGGCGTCAGGCTCGTCACTTCCTCGCTCCGCCCTGTTGCCTGCCATTTGTTGAAATCGACCATGATCGCCAAATGATTCAGCTTCAGCGCCGGGGCGAGCAGGGCCGCTTCCCAAACGGAACCCTCGTTGCACTCGCCATCGCTGAGCACCACCAAGACCCGGTAGTCCCGCGGTTGAATCTTCGCGGCCAAGGCCAGTCCCAGCGCCACCGGCAATCCGTGTCCCAGCGAACCGGTCGCCAATTCCACGCCCGGAGCGCAATTTGGACTCGGCTGCTCGGCCAGCTCCGCGCCATGCGTGGCAAAGGTGTCCAGCCAGTCCGGACTGAAAAAACCTCGCTTGGCCAGCACCGAGTAAAGTGCCGGGGCCGCATGGCCCTTGCTCAGGATAAAACGGTCGCGATTCGGATCGTGCGGCTTCTCCGGGTCGATCCGCAATGCCGTCCAATACGCCGCCGTCAGGAGGTCGATGCAGGAAAGGGAAGAACCCAGGTGGGGCGTGCCCGCCTGGTGCGACATCTTGATCACCTGGCCCCGCAACTCGGCCGAGATGCCCTGCAATTCCGCAAGTGAAGGCAGCGTGCTCATGACGAAAAATGAATCATCGCGTGGACTACTTCGCCGGAACGCATTTTCTCCACCGCGCCATTGATCTCCTCCAGCGGCAGGCGATGCGACACAAAATTTTTCAAATGGAACTGGTTCTGTTTCATCATCCGCAGGTAGCGGGGAATGTCCTCGTCGGGCCGACTCGATCCGCCGTGCGACCCGGTCAGCGTCTTGCCCAGATGCAGCGGCAACGTGTTCAGCGTCAGTTTGCGATCGTACGGCATCACGCCGAAGCCCACGCATTTCCCCTGCGGCGCGGTCAACGCCAACGCCTTCTCCAGCACGGCGGGATTTCCCGTCCCGTCGATCACCACGTCGGCAAAGGGCCCGCCCAAAATTTCCCGCGCCGCTGCCACGAAATCGACTTCCTTCGAGTTGATCGTATGCGTCGCCCCAATGGAAAGCGCCAGGTCGAGCTTGTGCGGAAAAAGATCGACCCCGATGAGCGGGCACGCCCCGGCCAGTTTCGCGCCCAGCAGCACGCCCATGCCGATACCCCCGCAGCCGATTACCACCACCGATTCTCCCAGCTTCAGGTGCGCATCGTTGTTGATCAACCCAAACCCCGTCGTCAGGGTGTCTGCGAGCAATGCCGCGACTTCGAAATCGACCTCGGCTGGAATGGGCGTCAGCCGGTTTTCCGAGACGACCGCATAGTCGTTGAACGTCGTGATGTACCCGGCATTGACGGTTTTCCCGCGCCAGTCGTATTTCGGTGGCCGCGATTGAATTCCCTTCGCTTCCCGCCAATGGAGCACCACATGGTCTCCCGCGCGCACCCGGCTAACTTCCGGCCCCGTCTCGACGACGATTCCCCCGCCCTCATGTCCCAGCAAATGCGGCAGGAATTTGTCCGGGCCTTTCGCTCCGTCGATTTCTCCGATCTGCGATCCGCAAATTCGGCTGACCTTCACCTGCACCAGGACCTGGCCGTACCCGAGCGGCGGAATCTCCACCTCGTCGATGACGAGCGGCTTCTTCTGTTCCACCAGGATGGCAGCCTTGGTTTTCATGGTCTCTTAGAAATTAGTCAGGGACATTGCGCTCTTCAACAAGGTTGCCTTCGAGATCGGTTGCGAATTGCCTATGATTTTCACCGCCTGCGCCCCGGCCAATTGCCCGAGGAACGTGGTCAGGTCGATCGGTAGCTTATGGGCTGCCGCCAACGCCGCCACGGAAAAAAACGCATCGCCCGCGCCCACCGTGTCTTTAATCGCCGACTCCAGCGGCAGGCACACAAACGGCTTGCTTCCTTCGGCCAGACCGATCGTCTCGACTCCGCCGCGGGTCAGCCAGGCCGAGGATGCCTTCAGCCGCGTGCGCAAGCCCTCCAATTCCTTCGTATAGTCGATGTGCTTGCGCGCGCTCGAAAGCAGCAGTTCCTGTTCGTCCAGCGAAAAGCAGTCCGCCCGCTGGTACTGGTGGGAGATGATGTTGAAGCCGTGGTTGTTGCTGTTCGTCTGGCAGTTCAGGGCCATGAACGGGGCCTTGTTCTGCACGCATTCCCGCAACAGGTCCGACATCACGCCGTGGCCGAAATCGGCCACCACCACCAAATCCACTTCCGCCATCGCACCGACCACATGCTCGATCAGCTTTTCCTGCAAACGCAGGCTCGGCGGCTCGGCGTCGATGAAATTCACCGAAAACAATTTGCTCAGTTCCTTGTCCACTCCCGCCGATTCCACGAAGCGTTGCTTGATGATGGTCGTGAACTCGGCGTCCTTCACCACCAGGTCCTGCTCCGCGCTCACCGACTGCCGTAAAAGCTCCAGGCTCCAGGATTCCTCTCCCAACAGGCTCACCAGCCGGATGTGCGGCGTGAATTGCTTGATGTGATTGAAGACCGCCAGCGCTCCGCCCGGCTGTGTGTCTTCGTAAAGGTGGCGTCCGGAAAGAATGCGGTTCTTGGAAGTCAGCCCCTGCACCCGAACGTAGTTGTATCGATCGAAGATAATGTCCCCCACCACCAGCACCCGTAGGTTGGAAAGATTTTCCACCGCATCCCGGATTTTTTCCGGCGGGTGATTCTTCGCCAGTTCCTGGCAAATCTGTTTGACCTCGACCGGTACATGGTCGAAGTGGCTGTTGATCAGCTTGCTCGAGCTGAAAACGACCGAGCCGAGGTAGTGGGTCTCGCCGCCGATTTTCTCCACCGCAGCGACATCGTCGCGGATATTGCCCGTGACATCGTTGCCTGCGTCCGCGTATTCGCGGCCCTTGCAGTAAATATTCGGACGTACCGTTGTGATCGCCTCCACCGCTGCCGAATAGGGCACCACCACGACATAATCGACGCAACCCAGCGCGGCCAGGCTGCGCGCCCGCAGCTTGTCGTTGAAGTAGGGCCGTCCCGGTCCCTTGTTGACGAATTTCTCCGCCGTCAGGGTCACCACCAAAATGTCGCCGTAGCCCTTCGCTTCCTCCAGGTGATAGATGTGGCCCGGATGGATGAGATCGAACGTCCCATGACACTGGACAATCTTTTTCCCCTCCGCGCGGACCTGATCGAGGACCGCGCCGATCTTGCCGAACTCGATGATCTTGTGGCTAAACATGCGAGGGTGGACGCGATAAAAACCGATAGGTGCCGTTGTCCCGTGCCAGTTTCATACACTTCATGTTGTAATGCTCGCTCGCATCGATGTCGGGGAACTGCCCGCCGTCCAGCGCACGGCGAAGATTGGCCACCTCCATCGCGATGGAACTGACCGGCTTGTAACCGAGGTACTTGATCAGCTTGGCCGAGGAGATGTGATAGTCCCGGTGGTCGTTCGTGTCCGTGACCTTGATGCTCACGTTCAGGTCCTTCAACTCAGCTTGGATGAGCTGCGCGATGGCCAGCACCGTGTGGTTCTCAAAGCCGAAGTTGAACGTCTGGCCGTTGATCAGCGCGGGATCGGTCTGGGTCAATATCGCATAGAGATTGATCGCATCGCTCATGCCCACATTCGGTCGGCGCTGCTGTCCGCCGTGCACCGTAATTACCCCCTTGCGCACCGCATCCGCCGTCAGCTTGTTCACCGTCAGGTCGAAACGCTGCCGGGGCGAATAACCGCAGATCGTCGCGGGACGGATATTTACCGCGCAAAACTCGCGCGATGCCGCCGCAACTACCAGCCACTCGGAAAGCGCCTTGTACTTCGAGTAGAACGTCAGCGGTTCCGCCTCCAGTTCCTCGGTCACGTCCGGCACATTCTTGATCCCGAAAACGCTGCTCGACGATGCATTGATGAACCGGGTCACTCCGGCTTCCTTCGCCAGCGCCAGCATCATCCCGATCGCGTCGAAATTCACCTGCCGCGTGAGCGCCTCGTCCAGCTCTCCGGTCGGATCGTTCGAAATTGCCGCCAAGTGAATCACCGTATCGCAGCCGCGCAACGCCTCCCGCATCGTCTCCTCGTGTCGCAGGTCGCCCACGACTAGTTCGAAGCGGTTCTGCCATTGTTCGAATTCGGGGCTGGCCTTCAGGCTCTTCACGCCCGCGTCGGAGTAAAGGATCAAATCGATGGCGCGCACGTGATGTCCGAGACGCAGCAAATGGGGCAGCAGTGCGCTGCCGACGTACCCGCAGCCTCCGGTAACGAGAATGCGACGGGGTTGGATGGTGTTGGTGGTCATGCCTTGTGTTGGTAGTCGGCCGGTTGTTGTTTTAGTTCGTCGAGGTTTGCCTCGATCCAGCGGATCGTTTCCTCGATGCCTTGCTCCAGCGAAATTTCGGGCTCCCATCCCAGCTCGGCCTTGGCCTTGGCGCTGTCGAGAAGATAAGCCGCATCCTTACCCGGACGGTCCTCGGTGATTTCGGCAACGTCTTCCAGCGCCAGGCCGAGTCGCGTACAGATTTTACCGACCAGGTCTCGGATCGAAATGTGCGTCTTCGTGGAAAGATGGTAGCACTGCCCCACGCCCTTTTGCCGGGCCAGCGCCAGTGTCGCGCGCGCGACATCCCGTCCGTGGATGAAGGACCGCACCGAGTGTCCGCCACCGTGCAGCGGTAATCTGCGTCCGGTCTTGGAAAAGAAAATCGTCCGCGGGATGATCCGGTAGAGTTGCTGGCCGGGACCGTAGACATTCGCCGCCCGCGTCAGGCTGTACGGAAACTGGTACCTCTTCCAGAACGTGGAGAGATGCAGTTCGCACGCGGCGCGCGAGGCCGCATACGGCGTGCTTGGGTTCATTGGTGTGTTTTCCGGCACCAGGCCGCTGCATGTCCCGTAAACTTCCGGCGTGGAGACATGCACGTAATTGCGGAGGAACGCGCACTTGCGCAGTTCGTCGTGCAGCCGCACATTCGCCACCACATTCGTCTCGTACCAATGGTCTGGGTGCAGCCAGCTTTCCGCCACCATGCTCTGCGCCGCGAAATTCACCACCATCTCCGGACCGAAGTCCCGGATGTTCTTCACGATTTCGTTCGTGTGATGATTCAGGTCCAGTTGGGTAAATTCAAAGCTGCCCGATGGGGCCGTTTCTTTTTTCCACTTGTAAGGCAGAAACGGCGTCGCCAGTTCCGCCGAGCGGCTGCAGCCCTGGATTTCCAGCCCTTGCTCCAGGCAATAATCGATAAACGCCGCAGCCGTATAGGCATTCGATCCGATGACAAAAATGCGTTCCTTCATAAGCTGGTCCGGGACCTCCACGCGGCGTTAAGGCCGAAGCCATCGTACCGCTTCGGGCAGGCGATCGGTCGATCGGAGTGGGCAATAAAAAAATCGTCGGTCATTTCCGTCCGCCGGTAAGGCGAAATTTAATCGAACCAAATTTCATTTGCCCCAACAAGGATATTCATTCGCCTTGCGCTGTCGCCGTCGGTCTGACGCACAGTCTTGACCTCATTTGCCGCCCGCCCCTAACGTCGTGCCGAACATGCCATCTCGGGTCGTCATCGTCGGAGGGGGAATCGTCGGGCTTGCCACCGCCTATCGGCTTCTGCAAACCCAACCCGCCTCGACCGTCGTTGTCCTCGAAAAGGAAGCCGGGCCGGGTCGCCACCAAAGCACCCACAACAGCGGCGTCCTCCACGCCGGCCTCTACTACAAGCCGGGATCGCTCAAGGCGCGCCTCGCCGTCTCGGGCATTCGCCAGATGGTCGACTTCTGCCGGCAGCACGGCATCGCCCATGAAATCTGCGGCAAGCTCGTGGTCGCCACCGACGCCGACGAACAGCAGCGACTTCACCAGCTCCGCGAGCGCGCCGAGGCCAACGGGCTCACCGGCGTCCGCCTACTCGGGCGGGAGGAAATGCTGGAGATCGAACCGCACGTCGGCGGGGTCGCAGCCCTCCATGTTCCCGAGGAAGGTATTGTCGATTACGCCCAGGTCTGTGCCCGGTTGGTCACGGAAATCGAGGCGCTCGGCGGGACGGTCCGCTTCCTCAGTCGCGTCCGCCAAATCGTGCCGGATGGCAAGGGCTGGAAGCTGCTCACCACCTCGGGGGAAGTCGACGCCGATTACCTCGTGAATTGCGCTGGCCTCCACTCGGATCGGGTGGCCGCTTTGGCCGGGGAGGTGCCCGAGGTGAAGATCGTCCCGTTTCGTGGGGAGTACTACCAGTTGAGCCCGGAGCGGCAGGGCCTCGTCCGGCACCTGATCTATCCCGTGCCGGACCTCCACTTTCCGTTCCTCGGGGTCCACTTTACCCGGCTGATCCACGGCGGGGTCGAGGCCGGGCCGAATGCCGTCCTGGCCTGCGCGCGGGAGGGGTACCGGAAGCTGGACCTGAACCTGGTCGACCTGGCGGATGCCCTCGGGTATCCCGGGCTGTGGCGCTTCATGGGGAGGCACCGGCGGATGTGCTGGGACGAGGTCCGGCGGTCCCTGAGCAAGCGGCTGTTCTGCGCCTCGCTGCAGAGGCTGGTGCCGGAGCTGCGGTTGGGGGACCTGAGTCCGGGTGGGGCGGGGGTGCGGGCGCAGGCGATGCACCCCTCGGGGGAGCTGGTCCAAGACTTCTCCCTGATCCGGCAGGCCCGGGCCTTGCATGTGGTCAATGCCCCGTCGCCGGCGGCGACGGCGTCCCTGGCCATTGGGGCGGAGATCGTGGCGCGGATGGCGGAGGAGGCCTAAACGGCCTAAATGGCTTGTAAAATTAGGTCAGACTGGGCATTGAGTGGAAGGCGTTGGGAGGGAAGGGGTTGGGGTGTTGACTTTTGCGTCGGGAGGGGGTGGAGGTTGAAAACGACCGGAAAGTACCTAGATCCGGCTTGAAGGATTCCAGATTAGATTGCGGAGGAATCCAAAATCGGGTAATTTGGAATCATGAAAACCACGGTCGATATTCCCGAGGAGACGCTGAAGGAGGCGATGCAGCACTGCCAGGCGAAGACCAAGCGGGAGGCGATCGTGACGGCGATGGAGGAGTATAATCGGCGGCAACGCCTAAAGAGGGTTCTTGGCTTCCTTGGGACGATGGACGGGATCATGACCCAGGAAGAACTGCGGCGCATGAGGGAGGACGGTTGATCGTTTCGCGGTCGTTTGTCCTGATCGATACGTCGGCGTGGGTCGAGGCATTGCGAGTTCGTGGCGACCCCAAGATCAGGGCCGAGGTGCATGCGCTGATCGAAGACGACCGCGCCGCCTGGTGCCATATGGTTCGATTGGAATTATGGGCGGGCGCCCACACGAAGGAAATTCCAAGACTGGAAGAATTACGGCGCAGCATTCGTGATCTGGAGACATCCGAATCGGTGTGGAATGGGGCCTACGAGCTGGCCCGGCTGACGCGTGCGAAGGGTTTTACCTTCCCGGCTGCCGACCTGCTGATTGCGGCGTGCGCCCGGTTTCATGGGGCGGAGGTGGTCCACAAGGACCGGCATTTCGAGCAGATCAAGGAGTTAGAGGCGTAAGAAGATGGTTCCACTTTTTCACTGCTTAAGTGGATGGCTTTCGTGCCTGTCCCCTGCTTGCGCGGTGGTGGTGGCCGAGGCGGTGGAACCGTAGCCGACGAGTTGATTGAGGTGGTTGAACTGGCCGTTGACGGTGCCGCTCCCGGTGGTTTCGGAGAGGCGATTGCCCGCGGGGTCGTAGGCGTAATTGTTATACGCACTGCCGCCACCGCTTTGCACCGACCCGGTCAACTGGTCGGCGCCACCGTAACTCAGCGTGTTGACAATCGGCGTATTCGCATCGGTCTGCTGCTGCCACGTGGCGATGGTTCCGACGGCATTATACGTGTACTGGAAATCCGATAGCGGCGTATTACTGATCATGCCCCAAACGTAATTTTTGATCTCCTTCAAGCGCTGGTCTCCGTGGTTATCAAAATAGCAGTATTTCGTCTTTTGCCAATTCGGATAGGTGACGGTGTCGAAGACGACCGCGTGTCCGTCCCGAATGGCATCAACTTAAGGAGGTTTTGGGATGAAATCAGCGAAAA